>NZ_CP041036.1:2169317-2479219 GCF_006385555.1 Shewanella polaris | reverse complement strand
ACTACAGCAGGTAAGCAATTACTTAGTGATGCTAAGCAAATACTAGCACTCACCAGTAAAGCTAAAAGCCAAGTAAAACGCGCCCATGATGGCCAAGTCGGCGAGCTTAATATTGCTTATTTAAGTTCAGCATGTTTGACCTTTATGGCGGATTTAGTTCGCAGCTATTCGCAGCAGTTTCCTGATGTGCATATCACTTTATTTGAAATGACTGCTACAGAACAAATTGAAGCATTTAACGCTAACCTTATAGATGTTGGTTTTTCGCGTCCACTACCTAGCGGGATCATGGATGAATTTAATAGCAGTGATATTTACATCGATAAGTTGGTGGCCGTTGTGGGTCAACACCATCCACTGGCTGAATATAGTCAAATAGAGCTTGGTCAATTACAGCAGCAAAAAATGATCATCTTTAACCGTGACGAGGCAGTCGGTTTGTTTGACGATACCATTATGCTGTGTAAACAAGCGGGGTTTTCTGCAAATATTATTAGTCAACCTACACATATGCAAACCTTGTTAACTGAAGTGGCCGCTGGTCTTGGTGTTGCTATTGCGCCTTATTGTATTCGTAAATTATTCAGTCAAGGTTGTCGATTTTTACAATTAACGGATGCACATAAAGCCATCCCCACTCAGCTGCATGTAAAGTGTACCAATCATCGTGCTACTGTAGATGCTTTTGTCGCTCTGGCGTTACATAACAAAGCGAAAATTGCCAAAAGTATGGCTTAAGTATTACCGCTGAGTATTGTCAAGTTAACGACGATATTCAATATGTTAAATAAATAACCAGCGGAAAGAATTTATTATGAGTGAGATTTTGCTGCAAAATAAGCGTTATTCAGAACTTGATTGGTTGCGAGTAGCACTGATTTTTGCTGTGTTCCTACACCATGTGTTTATGCCGTTTAATGGTGATGACTGGCATGTGATGAACAATGAGTCGAGCAAGGTGCTTGACGATATCATGGTGTATTTTGAGCAACTCAGGTTGCAAACATTGTTCTTTATTGCAGGTGCGGCCAGTTTTTTGTTACTGCAAAAATTGCCTGCTCGTAAATTTCTATCGAGTAAGTTTCATCGGCTTTTTATCCCTTTGCTGGTGGGAATGATATTGATTGTGCCGCCACAACATTATTATGAGAACATCACTGAATATGACTCTTTAGCATCTGCCTATGGCCAGTTGATGTTGTCGTTTGATAGTAATCATTTATGGTTTATTGAGTTTTTAGTCATTTTCATGTTACTTGCTGTGCCATTTAGGTATTTGTTAACATCTCAAACCGGCAATAAGTTACAACAATGGCTTGAACGAATAAGTCATCATCGTTTTGGCTTGCTCTCTTTAGTTTTGCTGTTAATCGTATTGCGTGGTGCGCTTAAATATATCGCGCCATCAGATAGTCACCATATCGAAAACTTATCATTAAGTGTGTTCTATTTGTTTTTCTTTTTCGCAGGCATGTGCTTTGTCAAAAGTGAGCTTATTTGGCGCGCGTTAGCAAAACATCGATACATCTATTTAGCCAGTTTGCTCGTGAGTTCAACACTGTTTTATGGCTACTATTACTCACCTGATTTAAGCCCTTATTTATCGTTAACTGCCCGTTGGCAATTATGGTGGTTAGTTTGTACGCTAGTGTCTTGGTCTGGATTATTAACCATGGCAGGTTTTGCAATTGCCCATATTAAAAAAACACCAACATGGCTATACCAAACCAATGAGTTGATCTATCCGTTTTATATTTTGCATCAAACGGTAATAGTGATGTTGGCGTTTTATATAGTGCAGTGGCAGGCTTCAATCGCACTTAAATCAGTGAGTTTGTTATTGAGTGCTTTTGTGGTGTGTGCCTTGCTATGTTATTACTTGATTAGGCCGTTCAAGGTGACACGATATTTATTTGGACTAAAAGTATTGCCTGTATCTGAATAGCAAATGACTCAGTTTATACTGTAATGTTTAGATAAATGGTCAATAATAAAAGATTTTCATGCCATTAAACTTGTTTAATGGCATTTCTCTATCCTTCGTGAGCTAAATACTCAAAAATTTGTTCCATGTTCAGATTAAAGTCATCAGCTCGCACACACTTAACAATTAAGTCATCGGTCACTGTGGCTAAGTCAATTTTGTTTCCTGCTTCAAAATGATCCGGTTTTAAATGATAGAAGGGTCTGACTAGCGGACGGATAGGGTCTTTCCGATTATGGTCTTCGACAATAGCGAGTCTATTTGATTCAAGTTGAACCACCGAACCAACAGGATAAACTCCCATACAGCGAATAAATTGATCGACTAAGTCTTTATCCAATTCATTTTTTTCAGCTAACGCACGTAAAATACTGAATGCTTTAACTTGGGCATAACCTTGTTTGTAACAGCGATTCGAAGTCAGAGCATCAAAAATATCGCATATGCTGATCATGCGCCCATAAAGGGTGATTTTTTCAGCGGGTACACCAAATGGATAACCTAATCCATTGAGTTTTTCATGGTGTAAGCTGGTTACTTCCAAGCTCAGTGGACTGATACCTGAAGTATTTTTCATGATATCAATCGAATAACTGGCATGAGTTTTCATGATATGAAACTCTTCATCAGTCAGTTTTCCGGGCTTGTTTAAAATTCGATCTGGGATCATGATTTTGCCAACATCATGTAGAAATGCACCAATAGCCAGTTGATTAACAATGCCTTTGTCGATTTTTTTGTAAATGGCAAACATGGTCATTAATACCGATACCGACACAGAGTGCTCTAATAAGTATTCATCTTTATTACGGATATTGATCACGCACGACAAGGCATTTGGATTATTAAAAATCAAATCTGTTGATTCAGCGGTTATTTTTTGCACCGGATCCATGTCCAGTGGCAAACCATGTTGTGCATTATGAAACAGTTTCTTTTGAATGTCTTTTGACTCATTAAACACTTGACGTGCTCTGACGATTTCTTGATTAAAAAAGTTTGCTTTGACATCGAAGCGGGCTGGTGTGACTTTACGAGGCGGTTGAGTCATAGGCCTACTGACTTTTTGCTCAACTTTTTCTATATTAACTTCAGTTTTACTGGTATCAATGAGTAGCTTAGTAACCGATTTACGTTTTAATGCTTCAATAACTCGCTCGCTTTTAAGCACCCCTGGTTTAGTAAGTGAAAAGGTATCTTTGGGTTCGGTTATTTCGACCACATACATTCCAACACAAACGTCAGCAATGTTATGTTCAATCAGCATAAATCGGCTCCTTGCGGCTATTGATCAACGTCTAGTTATTTTACGCTTGATACTGTTGTTATAGTATATCGTCCTGAATAATATAACTTATTTGATGCTGTAATATAAGCAAAATAACATAATGAAGAACAATAAGTTATAAAAAATTACTCAGCGTATATTTATGATATTTTCGAAAATAAAATAAAAACATAATCGCACTTTATGACGAATTACCAATTACGTCCAATGGTTTTGAATAATACACTTGAGAGAGTGTTTTCTTATAGTATCTAGAATTTATAGTATTAAAACATAAGCTTAATGATTAATCATCTATCCTAATCACCGAACTCGCTGTGTTTAACTAAACGAATAAGCATCTAGCGTCAATAATTCAAATTCTACACCTTGATGGATCCTTTTAGCCGCACTGGTTTCACTTGCACCTAAAAAAGCAATAAGCGGTAAAAAGTGTTCTTGAGTCGGATGATTAAATTGTGCAAATGGTGCCAGAGATCGGTAATTTAACAGTGACTCTGTATCGTTATTCATTAGTTTTACTTCAACCCAGTTTGTGAATTTATTCATCATTTCAACACCGTTTGGTGTTTTGGGCTAACGAAAAACCTCGCTTAAATTATGGCTTATTTCACCAGAACCAATAATAAGAATATTGTTGTGTTTTACGATGTGATGAGCTGGCCGTATCGATAGTTTTCTGTAGTGCCAACACGGGTATTAATGGATATTTGCACGATAGGAATGTTCGCCTGCGGATACATTAATCTCAATGGGATCCATACTCCATGGTCCCAACCATGTGTTGCGTCTATATTGACCTTGATACCCGCATTTATAAAGGTGTCAGCTATTTGTTTTGCCAATACAGGCTCACCCGGTGCAGGGTAGCTAATTTGATACAGTTCGTCAGGAAAGTGATAGAAATCATGAACGGTTTTAGGATGCGATCCAGCGGTAATCAGCACATCGTCAGCGGCATCTAAATGGGCGGAAAACACCACAATAGCTTTAGGTATAGGCAGTTATTGACCTAATTGTTGTAAAAAGTGCGCTGTTTTACTGTTTTCGACAGCCATCATAGGAGAACCGTGCGAAATAAACAGGGGGATGTTGATGCTGTTGCATATTAGGTTTTCTCGTTTGATGTCATTAACTGCGAGGTTATTATGAACTCAAATAAAAATGTTTAAAAGCGTTTCATCATCATGTTGAATACGTCAATAATTGCCGTAAAGAATGCCTGAGTTGCTTAAATACTGGTTCGTGACTGTAGCGATGGTGTTGAATGACATCTACATTTGCTTGCCAACCAATCTCTTTAAATTCAGAGGGTAATAACACTAACTCTCCACTATCAACATAGCTGGAAGCAATATGATTAGGTAACAAGCACCAACCATGCCCCTGCAGTGCAAGTTCGAGCAAAATATAGTAATTGTCGGCGTACCAGGCATCTGGGCTAATGGCAAATTGAAAGCTACTGGATTTTGTGTTTCGTGACCGAATTAAGAGTTGGCGATACAATTTCAAATTGGCTAAATTATCACATACTTGTTGTGCTAATGGATGTGCACTTGCCACATACATATCAAACTTAATTGACCCGATAGATTCAAAATCAATGTGAGTCGGGATGGTTAATTCACTGAAAATAATTCCGGTTACAGCCCGTTCGGTGTCAATCATGTCGATAATATCAATACTTGATGCGGTTAAAAATTCAAGCGTGATCGTCGGGAACTCAGCTTCGAGCTCATTAATAATATTGAACAGCCTTTGCAGTGGGATCCCTTCATCCAAACCGATCGTCAGCTCAGATATTGCTTGTTGGTCCAGACTTTGGGCGCAATCACTCAGGCGTTGATGTTGGCTAAGCAAAACTTGGGCATGAGGCAGCAGTTTTTTACCAGCAGCGGTCAATTGAGGGTAACGTCCGCTTCGATCAAATAATTCGCTATTGCAGTCTATTTCAAGGTTTATCACATGCTGGCTGACAACTGACTGGGCTTTATTCAGGCTTCTAGCCGCCGATGAAAAAGACCCAGTGCTGACTGTCAACACAAATGCTTGAAGCTGTTCAATACTATACATATCGTTTTTACCGATACTTACTAACTTTAATGTATCTATATATTGGATGAAAATAGTAAAAACGTCACCATTAAATAGAGATAATCATGCAAAGTAGAGAAAGAGCATTCCACGCAGTGTCTTTTGAGGTAATAGCATTGGCCTTTATCGTACCTGCAAGCGCATTATTAATTGAACAAAATCCATTAGATATGTTATTCGTGAGTATCGCCTTGTCATTGTTTGCGATGTTATGGAATTATATTTATAACTTTTGGTTTGATAAATTAGTTGGTCCAAATCGGATTACTCGAAAGTTATTCACTAGGATTGTGCACGCATTGTGTTTTGAAGGGGGAATGTTAATAGTGACTATACCAATTGTGTCATGGTATTTGGCATTAAGCCTTTTGGATACTTTAATACTAGAAGCTGGTGTATTAACCTTTATTTTAATTTATACCGCCGTCTTTAATTGGCTTTACGATATTTATCAACCGTATCAGAAATGTGTTAGTAAATTGACTAAATATAATGCTCATAAGAGAGTGACCCCTTGACGATGAGAGTTAATATGTTGCGATGCTGGTTTATTTTCTATTACTGTCATGTTTGCTGTGGCATCATTGTTTTGAAATGATAATGAGCTGGATATATAAAGTGAAAAATTACCATCTTGGTTGTGCAGCCTTGGTTATCGCCAGTGTGTCGATGTTCATTAATCCTGTCATGGCCGACACGCTATCGCCTTTTACTAGTGATGGTTGCAGTGCATTTCCTGATGGCACGTTTGAACAAAGCGAATTATGGTTAGTGTGTTGCCAAAAACATGATTATGACTATTGGAAGGGCGGTACATTTGACGAGCGTTTGGCATCAGATAAGGCACTGCTTGCTTGTGTGGCGAACGTGGGCCAGCCGCAAATTGCATTATTGATGTTGGCTGGCGTTAGAGTAGGTGGTACGCCTTATTTACCGACAAAATTCCGTTGGGGATATGGTTGGTCATACCCAAGAGATTACGGTGCATTAACTGATGATGAACGTAAACAAGTAGAGCTATTATCTACATCTCCAATCGTTCCATTATCAGAATGACACTAAATTCTACATAAGCTAGATACACTCCATATTTATATTTTATCCCGTTGATTACCTAGGCTTAGTCAATATCAGACGTTAAAATAAACCAGTCAGTTTTTCAGGGAAGCTATAATAATGAAGCATTTGGATAAAGGCGTACGCGCTGTCGCATTACTTGAGGCGACTAAAGGAGTGTTGGCATTAGTCGTTGCGATAGGACTACATGTGTATGCAGGTCAAAATTTGTCTTTGTTGGCAGAGCAGTTAGTCACACATTTACACCTTAATCCTGCCAACCGTTACCCAAGTATTTTTATTTCTGCTATTGGGTCATTGCCACAATCGAGCTTAACCTTAATGTCGTTAGGGGTCACGGTGTATACCTTGATGCGTTTTGTTGAAGCTTATGGGCTATGGCATAACATGCGCTGGACTCAGTGGTTCGCTTTGTTAAGTGGAGCGATATACTTGCCTATTGAACTTTATGAAATGGTGAATCACTTTAGCTTACTCAGTGTGATAGTTCTGGCGATTAACCTCGTCATAGTGGTGTATATGTATTTGGTATTATTTCCTCGTGCTACCTCAAAATGATCTAGATCAATATTTTAATAAATGAATAAGATAAAAATATTAACAGAGTTTAATGACAGACAGTTGATCCGTTATGCAGTCATGATAATATAAATAAAGACAAGGTTTTTGATGAGTTAACGAAAGTATTAATTTATAAAGTACTTAATACGTTAATTATTGTTTCAAGTTTTTAAATAGTTAAGATATATTGTAAATTTACTTTATAAATTGATGCGATGCATTTAAACTAAGATTATAGATATAAGTGAGTGTTATGTTTGCAGTCTGTTTTTAAAGAGTATTTTTGTTTTTAAAATAAAACCAAAATAGCTCAATAAAAATTAAATGTAAGCGATGTGTTAACAAATAATGTATGTTTTATAATTGTAGCTCTATTACATCTACCATTTATACAAATGCAATAATGTTATGATTAATTAATTCTACTTTGAGAGGAATAAAATGACTGACATCGATATTGGTATAAAAAAAGACGACCGACTAGAAATTGCTGAAGGCTTAAAAAGCTTATTAGCCGATTCCTATACACTTTATTTACAAACCCATAATTTCCATTGGAACGTCACGGGTATTCACTTTCGCGAACTACACTTAATGTTTGAAGAACATTACACTGAGCTTGCGACTGCTGTTGATGATATTGCTGAACGAATTCGTACTTTAGATGTAGCCGCACCGGGAACTTATAAAGAGTTTGCCCGTTTAAGCTCTATTAAAGAAGTCGAAGGTGTACCAAGCTCAGCTGACATGGTCGAATTACTGACTAAAGGTCATGAACAAGTGATAAAAACTGCGCGACAAGTACTCAAAACAGCGCAAGATGCTGATGATGAATCCACAGTAGCTTTAGTATCCGATCGTATGCGAGTACATGAAAAAACTGCATGGATGTTAAGAGCAACCAGCAAGAAGTAACCTTAGACATTATATTTAGGTATAAAAACCTAAATCTATTGATGTAAATAAAACCGCTGGCTAGAACCAGCGGTTTTTTGATATACAGTGACTAAATCTATCGATTCAAATAGTGAACTGTAACAAGGTAGTGGTTAGTGAATATCAGAATACTGAATCGGTACAACTGTTTACTGGGGTGTATTCGTGCTTGTTGGCTCAAGATATTGTTTATTAGATGATTAACGCAATTAGTCATCAAGCTCAATGTTGGGCAAGCGATAATTACGGGCTCCAATTTAACAGTTCAATTTTTATGATTATTCAATAAAAATGATGTAGATATAAAAAAAGCGCCTTAGGCGCTTTTTTTATTGATTTTGTAATTGAACAAAAAACTCTTCTAGTTGCTGGCTTACTGTTTCAGTATCACCAGTGGCTTTTAAGTAAGATCGTAAGCCAATAATGTGTACTTGGATTTTTTTAGCCACTTGATATTTATCCAATTTAGCCGATAAATCGCCCTGGGTTTGAGCTTGCTCAATGATATTGGCAAAACGATGTTCAACTTTAGTCAGTAAATCACGAGCAATGTTAAGGGTTTCTTGATGTGATTCGTCAAGTTCTGCCAGCGTGCGCATCACCATACATAGTTCACTGGGAACTGTGGCACAACAAGGCACTATTAAGCCGCGTAAATATTGCTTCAGTCCATCCCATACGTGTTCATTCTGCTCTATTTTATCATTTAATTCGTTAGCTGAAGTGTGTGCATAATGAATTAATGTCTGATGATATAAATCAGCTTTACTACCAAATGCAGCGTAAATACTACCTGGTCGCATGTCCATGGTAGTCTGAATCTCTCGCGTCGAAGTGGCTAGAAACCCTTTTTGCCAAAATAGGTTTTTTGCTTTTTCGAGTACGTCTTCGCGATCAAATTTAGAAATATTAGCCATTTGTCCCTCTTTAGTTAACAACCATTTTACGTTAAGGGAGTAACGTAAGGCCAGTCTATTATATAAATTTTTAATCATAATAAGTTATAGGCAGTTCTTTTAAGCATTAACTGCGTTATTAACAAAAATGCAGAATTGAATATAGGTTCAATTCCGCATCAACGAGTTTGTACTCATTTAAGCCTAAAGTATTGTGTTTACGACCACACGCCAGTTTCGGTTTTACCTTGAATTTTGACATCGGCCAGTTTGAATTCAGGCTGGTTAGTGGTTTTAAGCTTAACTTGGTAATCGCGGGTTAAATTCACTATGGTCGGGGTTAACAGCATAATTGCACTGATGTTAACCACTGTCATTAATCCCAGCGCCATATCTGCCATGTTCCACACTTCTTTTAATGAGGCGTTAGCTCCCCAATACACCATGCCTAAATACAGTAGGGTGTATATGGTGCGACCATAAATGTTGTCGAGCTTAAATAAATGCAAGTTACTTTCGGCGTAGGCATAGTTGGCCACCACAGACGTAAAAGAAAATAGGGTAATAATGATGGCCACAAACATATCACCGCTCATTCCCATATGGTAAGTCATGGCGTTTTGAGTGATCCGAATGCCTTCCATTTCACTGTCAATATTGCCTTGGGCCAATAAAATCACAATGGCGGTACAGCTACACAACACCATAGTGTCGATAAACACCCCAAGCATTTGTACGTAACCTTGTGCAACAGGGTGGTTTGGCACCGGAGTGGCGCCAGCTGCCGCATGGGGTACACTACCTGCACCAGCCTCGTTAGAATATAAACCGCGTTGAATCCCATTTTTAATCGCTGCACCGAGTGCACCAGCTGCCGCTTCGTTTAACCCAAAAGCTGAGTTAATAATATCCATCAATACCCCAGGTACTAGCTGAATGTTAATAATGGTGACGGTGACTGCGGCTAAAATAAAGGCCAGACCCATAAACGGCACCACGAACTCAGCAAAACGCGCAATACTGCGAAGACCTCCCATAACGATGATGCCTGCAATAAAGGTAATCACCGCACCGGAATATACAGGTGATAACTCGAAAGTGTGGTTGAGTGCATCTGTGATGGTGTTGGCTTGCATGGCACTGAAACTAATGCCGTAACCGAGGAATAAACACAGCGCGAATAATACCGCTAACCAAGGTTTATTCAGCCCAGCGCGGATATAATAGGCGGGTCCACCGCGGTATTCTTTATGGTCGTCGCGCACTTTATACAACTGACCTAAAATGCTTTCGGCAAATCCGGTCGCCATACCCAATAGCGCGATTACCCACATCCAAAACACTGCACCGCTGCCACCCAGTGAAATCGCCATTGCGACGCCCGCTAAGTTACCTGTTCCCACTCGCGCAGACAGGCCAGTACATAATGCTTGATACGAGCTAATGCCCGATTTGTCACCTTGAGTACTGCCTTTCATCACTTTAAACATGTAACCGAAATGGCGAAGCTGAATAAATCTTAATTTCAATGAAAACCATATGCCGGCAAATACCAATATATAAATGAGTACTTGGTAGTCGCCCCACAGCACATTGTTGGTGAGCGATATAATGTCATTAATCATTGGACATCTTCCTTGGTTTTATCATTAGGAATTTAACAGGCTATATTTCGACGAACTTACCTATAAAAGCAAACACTGCAAAAAGTCTTAACCGGTTAATAACCGTCAAAAGGGTAGTTAAATTGAAATTGTTATATTTGGTCGAGTGAATTGCTATGCATTATATCTACATATTTAACGGTAGGCGAGGCGTTTTTGTGGCTGATTAACTATTTTACTGACTAGGGCCTGTTCATCTTTGCTGGTTGAATTTTGTTCGAGCTAAAAACGTTTTAATCGAGGCGAATGTATTGATGCCTAGTCATCTAAGCAAAATCCGTTCAACAAAGAGTAAAACGTTTTTAGCCGAACCCTTCTGGCAGCGTTTGTTGGTTATTTTTACTGCGTTATCGACTTTTTATGTAGAATAACTACACCACAAAGTCTCTGCCTTGTACAAATGACCAACAACTCGCTGCAAAAACAACCTTGAAAGATCAACAGGCCCTAGCAAGTTAGCCCGCCTAGCTGAATTAATATCGTTAATATAGGCACTGCGAGAGTAAATTTTTGATAAAGTGACCTATAATCGCCGTGTTGTAAGACCCTCAATATTTCAACGCTGTATCTTTGGCTTAATACATCACAAAAATTAGGATAAACGATAGTATGGCAAATGTGAATGTTTCGTTTAACGCAAGCCAGCAACAATTAGCCTTACTGCGATTAGTGAATTGGGGCCTTAAAATTGGCCTTATTTTGTTTGCGACAGACTTATTTGGCTTAACAACACCTCCAGTAACCTTGTCTTACGTGTTAATTTTTGAAGCCTGTTATGTCGGCTTTAGCTATCGCTTTCATCGACTCAGCATGAACAACAATGGTTTGTTGTTTTTAACCTTATTATTAGACACTTTGTTTTGGGCTACGTGGTTATATTTTACCGGCGGAGCAACCAATGCCTTTGTATCATTACTACTATTACCGATTGCTATTTCAGCCATTACATTACCCCTATGGGCTCCTTGGTGCTTAACCATAGTGTCGACAGTATTTTATAGCTTGATGATTGTTGATATCACCGAACAAAATAGTGGTTCAGTAATGGGCCATGACATGAGCCAGATGAATCATGTTATGCAAGCAAATCAGGCTATGCCAGCAAGCAACAGTATGGACATGGGGTCGCACTATTTAGGCATGTGGTTTAATTTTGTTATTTCGGCATTAGTCTTAACCATCACAGTAGGCTTTATTGCCAAACGTATTAGACAAAAAAATGCCGAGCTGCACTATTTACGAGAAGCGCAGTTACGCCAAGAAAAGATATTGGCGTTAGGCACCGCATCAGCGCAAATGGCACATCAACTGGCAACGCCTTTAGCCACATTACGCTTACTAGTTGATGAACTATCCGATTCGATCAATGATGTTGAACAAACTGAATTGATCAGCGAAATGCAGCAAGCGCTAAATCGCTGTGAAGTCACCTTAGCTGATTTACGTTTAGCGACTGAATCGATTAGAGAACAAAAACTGATAGAGCAGCGCGTCGACAAATTAGTGACAATGTTAACCGAGCAAATAAGTTTATTGATGCCAGAAGCGCAATTGAATATATCCATAGCACCACAGGTTGAGTCACATATAGTGTTGACAGACATGGGGTTATTGCCAGCATTAATGGCTCTTATTCAAAATGGCGTCCAAGCCAGTGAAGATAATCAACATTCGTCCCAGGTCGATGTAAATCTTAGTCTTTCTCAACCAAGAGAGTTGAGTATTATCATTCGCGACTACGGTGTCGGTATTGCAACCCATCTACTTCATACATTAGGCAGTAACATGGTAAAAAGCCCCAAAGGGATGGGCATCGCTGTTTTATTAAGCCACACCAGCTTCGAGCGTTTAGGCGGTAAGTTATACCTTAAACCCCATTCTGAATGCGGCACCGAAGCCATTGTGACCTTACCGCTGAGCGAACAAAAAACAAGTTGAAGCGAATTGAAGCCAATATAAGCTGAATAGAGAACACCATGAACAAGCTGTTGATTATTGAAGATGATTTAGCCCTTGCAGCCATTTTAGCCCGCCGACTCGGCAAACACGGTTTTGAGTGCAAAACCTGCCATCACGCCAGCGACAGTTTATTAATGGCAAGGCAATTTGTTCCAACCCATATCTTGTTAGACATGAAACTAGCTGAACATAATGGCTTATTGTTAATAAAACCATTAAGACAACTTATTCCTCATGTGCAAATGGTATTACTCACTGGCTTTGCCAGCATTGCCACCGCAGTAGAAGCTATCCGCCTTGGCGCAGACAATTACCTCGCCAAACCTGTCGACACCCAAACCTTATTAAATGCATTATCAGTCTCGGCTCAAACCACAACGGTTTATGATGATATTGAAGAGCTGCCACTTAATCCCAAGCGGGTCGAATGGGAACACATTCAACAAGTCCTCGCCAACAACAATGGCAACGTATCAGAAACCGCCCGTCAACTCGGCATGCATCGGAGAACCTTGCAGCGCAAATTGCTGAAAAAGCCAACGGCAGATAATCGGTAGAATAGGGGAGTTGGGATTGGATTAATATGGCCTGCGGCCACTAACGTCGTGGTGCTTCACCCACACCAGAGTTTTAATACTTCGTTTGAATTCTCATCGATAAACTCCACCATAAATCGGTCGATTCTACCGTTATTTCGGTAATGGTATTGAGCAGAAATTTAGGTTTGTTTTTAGCTTATTGCTTATTGCTTATTGCTTATTGCTTTATGGCCTGCGGCCACTAACGTCGTGGCGCTTCACCCACACCAGAGCAAAGGGGTAAAGCGCTTGCACCCCTTTGCAAACCCTCAGCGTTCCGGCAACATTTTCAAACAGCGAAAAGGTCGCGACGGAAATAGATCCAGCTTTTGACCTCGCTTGTAGATTACCTCGGACTTATTCGAAAATGCTAACGCTTCCGATGGTACATCTGATGTGAATGGATTCACGAATGTCGTGATGGCAGGACGCCAAGAAACGACCTATACCGCGAAAGCTAAGCTCACATCCATGTGAGCTTCACGCTATTTTCTTCAACGTCCTCAAGTTCAGAGTTGAATTTGTCCCTTTTAAAGTCAGTGTATCTGACACGTTTATGTCCCTAAATGGTTTAGAGTAGATTATCTTCACTAAACTAGTGTGTTCTGATTGACCAATTTTTTCTAATGTAGGACGCTGACGTAAGTTCGGTTTAAATCAATCATTGGGTGCGAAATTTGTATGAAAAGGAAAGAACAATTAAAAGAGCTTGCAGCTTCTAGTGGTACTAGGTCTAAATGCCCATACTGTGACTTTGAGCTGGATACAATACCTAAACGTAAAGCAAATTGTAAATCTTGTAAGAAGTCCATATATCCTAGAAAAGATCCATTATCTGGTGAGCAACGCCTGTACCGCGAGGGTGATTTATTTCTTCTAGAAGAGCTAAAAGCTCTAGCTGATGGTTGTTGGAATGACTGGTATGAGGGCAATAAAGGAGTATTGAATGCACGTAAAGATTTGGCAAAAGAATGGGAAGTGGATGAAGTAAATGTTTCAATTGCCGATGCAAGATGGAGGGAGTCGCAAACTGATTTAGTTGCTGCCACAGAGATGCAAGATTGGGATAAGGTATATTCGGCCTATGAGTCTATGTTAAGACAGGTAAAGCGCGATAAAAGCCAAGATAAAACACCTTTAGCTGAGTTAGTAGCCGGTTTCGTTGTCACTGGTTATGGGCGTAATTGTGTAATAGACGGATACACGATGAAGCACACGATATGTAGACCCCAATTTATGTTGATTAATCAACTTACTACTGATCCAGATAATGTATACGATTTAATTAAAGATACTCACACAGCTAAGAGTTACTGTCACTTGTTAGATGTATCGTTAGATACAATTATTAAGCGTTACAAGGCTGAATTAAATGAAGAAGCAGAATTATTGAGAGAAATTGAGCATGATAGAAATACAGAAGTTCTTGTAGAACTCGGCTTGAACCCAATACAAAACACTACTCCACCTGAGCCTAAGAAAACTAAATCATCTAAGTTTTGGATGCTTATAGCCGTACTTGCTACATTAGGCGTACTAGCTTTAAGTACCTAGAAATTAACATTGGTCATGTTTATTAGAGTGAGTTCATAGATCTAACAGTCTTACAAAACTTAACTTGAGACTCTCTGGAAAATCGCCTAACAAGGCTACATGCATATGAAACGTGGGATAGTTAGCTAATGGATAAATGGTTAAGTGTTAGCCGCTTGCAATATGAAGCATTTTCTAATATTGAGTATTATGATTTGCAACAGAAATATGTGTTGCTGCTAGCAACTCGTGTAACAGAGCTATGTTCGGATTCTTACTATCTTTGTGAAAGGGGTAAACCTGCTTCAGTACCAATAATTATGCGCAGTGCTCTTGAGTCATATATAGACTTAATGTGTACAAAATTTAGTTCTGCCCACGTTGAAGAAATGAACAAATCATTTGAAGTCTATCAAGCCAAAATGTCAGGTGAGAATGTTAAGGGTGATAGTATGAAAATCTGGCAAAAATTCAAGTTGGCGGGAGAGTCTAATTTGTATTCTGGATTTTATGCTTACCTGTGCCGCAGCGCGCACGGAAATCTTGAAACTTTGATAAGAGACCATACAGTTGGAGATGTAATCTCGCTGGGGCATAGACCTGAGTTGCCCATGATATCTTTGTATAAAAACCAAATTGTAGGAATCGCAACAACTGCTTTAGTCGAAGCACTTGAGTTCGTAAAATTCGAGGGTCGTCAACTCCAGCAATTAAAGGCTATTCAAGAGCAATCAGGTACAGGTGAATATGCATAAAGAGGCATTAGTTAACTTATTTGCAATACATGAACTAATGTGAATTTCTGGTTATCAGTAATTATCCTAAACCGTTTCTGTCCAGAAATAAGCCTAGATACGTAAATTATTTCTGCCCCAAAGTGTGTTAACTAACCAGGCTGAGTAGTCTTCAGCTAATTATGTTTGCCATACAGTATTTAGTGATAAAAAATCACTGAATACTCAACATCGAGCCTATAGACTATATTAAATGATTAGAAAGGAGTCTGTTATGCGATTATGGATTTTAATAAGTTTAGCCTGTCTACCAATAACTTCTTGGGCCTGCGAACCTTTACCTGCAGAGCTAGAGGCAGTAATCGATAATAGTCGTCCTTTGCTACTAGGTGAAATTCATGGGAGTGTCGAGACTCCTCAATGGATTGAAAACATCGTCTGTAATCAATTGAAAAAAGGGCCAGTTACTCTAGCCGTTGAGCTGCTGAATTCTCAAACTGATGTAAGTGGAAATTCCAGTAGATTTGAGGAGAACATCACTTCTAGTTACCAATGGAATAAGCTTCACACAGGCAAAACTAGTGAAGCTATGTTTGAGCTTTTAAAGGGACTACTCCCGTTAAAGAAGTATGGCCTTACTTTGGTTCTTTTTGATGACCATGAGAATCCAAGATCATTGAGAATGGCTAACAGGCTAAAATCTTATCTAGGCCATGAATCTAGACTGATAGTGTACGGTGGGAACTGGCATACCAAAGTCATACATGACATCCGTTGGTCTAAGGATGCTACAAATATGGGAGCGTACTTAAAGGAATGGGGAGCCAATCCGCTGAGTATCAACCTGTTACCTGTAGGAGGCAGCACCTATAACAATCAAGAGCAAGGCCCCAAGGTTTATCTCATCAAGGAGCGGCAATTGCCAAAGAATAAGCTCCTGATTTCGGCCTCTGAGACCAGTGGTTACCATTGGCACTTGAATATTGGCCGGATATCACCTTCATTGCCAAAGGTACGCTAAATTTACAATTAATTTGTGTTTAAAGAATTACCGAGCATAAACTTTTCCATACTGCCATCATTACAAGTAACTTAAAGCTATTGTAGTGTCTTAGCAAAGCTGGCCACTACTTTGTAGTCAATTGATGTGTTTGGCATAGAATAAGTTATCAGAAAGTTCAGCTGCACTTGTTCATCGCAACTCGGAAATGTCCATAAATGAGTCAGAAGCCATGATTGGGAATGGATAAATTTAACTCTGAACTTGAGGCTGTTGAAGAAAATAGCGTGAGGCTGACAGGACGTCAGGCTAGCTTTCGTTGGCCAGGGATGGCCTATCGGAAGCGTTAGCATTTTCGAATAAAGCTGAGGCCGTTACCCAATAAAGTCAAAAGCTGGATCAATCCCCATGGCGACCTTTTCGCTGTTTGAAAATGTTGCGGGGCGGCTGGGCGTTCCAAGAGGGAACAGCCGTTGGTTTCCTCTTGGTCTGGTGTGGGTGAAGCGCCACGACGTTAGTGGCCACAGGCCATAAACCTAAACAAGCTTTGGGGCAATTAAATGATTTGCATACCTTGCTCGCAATTGGTGTGATTCAACCCTGAACTTAAGGCCGTTGAAGAAAATAGCGTGAGTCCTGACATGGATGTCAGGCTAGCTTTCGCGGTACAGGATGTACCATCGGAAGCGTTAGCATTTTCGAATAAGGCTGAGGCAGTTACCCAATAAAGTCAAAAGCTGGATCAATCCCCATGGCGACCTTTTCGCAGCTGTTGTTTTGTAAATAGCGAAAATGTTGCCGGAACGGCAAGGGTGATCCAAGAGGGGATTGCTGTTGATCCCCTTTTGGCCCGTGCAGGGTGGAACCTTGCGATCTAATTCAAACGAAGTTTGATAAATCTGGTGTGGGTGAAGCGTCACGACGTTAGTGGTCGCAGGCCATAAATCAGATACTATGTACAATATGATAAAATAGATACATTGCAGATGAAGCAAGCTAAGCTTTCCATTACTACAACGAGTCGTTACCATGGGTGTCGGTACCATCCATTTATCTCAGACTCTTTCAAATATCACAGCGCAGGCCTTCGACATTATATGCTGAAAAGATCCGCTCCCAGACATAGAACAAATCGAATAATCGTCGACACGATAAACCATCAAGTTATGAACAACCCTTCGACTCAAACAACAAGGTATCCCTATGACTAATCAACAGTCCCAGCAAACTCCCGTTACTGTCGAGACAGTCGACGATCTCGCTAAATTGGTCAATTACTCGTTGATGGACACGCTTAACAGTGATCCTGACGCAACATCAAACGGCGTCGACCATGCGCCACGACAAGTGTTTTCGGGCCACTATGTGCCTGTTAAACCAACACCGATTGAAACCCCAGAGTATGTAGCACACAGCAACAGCTTCTTTGCTGAATTGGGTTTTGCCGACAGCATGGCGCAGTTTGCCGATTTTATGAGCTTATTCTCCGGCGACCTTTCAAACGTTCCTGAGCCAATGAGCAAGGTTGGGTGGGCATGTGGATATGCACTGTCTATTTTTGGTACCGAATACATCCAACAATGTCCGTTCAGAACGGGTAATGGCTACGGCGATGGTCGAGCGGTTTCTGTGCTAGAAGCAGTGATTAACGATAAACGCTGGGAAATGCAGCTTAAAGGTGGTGGCCGCACGCCATATTGCCGTGGTGCAGACGGTCGCGCGGTGTTGCGCTCTAGTGTACGTGAGTTTCTCGCACAAGAGCACATGCACGCGCTTGGCGTGCCAACGTCTCGTTCGCTGAGTTTGTATGTGTCTAAAACCGAGACTGTCCAGCGGCCTTGGTATTCTGAGGGCTCTAACGCACAAGATCCTGACCAAATGATCACCGAGGCTGTTGCTATCTCGACGCGTGTGGCACCCTCGTTTATTCGGGTTGGTCAACTTGAGCTATTCGGTCGCCGCGCCCGTAAGCAAGAACACCCTCAAGCGATGGCAGAGCTTGAACAGTTGATGTTGCATTTAGTTGACCGTGAATACGCTGATGTTATCGACCAACAACTCACTAATGAAGAAAAAGTGCTTTTGTTGGCGCGCGAGTTCCGTAGTCGTCTGACGTCATTGATAGCGAACTGGATCCGTGTTGGTTACTGTCAGGGTAACTTTAATAGCGATAACTGTGCCGCTGGTGGCTTCACTCTCGATTACGGTCCATTCGGATTCTGCGATGTGTTTAACCCACAATATCAACCTTGGACGGGTGGCGGTCAGCATTTCGCTTTTCTTAATCAAGGTGTAGCTGCAGAACGTAATTTCTTGATGTTTTGCTCGGCACTAAGCCCATTACTGATGTCTAAACCAGATTATCTAGAACAGCTCCAGCAGTTGGTTAATGGCTTTTCAGCTGAGATGGAAGCAAAAATGGAGCAGATGTGGGCGGCTAAACTTGGACTTAGCACTTTTGATACAGCGCTATTTAATGAGCTTGAAACGCTTATGCTGCAAACGCCAGTGGATTACACCCTGTTTTTCCGTGAGCTTTCGTCGCTGCCTGATGATATTGGCCCACTGACAAAAAGTTTCTACCGCGACTTATCGCAAGCGCCAAAAGGATTCGAGCAGCGTTGGTCTGCTTGGCTGACACAATGGCAATCATTGCTAGGCAGTGCTAGCGACACGAATAAGAAGCCACGTAGCCGTGATGAGATCGCTTCGCAGATGAAACTCGTTAACCCTAAATATACCTTGCGAGAGTGGTTGCTGGTGCCTGCTTATCAACAAGCCAGTGTTGGCAATTATTCGCTGGTTCGAGAACTACAGGACGTTATGACGCAGCCTTACGCTGAGCAGTCCCAGGACGTTGAGGACAAATACTATCGAATCAAGGCATCTGAATTCTTTGGGGTAGGTGGTTGTTCGCATTTAAGCTGCTCGTCGTAACGTTAAGATAATCTATGGGCTTTGATTGGTGTCATGCTCAATAGCACTTGTGTCAGGATTGTTTTTCAACATATATGACGATTAGGCTGTCACATTATCATTAGCCTAAAGTGGCTAAATGTTTATTTTTAGCCATAAACGGCTAAATTAGTCATGTATGCCATCATGCGCTCTGCGGTCATCACAACTTTAATCGGGGCTAGTCTCATTGGGTTTAGATGTAAAATTGAAGTGATAAAAAAACAATAAAAAAAGGCCTCTATATCAATAGAGGCCCAATAATCTTATTCATAATAAAAGCGATACCTTTAATCAGCCTCTATCCCCATTCCCATAGCAGATAGAGGCTGAGTAAAGTCACCAAGCATTGAGTAGACATTCAATTGTAACTCATCAATCTATGACCAATCAGTTTGCAATCAAATAACGCCAAAGTGTGTACCAAAACGAATAAACGTCAGCGAATTATAGTTATTAAAAGGGGGATGCCACTGACGTTATCCTATTATTAATTTTGCTCCAACTTTGCCATTGCGACAATTGAATATCCTCTATCTGCGGCATTTTGTCGCAGGGGGAGTCTTCCCTGTAAACCTCTCTACATTAAGTGCAAGACAAAATTTACTCGTCAAGTAAACTATTGTCGACAATAAGGGCCTTTTTTGCTTGTTATCTATTCGATAGGTGTTATATTGTCGACAACTTGTTGTGATAGATCAATTTTAAATGCCTAGGATACAAGCATGAACCAGCCGATTACTTCTGCAGATAAGACCTTTGTAGCCCTTAGAGACGATATAGTCGAAGGTCGTATTCAGGCCGGCTCTAAATTGAGCGAAACTGAATTGTCGACAAAGTATGCCGTGAGTAGAGCCGTGATCCGTGAAGCCATTAACCGATTAGAGTCGTGCCATATTGTTGAGCGAAAAGCCAACGTAGGGGCTCGTGTGGTTGCGTTATCTCCACAAGGGTTGATAGAGCTGTATCAAGTTCGTGAATCACTTGAAGGTATGGCGGCACGTTTAGCGGCGACAAATATGAGTGATAACGAAATTGCTGATTTAAGTGCTTTATTACAATCTCACTTTGATGAAGTTAAAGGTGGCAAGTCTTATTACCAAGAAGCTGGCGATGTTGATTTTCATTATCGGATTATTTTAGGCAGTAAAAACAAACACCTAATTTCAATGTTGTTTGATGGTATTTATCATTTAGTGCGCATGTATCGGGTGCAACTTGGCATGGCAGGTCCTCGTGTGACAACTGCCTATGATGAACACAAACACATTGTTCAGGCCATTTTAAATCGTGACGCAGAATTAGCCGAAATGCTGATGCGCCGCCACATTATGTATTCTAAAAACAGTATTGAACATAAATTATCGTAACGACTTATCTGTGGCGTTAGTGTCCACGGTCTTAATTGCATAGAGGGAAATATCATGAGTGCAGGTAAAAAATTTCGTCAAGCATTAGCTAACAACAAACCACTGCAAATTGTCGGTACCATTAATGCTTATGCCGCCATGATGGCAAAGCAAATTGGTCATCAAGCGATTTACTTATCTGGCGGCGGCGTGGCTAACGCTTCTTATGGTTTACCCCGATTTAGGCATGACATCACTAACTGACGTGCTTGTTGATGTGCAGCGTATTACTTCAGCCTGTGATTTACCTTTGCTGGTGGATATTGATACGGGTTGGGGGGGGGCATTTAATATTGCCAAAACCATTCGTGACATGGAAAAAGCCGGCGCTGCAGCGGTACACATGGAAGACCAAGTGGCACAAAAGCGTTGTGGCCATCGCCCAAATAAAGAAATTGTCCCAGTAGAAGAAATGGTCGATCGTATTAAAGCGGCCGTTGATGCCCGTACCGATCCTGACTTTTTCATTATGGCGCGCACAGACTCATTTGCTCAAGAAGGGTAGAAGCCGCTATTGAACGTGCTAAAGCGTATGTGGCAGCGGGTGCTGACGGTATTTTTGCTGAAGCGATTCAAACAGAAGAGCATTATCGCGCCTTTGCTGAGGCTTTAGATGTGCCTATTTTGGCTAATATTACTGAATTTGGCCAAACTGAATTATGGAATAAGCAACAATTAGGTGAGTGGGGCGCTGCAATGGTGTTGTACCCATTGAGTGCATTCCGTGCGATGAACAAAGCAGCTGAAAATGTTTACAGCGCAATTTTAACCGATGGCGACCAAAAAGCAGTGGTTGATACCATGCAAACTCGTATGGATTTATACGACTATCTTGGTTATCACGATTATGAACAAAAATTAGACAGTTTGTTTGCGGAAGGCAAAAATAAATAGCAGCCTCAGTACAACAATAAGACTCGATTACAATTAAAATAACAATAGCCTACAACCGCGATTTAGCAGTGCTAAATCGCGAAAAGCAAAAGAAGGGAAATATCATGGTAGACAAGAAATTATCAGGCGCAGGATTACGCGGTCAGAGTGCTGGCGAAACAAAATTATGTACTGTTGGTAAATCAGGTTCAGGCCTAACGTACTGCGGCTACGATGTCTCTGATTTAGCCGATAACGCTACCTTTGAAGAAGTCGCTTATTTATTATTTAATGGTGAGTTACCAAACCAAGCTCAGTTAAGTGCTTACAAAACCGAATTAAAAGCACAGCGTGATTTACCTGATGCTCTTAAGTCGGTATTAAAACTTATTCCTGCTGATGCACATCCAATGGATGTAATGCGAACGGGTTGCTCGTTTTTAGGTAATCTTGAGCCAGAAGTCGATTTCACTCAGCAACACAAAGCGGCAAACCGCTTATTAGCCGCATTCCCGGCCATCATGTGTTATTGGTACCGTTATACTCATGACGGCGTAGAAATTGATTGCACCACAGATGAAGATTCTTTGTGTGGTCATTTCCTCAAATTACTTCGTGGTGAAACGCCGTCAGAAATGCATCGTAAGGTAATGGATGTGTCGTTGATTTTGTATGCTGAGCATGAATTCAACGCATCAACCTTTACCGCGCGTGTATGTGCCTCAACATTATCTGATATGTATTCTTGTGTTACTGGTGCGATTGGTACTTTACGTGGTCCACTACACGGTGGTGCTAACGAAGCGGCGATGGATATGATCCAAAAGTTTAGCTCACCAGCAGACGCTAAAGAACAGATGGCATCGATGTTAGAGCGCAAAGAAAAAATCATGGGCTTTGGCCATGCTATTTATAGTGTGTCTGATCCACGTAATGTGATTATTAAGAAGTGGTCTGAAAAACTGGCTCACGAAAACGGCGATACTTCTTTATACGACATTTCAGTCGCCTGTGAAGAGTTTATGTGGGACACCAAAAAGCTATTTTGTAATGCAGACTTCTTCCATGCTTCTGCTTACCATTTTATGGGTATTCCGACTAAATTGTTTACGCCGATTTTTGTCTGTTCACGTTTAACGGGTTGGGCTGCACACGTGATGGAGCAGCGTTCAAATAACCGTATTATTCGTCCAAGTGCAGATTATGTGGGAAGTGAGCCTCGTAAAGTGGTGCCTATTAGCCAACGTTAATCAGTTTGCCGAGTCTCATTATGATGACTCGGTTTTTTTCGATATAGATTAGCGCTTATTACTTTCATATTTATTGTGGATGAAGTTATGAATACTCAATACCGTAAAGCCTTACCTGGCACCCAATTAGATTATTTTGACACCCAAGAGGCTGTTGATGCAATTGAGCCTGGTGCCTTTGCCAAGCTTCCTTATTGTTCTCGCGTGTTTGCCGAGAACCTAGTGCGTCGTTGTTCGCCAGAGACGCTTACTGATTCCTTAAAGCAATTGATTGAGCGCAAAAGTGATCTTGATTTTCCGTGGTATCCGGCTCGCGTGGTTTGTCACGATATTTTAGGCCAAACCGCATTAGTCGATTTAGCGGGGCTGCGTGATGCGATTGCTGAAAAAGGCGGTGACCCATCAAAAGTAAATCCCGTAGTACCGACTCAATTGATTGTAGATCATTCATTAGCGGTAGAATATGCGGGTTTTGACAAAGACGCCTTTGAAAAAAACCGTGCCATTGAAGACCGCCGTAATGAAGACCGTTTTCACTTTATCAATTGGACTAAAACGGCGTTTAAAAATGTTGATGTTATCCAACCGGGTAACGGCATCATGCATCAAATTAACTTAGAGCGTATGTCACCTGTGGTGCATGCACAAAACGGTGTTGCATTTCCTGACACCTTAGTCGGCACCGACAGCCATACACCTCATGTAGATGCATTAGGCGTGATTGCCATTGGTGTTGGCGGTTTAGAAGCTGAAAGCGTCATGCTCGGCCGTGCATCTTACATGCGTCTGCCAGATATTATTGGTGTAGAGGTTACGGGTAAGCCGCAACCGGGCATTACAGCAACCGATATAGTACTAGCGTTAACAGAATATCTTCGTGCGCAAAAAGTTGTGTCATCTTACTTAGAGTTTTATGGCGAAGGGACTACCCATTTAACCCTTGGCGATCGCGCGACCATTACGAACATGACGCCAGAATACGGTGCCACTGCCGCGATGTTTTATATTGATAGACAAACTATTGATTACTTAACGCTAACCGGTCGTGACGACGAGCAAGTTAAATTAGTCGAAACCTATGCAAAGCAAGCGGGTTTATGGGCTGATACCTTAACAAACGTAGTTTATGAACGGGTACTGCATTTTGATCTATCTTCTGTTGGGCGTAACATTGCTGGGCCGTCAAACCCACATAATCGCGTACCCACATCAGAATTAGCCGCTCGTGGCATTAGTGGCGTGGTTGAAAACGAACCCGGTAAAATGCCCGATGGTGCTGTGATTATTGCTGCCATTACCAGTTGTACTAACACCAGTAACCCACGCAACATGATTGCCGCAGGTTTATTGGCTCGCAATGCTAATGCTCGTGGTTTATTACGTAAACCTTGGGTGAAATCATCACTTGCGCCAGGCTCTAAAGCAGTACAATTGTATTTAGAAGAAGCGGGGTTGTTACCTGAACTTGAAAACTTAGGTTTTGGCATTGTCGGTTTTGCCTGTACCACGTGTAACGGCATGAGCGGCGCGCTCGATCCGGTGATTCAACAAGAAGTAATTGATCGCGACTTATACGCCACTGCGGTGTTGTCGGGCAACCGTAACTTTGACGGTCGTATTCATCCTTATGCCAAACAAGCATTTTTAGCATCACCACCCTTGGTTATTGCTTACGCCATTGCTGGTACGATTCGTTTTGATATTGAAAAAGATATCTTAGGCATCGATAATCAAGGCCAAGCGGTTACGTTGAAAGACATTTGGCCAACCGATGAAGAAATTGATGCAGTTGTTAAAGCAAGCGTTAAGCCTGAACAATTCCGTAAAGTCTATGAACCAATGTTCGACATTAAAGTCGAGTATGGCAGCCACGTAAATCCACAATATGATTGGCGTCCACAAAGTACTTATATTCGCCGCCCACCTTATTGGGACGGAGCCTTGGCGGGTGAGCGCACCATGAAAGGTATGCGTCCATTGGCAGTGCTTGGAGACAACATCACCACAGATCATTTATCACCATCCAATGCGATTATGCTCGACAGTGCTGCTGGAGCATATTTACACAAAATGGGTTTGCCAGAAGCAGACTTTAACTCTTATGCCACTCATCGAGGCGATCACTTAACTGCGCAACGTGCCACGTTTGCTAACCCTAAACTGTTTAACGAAATGGTTCAGGAAAACGGTAAGGTTAAGCAAGGATCACTTGCGCGTGTAGAGCCTGAAGGCAAAGTGACTCGCATGTGGGAAGCGATTGAAACCTATATGGAACGTAAGCAGCCACTGATTATTATCGCTGGTGCGGATTATGGCCAAGGTTCGTCACGTGACTGGGCGGCCAAAGGCGTGCGTCTTGCAGGGGTAGAAGTGATTGTTGCTGAAGGCTTTGAACGTATTCACCGCACTAACTTGGTGGGTATGGGCGTATTACCGCTTGAGTTCACTGCAGGCCATAATCGTCATACTTATCATATTGATGGTACCGAAACCTATGATGTGGTTGGTGAACGTAAGCCGGGTGCAATGTTACAAGTTATTATGACCCGGAAAAACGGTGAGCAAGTGACTATTCCGGTTAAGTGTCGTGTTGACACTGCCGAAGAATTGTCAATTTATGAAGCTGGTGGTGTATTACAACGTTTTGCTCAGGACTTTTTAGCCAACGAAACCAAGTAATCATGTGATTTTGTGCCTTATTTAACCGGCAGCTTATAAGCTTATTGATGGCTTGCCGGTTTGGTCTTTTGTTATTTTAGGAATATGTGATGGCTCATTTACCACAAATGAAAATTCCAGCGACTTATATGCGCGGCGGCACCAGTAAAGGGGTATTTTTCAGTTTGACTGACTTGCCTGCAGCCGCTCAAGTGGCTGGCGCTGCCCGCGATGCAATATTACTACGTGTTATTGGCAGTCCCGATCCTTACGGTAAACATACCGATGGCATGGGCGGAGCAACGTCAAGTACCAGTAAAACAGTTATCTTATCCAAAAGTACTCAAGCTGATCATGATGTTGACTATTTATTTGGTCAAGTCTCGATTGATAAACCATTTGTCGACTGGAGCGGAAACTGCGGTAATTTAACCGCAGCGGTGGGATCATTTGCAATTAGTAATGGTTTAATCGATCCAAGCCGAGTGCCTGAAAATGGCACCGCAATCGTGCGTATTTGGCAAGCTAATATTCATAAAACCATTATTGCTCATGTCCCTATTACCAATGGTGAAGTACAAGAAACCGGTGATTTTGAACTTGATGGTGTGACGTTTCCCGCAGCTGAAGTGCAAGTGGAGTTTTTAAACCCTGCTGACGGTGACGGCGCTATGTTTCCCACAGGTAACGTGGTCGATAAACTTGACGTGCCAGGCGTTGGGAGCTTTAACGCCACCATGATTAATGCGGGCATTCCAACGATTTTCATTAATGCAGCAGATATTCAGTATCAAGGTACTGAGTTGCAAGATGACATTAATAATGATGATAAAGCCTTAGCCATGTTTGAAACCATTCGTGCTTATGGTGCAGTAAAAATGGGCTTAATCGACCATATTGATGAGGCTGCAGCTCGTCAACATACCCCTAAAGTGGCCTTTGTTGCACCTGCTGCGAATTATATTTCATCCAGTGGTAAAGCGGTTAATACTGACGATATCGATCTAGTCGTGCGGGCATTGTCTATGGGTAAACTGCATCATGCGATGATGGGAACCGCAGCGGTGGCGATTGGCACTGCAGCCGCTATCCCTGGCACATTAGTTAATTTGGCTGCCGGTGGTGGTGAACGTAAAGCCGTTCGCTTCGGTCATCCTTCTGGCACGCTTAGAGTGGGAGCAGAAGCAGAATTAGTGCAAGGTCAATGGCAGGTTAAAAAAGCCATCATGAGCCGTAGTGCACGAGTATTAATGGAAGGTAAGGTACGAATTCCTCAATAATATCGCGGTTTATGCTTATAAAAACCTCAGCAAAAGCTGAGGTTTTTTTGTTTCTGAGCGAATTGAAGCTAAAAAACAAACGATTAGGGTGTATGGTTATAGGACTATTTGCTCATTTAAATCAGATATTTACTCATCTAACGTTTAAATGGTATAAAATGTGATATTGGTCAAAAAAGTCTTGATCCCTTGGTTAAATTAGTATGTTATATGCTGAATTTTGTCAGCCATATTTGTTGAACAATGTTTTTAAGCGCTGACATACAAACGTCATATAACGATGGGTTATTTATGATGTAATAAAAAATCAAACGGATGAATAATAGTGATTAATTGCTATTGATTATTTTACTAAATCAGCTTGGCATACCAACAATTATGCTGACTGCATTTAGAGTTGGATATTAAATTAAGCCGCATTGCTTTTTAGTGTTAGTGATGGGCAATGAGAGCAATACAAAAGGAAATGATTATGGTTGAACACATTACAGGTATGCTGGCTTTAATCGGCGTGCTATCACTTTTGTGTCAATGGGTGGGTTGGAAATTACGTCTACCCGCAATTTTACCACTTTTATTGTGTGGATTATTGTTAGGGCCAGGGTTAGGGATCCTCGATCCTGATGAGATCTTTGGCGATTTGTTGTTTCCTATTATTTCGTTAGGTGTTGCGGTCATTTTGTTTGAAGGGGCATTGACGCTCAACTTTAAAGAAATTAAAGATCACGGCAGAATGGTGACTCACCTCGTTACCATAGGTGCTTTTATCACTTGGGCCTGTATTGCGCCTGCTGCACATTATCTGCTTGGTTTTGACTGGGCAATTGCGATGTTATTTGGTGCGTTAGTGGTAGTAACAGGGCCGACAGTGATTGTGCCTATGTTACGTACCGTGCAACCAAAATCCAATTTAGCCAGCATTTTACGTTGGGAAGGTATTATTATTGACCCCATCGGTGCCTTACTTGCGGTATTAGTCTTTGAGTATATCGCTGTCACTGCCGATCCTACTTCGCACGTGCTACATGCACTGGGTCTAACTTTACTGCTTGGTTTTGGCTTAGGCGCGGCTGCGGGTTATTTAACGGGTTTAGCGATTCGTAAAAACTTATTCCCGCATTACCTGCTTAATACCGCGGTATTGACTATCATGCTTGGTGTATTTGTTGGTTCAAATATTCTTCAAGAAGAGTCTGGTTTATTAACTGTGACTGTAATGGGTATTTTGTTAGCGAACATGCGCGGTGTCGATATAGCCGATATTCTCGAGTTTAAAGAGACGCTAACAGTATTATTAATTTCGGCATTATTTATTTTACTCGCCGCAAGATTAGACTCTAATGCAATGATAGATCTTGGTTTTGGTGGTCTAGGGGTTCTATTAGTTGCGATGTTTATTGCGCGTCCATTAAGCATTTGGATTTCTGGTTTAGGTACCAATTTAACGTCAAAAGATAAGTGGTTTTTAAGTTGGGTTGCCCCTCGCGGTATTGTTGCTGCGGCCATTTCATCGTTATTTGCGATCAAATTAGAATCAGTTGGCTTAGAAGGTGCGAGTTCAATTGTACCTTTAGTATTCTTGATTATTATCGGAACCGTGGTGATTCAAAGTTTAACCGCGGGTCGCTGGGCTAAGTATTTAGGTGTAAAGGATGGTTCTAATCAAGGTTTATTAATTTTCGGGGCATCTAAATTTTCACGTGAATTGGCTTCAATTTTGATATCTAAAAACATTAAAGTCATTTTAGCGGATAATAACTGGGACAGTATTCGTGAAGCGCGAATGAAAAATATTCCGGTATATTTTGGTAATCCAGCTTCAGAGCATGCTGCTAATTATATGGATTCAAGTGGCATTGGCCGAGTATTAGTGATGTCTCCTTACCGTCAGTTAAATCCGTTGGTGACTTTTCACTTCCAAGATTTATTGGGATCAGAAAAGGTCTATGGTTTAAACAATGGTGACAGCGCTAGCGCTCGTCATCAGTTGTCAGAGTCTTATCTAAAGCGCTTATCTTTGTTTGGTGAGAATATCTCTTACGCCAAAATTGCCAGTTTAATGGCAAAAGGTGCAGTATTAAAAATCACTAATATTACCGAAAACTTTACCTTCGAACATTTCAAGAGTCGCTATGGTGAAACTGCATTGCCGTTGGTTTACTTAACCAAAGAAGGTAAAGTGAAAGTGATATCTGGTGCTGAAACCGTTAATCTACCTGTGGGGATAGAGTTAATTAGTTTATTGCCTCAGGAAGCGCAAGAACAGGCAATTATTCAACGTGAATTAAATGAAGAGGCCGATCGCCAAGCCAAAGCATTGGCCGACGCTGAAGCTAAGGCGGCCGCTGAAGCAAGAGCTGTACGCGAAGCAGAAGAAGCTGAGCAACGTGCCATTGATAAAGCACAACGTAGAGAAGATGAATTGGCACAGTTTGAAGCTGAAGAAAAAGCCCGCTTATTAGCTGATGAAGAAGCTACATTAATTAAACAAGAAGCTGCGGAACTAGCAAAAATCAAAGCTGCTGAAGTGAAAGCGAAAAAAGCTGCAACCGTTAACGATGTTAAAGAACCAGATACTGTGGCGGATGATAAAGCTGACGATACTATGGCCGACGATAGCAAGACTACTGAAAATGACAATTCACCAAAAGAGAGTTGATCATTAACTGACTTGAGTGGAGTTGTTTGTAATAAAAAGGCTTAGCAAATTGCTAAGCCTTTTTATTACGCGTTATCAAGCTAAATAGCAGCTTATTTTTCTAAGCTTGCTAATACAACTTCGTGATGATCTTTCGTTTTGAACTTGTTAAGTACATGGCTAATTTTGCCATCAGTACCGACGATAAAACTTAAACGATGAATGCCGTCATAAATTTTACCCATAAATTTTTTCTCGCCCCATACCCCAAATGCGTCAGCAACAGCATGGTCTTCATCACTGAGTAATGTGAAGTTTAATTGTTGCTTTTCCGCAAACTTAGCCAACTTTGCTACTGGATCTGGGCTGATGCCAAACACTGTGACATGTTGCTCATCAAGCTGGGCTTTAATGTCGCGTAGGCCTTGTGCTTGTACCGTACAACCTGGAGTCGAGGCTTTAGGATAGAAGTACACTAAAACAGGGCCTTTAGTGAGTGTGTCTTGTAAAGAGACTGATTCACCAGCTTGATTCTGTAGGGTAAATTTTGGCGCTACGTCGCCAACTTGTAATGTGTTCATCATGTTTCCTTTATCTGATCGTTATACCTTTATGTCGTCGACCTTATTACGTCAACTTTAGCGATAAAGTTCATTACTCTCTAAGGTTATTCTATTGCAATGCCTTGCATGCGTTTGATTGTGCACTCTAAAGACATTGATTCGGCCAGTTCATATATACCTTGTTCAAGTTTCAATAAATTCACTTTGTCGGGAATGTTTATGGCTAATATAATCGATTGAGTTTTAAGATTATTATTGTCATCAGCGTGAGAACGTACAGCGGCTAAATCAAGTCCCCTGTCGGCCAAGAACTGAGTGATACTTTTCATGGTACCGCGCTGGTCTTCGCCATTGAAAATCACTTCAATACGAGAAACAAAGTTCTCAGGGGTATGTTTAGCGGTTCGCTTCATTACCGTCATGAGCTCAAGCTCGACACTCAAACTGGGTAATAAGCTTTCAATTTTTGTTATATCAGACCAAGAGCCTGATATCATCATAATTAGGGTAAATTCATTACCAAATAATGCCATACGACTGTCGACGATATCGCAATCACATTCACTTGCTAAACGCGCTAAACGACTGACTAATCCCGGACGATCTGCGCCCATTGCCGTAACGACCAGATAATTGGTCATGGATTTTCCTCACTTGTTGATATCGTAGAGCGAAAACTTATGCAAAGTATATAAGTTTTGGTGGGGTGTTAATGCTATCATTTTTCACTAAAACACCTCAATATAGTAACCTATATCACTCACATAAATGTGATTATTTTTTAGCTCTATGGCATTAAAGATGCTAGGTTACGTGGCAATAAATATCTTAAATGACTTATTTCAGATTATGGTTACCGTAGAGCTTGTCATTATTGGTTGGCATCAGTAACATAGCGAATCCTGAAACCGTGGGGAAGATAGATGATAAACGGAAGCATCGTAGCCTTAATCACTCCAATGAACAGTGATGGCACAGTAGATTATGCAAGCCTAGAAAGACTTGTTGAGTTTCATATTGAACAAGGTACTGATGCTATTGTTGCTGTCGGTACTACTGGCGAGTCAGCGACTTTGCCAATGAAAGAACATGCCAATGTGGTTAGTCAAACGGTTAAGTTTGCAGCGGGTCGCATTCCTGTTATTGGTGGTAATGGTGCCAATGCCACTGCAGAAGCAATTGATTTAACTAAATCAATGCAAAACTCAGGTATTGTTGCGATGCTTGGGGTGACACCTTATTACAATAAACCAACGCCTAAGGGATTGATTGCCCATTATACGGCCGTTGCTGCAAGTACTGATATTCCGCAAATTCTTTATAATGTACCAGGTCGTACCGCCGTGGATATGAAGCCTGAAACTGTCGCTGAATTGTCAACTGTGAGTAATATTATTGGTGTTAAAGAAGCCACTGGTGACTTAAGCCGTGTGGCACGTTTACGTGAATTATGTGGTGATGACTTCTTACTTTTCAGTGGTGATGATGCGACTGCGCGTGAGTTTTTGTTGCTGGGTGGTGATGGCATTATTTCCGTCGCAAATAATATTGTGCCACGTGCTTTTAAAGCAATGTGTGACGCGGCGATAGCCAACAATGCACAATTAGCTGCAAAAATTGATCAGCCATTAACCGGAATATATCGGTCTTTATTTTGTGAAGCGAACCCAATCCCAGTCAAATGGGCTGTTCATCGTATGGGCTTGATAGCTAATGGTCATATCCGTTTACCTTTAACTGAACTTTCTGAGCAGTTTCATGGTCTGTTAATAGAAACAATGAAACAAGCTGATATTGAGGTAGAATAAATTCATGTTGAAGAAAGTCACTCCGTTACTACTAGTTGCAGCTGTTTCAGCTTGCAGTACACCATTAGATCGCCGTCAAGCCAACGGTTCTGATGAATTCGTTAATGCTGAATCTATACCATTACTGACTATTCCAGAGGGTTTGAACACACCTACTTATAGCAAAGAGTATGATATTCCTGCTGTGGGTAAAGACGTTAATAAACAGTTAGTGGGTAAAAATCTTGATATACGTGCACCATTGCAAGTATTGCCAATGGCAGAAGGCACACACATAGAAGAAAGCAGTGATAACATTCGAGTGGTAATAGAATCAATTGAAAGTACCACTGATTTAAAACAAGAAATCTTTGATGTTATCGATGGTTATTTAGCTAAAAATAATATTGCTATTCGTAATGAAGATTATGATGCTGGTTTTATTGAAACCGATTGGATTGAAAATGATGAAATCATTGAATCTAACTGGTGGAGTAGCGATAAGGTATATCAACTTCGTCAACGTTACCGTTATCAGGTTGATGTGAAACCTCATGGACGTTCTGGCTTTGTGTCGATTGATTTGGTTGAACATCAAGAATTTTACGATGATAAAGATCAACAAATATTATTAAGTGGTGAAGACAAACGTCGTTACACCACCGATATGCTGAATAATGCCATTGCTTATATGAGCATAAAACGAGATCAAGCTATTCGAGCTGCTCGCATTCAAAAAAGCTTAGGTATTAAAGTTGATTTAATGACTAATCCTACAGAACCTGCTTATTGGTTAGCTGATGCAAACTTTAATTCGGTATGGGATCGTTTACGTATCGTGTTACCGGAAATGGGTTTCGATGTTGTTGACATGAACAAGAGCGAAGGTTTGTTTTACATTAACTTGCAAGAAAGTGGTGGTTTCTGGAGCTCTTTGTGGAGCGAAGAAAAATTGTCATTGAAAAAAGGCAGTTATCGTTTGATGCTTAAAGAAACCGATAATGTCGATCAGACCAAAATATTATTACATGATTTAGAAGACAAACCGTTATCAGATGAGTCAGTTACCGAAGTGTACAATATTATTTCTGATTTAATGCAAGAAGACCGTAAAGTGCGTTAAACTTTTCGATTAACTCGTTTTACTAAAAAGAGACGCATTGAGCGTCTCTTTTTTATTTTATATATAGCCTATCATCGGTTTAAACTATTCTCATATTGACAGTCAATACACTTAATATGTCAATTAGTCACAATCATTAATTTATACAAATGAATCGTCTTAAACATTGGGTGATTCATGCGTTCATCTGCTTAATTGGCATGTAGTCATGCTTCGCTTCCATGTTCTTAATCTGCTTATGTTAGCTATTTGTCACAACATGTGTCGGTAATTATCTCTTAACATAACCATTTTATTTTAAATATGCATATAGGTGCTGTTTTTTGCATAGATAGTAATTATTTATCTAAATAAATGCATATTAAAATAAAATACACTATCTGTTTACTATGTTGGTAATTTGTAAGCAAAAGTAAAACGACTTGATGTAGATTCATTGCTAAGTACAATTACAGTAACTTAATAATCAAACATAGAATTCATTTAGGCTTCAATGCCTACGGACTTACAAATGAAAAAGATAATCATACTGATTGCCATCGCATTAGCTTCATTGTCGGCTTACTATTTAATGTCGCCTAAAGAGGCAATGGTTAAACGTCCGAGACCTATCCCTAATGTCGTCGTCGCCAAAGCGGCAATTATGCCTATTCGAGATGAAGTACAAGCTTTAGGTACAGGTAAAGCCTTTGAATCCATCATTGTTACATCTAAAGTCACCGACATAATCACTCAAATAAATTTCAAAGACGGTGATTTGGTTGAAAAAGGTGCGTTGTTAGTACAATTAAGAAATGACGAACATAAAGCTAAATTGGCTGTCACTGAAATTAAACTTGTTGAAAACCTTAGAGAGTTAGACCGAATCCGCTCACTGGTAACCAGTAAAACCATTGCAGAATTAGAACGCGACCGTTTGCAAAGCTTAATTGACACCACTCGTGCAGAGGTCTCGCAAGCTAAAGCTGCGTTAAATGACCGAGTTATTAAAGCACCATTTGCGGGGAAACTCGGTTTACGCCAAGTCAGTGTCGGCAGTTTAGTCACTCCTGGAGAGCAAATTAGTACCTTAGATGATGTCAGCAAAATCAAATTAGATTTTTCTGTACCAGAACGATTTATTCAGGAATTGCAGCCAGGTAAATTAGTAGAAGCTAGAGCCGTTGCCTACCCAGACCGTATATTCAAAGGTGTGGTGACGTCTATTGACAGTCGCGTCAATCCGGCTACTCGAGCGGTCATTGTGCGTGCCGTTATGCCAAATGATGATTACAGTTTGTTTCCTGGTATGTTGATGAAAGTGAAATTAATAAAAGAAAGCCGTGAGGCACTGTTATTACCCGAAGCCGCTATTATCCCTATTCAAAGCAAACATTTTGTTTATATTGTTAACGAAGACAATAAAGTCGTACAGCAACAAGTCACCTTAGGCACGCGTACTCGCGGTTGGGTTGAAATTACTCAAGGTCTTGAAGTCGGCCAGCAAGTGATTATCCGTGGTATTTTGAAGGTTCGTCCAGATGATGAAGTTAAGGTACAGCAAGCTGAAAACTTTAAGTTTGTACAGGTTGAAGGTATGGAGACGTCAGCATGATATTAACTGACTTATCGGTTAAAAGACCTGTATTAGCTTCAGTTATTAGTATATTGCTGATTGTATTAGGTTTAGTGTCTTTTGGTAAATTGCCGTTACGTGAATACCCGAATATCGATCCCCCCATAGTTTCTGTAGAAACCAGTTATCGTGGTGCGAGTGCCTCAGTGGTCGAAAGCCGCATCACCCAGCTAATTGAAGACAAAATTAGTGGTGTTGAAGGCATTCGTCATATTAGTTCATCAAGTAGTGATGGCCGTTCAAATATCACCATCGAATTTGATATTAATCGTGATATTGAAGCCGCTACAAATGATGTTCGTGATCGTATTTCTAGTTTACTAGAGCAGCTCCCTGAAGAAGCTGACGCGCCATCGATTTCTAAAGCAAACGGCAGTGATGAAGTTATCATGTGGCTGAATTTGGTCTCCGATCAAATGGATATCTTACAGTTAACCGATTACGCCAATCGTTATTTAGTTGACCGTTTCTCGGTTATTGATGGTGTATCAACCTTGCGTTTAGGTGGCGGTAAGGTGTACGCCTTACGGATTTGGATTGATCGCCAAGCGTTAGCATCGCGTAACTTAACTGTGTCAGATGTTGAAGCCGCGCTTCGTGCTGAAAACGTTGAATTACCCGCAGGTTCGATAGAATCAAAAGACCGTCATTTTACCGTGCGTTTAGACCGAGTATTTAAAACTGCTGAGGATTTTTCTAACTTAGTGATCACTGAAGGAGATGACGGGTATTTAGTAAAACTGGGTGATGTGGCTAAAGTTGAAATAGGCTCCGAAGAAGAACGTATTATCTTTAGGGGCAATACAGAATCGATGATTGGCTTAGGTGTCAGTAAGCAGTCGACTGCTAATACTCTTGAAGTGGCGCGAGCTGCCAATGCCTTAGTCGATAAACTTAATCCAACATTACCAGCAGGTATGGAAATTAAACGTGCATACGACAGCTCGGTATTTATTGAAGCATCGATTGACGAGGTATATCAAACCCTATTTATTGCGATGATTTTAGTTATTATAGTGATTTATCTGTTCTTAGGCTCTGTAAGGGCAATGTTAATTCCTGCCATTACCGTTCCAGTGTCTTTGTTAGCCACGTTTATCGTACTTTATGCATTAGGGTACACCATCAATCTATTGACCTTACTGGCGATGATCCTAGCTATTGGTATGGTGGTTGATGATGCAATTGTCATGTTAGAAAACATTCATCGACGTATTGAAGAAGGTGACTCACCACTTAAAGCAGCTTTTCTGGGGGCGCGTGAAGTGGCTTTTGCCGTAGTGGCAACCACTTTGGTATTGGTTGCTGTGTTTATGCCCATTACTTTCTTAGAGGGCGATTTAGGTAAGCTGTTTAAAGAGTTTGCCGTCACTATGAGTGCCGCGGTGATATTTTCGAGTATTGTCGCACTAACACTTACGCCAATGATGTGTTCTAAATTACTCAAGCCTGCTGAGCAAGATCCTTGGTTAGTTAAACAAATCGATAAAATGATGACAACTTTATCTGGCTGGTATTTAGCCAGTCTAAAAACGGGGATGAAACGCCCTGTATTGGTGTCGTTAGTTGTGCTTATTGCTTTTGCTCTGAGTGGATATTTACTCAATAAAATCCCCCAAGAATTTGCCCCTCAAGAGGACCGTGGTTCGATGTTTTTAATCGTGAATGGACCTCAAGGTGCTAGCTTTGAGTACATAGAGAAATACATGGACGAAGTGGAAGGGCGCTTAATGCCTTTGGTTGAGAGTGGTGATATTAAGCGGTTATTGATCCGCGCACCACGTGGTTTTGGGGCTGGATCTGATTTTTCAAATGGCATGGCCATTATTGTATTAGAAGATTGGAATGAACGTCGTAGCGCTAACGAAATTATTGGCGATATACGCGGCCGATTAGCAGATTTGGCTGGCATAAGAGCGTTTCCTATTATGCGCCAAGCATTTGGACGAGGTGTAGGAAAACCTGTGCAGTTTGTACTTGGTGGGCCAAGCTACGAAGAATTAGCCGAATGGCGTGACATCATGCTGGAAAAAGCGAAAGAAAATCATAAGCTCATTGGTTTAGATCACGATTATCAAGAAACTAAACCTCAATTACGTGTGGTGATAGATCGTGAACGGGCGGCGGATTTAGGCGTATCAATTTCTCATGTTGGCAGAACATTAGAGTCAATGCTGGGATCTCGTTTAGTCACCACTTTTATGCGCGATGGTGAAGAGTACGATGTGATAGTGGAAGGTAATCGTGATAACCAAAACACAGCCACTGATATGGAAAACCTCTATGTTCGCTCGGATCGCTCACAAGAGCTAATCCCATTATCAAACTTGGTTACAGTGGAAGAGTTTGCCGATGCAAGTTCGTTAAATCGATATAATCGAATGCGTGCTATTACCTTAGAGGCCAATTTGGCAGATGATTATACTCTGGGTGAAGCGTTAGATTATCTCAATGATCTTGCTACAACTTATTTGCCTGCAGAAGCGGTTATCAGCTATAAAGGACCATCGTTGGATTACCAAGAGTCGGGTAATTCAATGAACTTTGTCTTTTTACTTGCTTTGGGTATTGTATTTCTAGTATTGGCTGCGCAGTTTGAAAGTTATGTTCACCCTATGGTGATCATGCTCACGGTACCACTGGCAACCTTGGGTGCACTGGTAGGTTTATGGTTAACAGATCAAAGTATCAATATATACAGTCAAATCGGTATTATTATGCTGGTAGGGTTAGCCGCTAAAAATGGCATTTTGATTGTTGAATTCTCAAATCAACTACGTGACCGTGGTGTTGAATTTCAACAAGCTATTTTACAAGCTTCAACGCAACGTTTAAGACCTATCCTTATGACCGGTATTACCACAGCAGCGGGCGCCATTCCGTTGGTGATGGCGTCTGGGGCTGGAGCTGAAACACGTTTTGTTATTGGGGTGGTGGTATTGTCAGGAATTTTACTGGCGACATTTTTTACCTTAATCGTTATTCCTGTTGCTTATAGCTTGTTTGCCCGCAATAGTAGCTCACCAGAAACAGTAGCAAAACAGCTAGAAATAGAGTTACAGGAAGATTAGTTTTATTGATAATTCCAAATTAGAAAGCCAGCCATTCATATGACTGGCTTTTTTGTTTAAGCGATGGTCCTGTACTGAGATAAGTTGACAGACCATAAAGACCCATGAATGTTGCTGACAGAGATTATGTTAGTAAGCTCAAAATGGGTGGCTTATTTATAATTACGGAGAGGCCGCCAGAATAAAACTCAATGAGCGCCTCAACTTAATAAAGACAGTACAACCTAAAACAACAGGCGGTGGTGAGTGATAAAGTTAACATCAATGTGGGGCTTATCATTAATGCTCCTAACAGCGTGCAGTGGCGTTAGTTTTTTAGGTGCCACAAAATACATTGATACTGGCTACTATATAGAGCGTTGGTTTGTTAATCCTGAATACCAGGAGGAGGTACCGGAAGGCACCGCTTTCTATGGCGCAGCAGCAGATAAGATAAAGTATAGGTATATTGTTAAGTATTACATCTATGATGGGGAAAATGATGATGTGTTAATACCATCCGAAAAAATGTGGGAGGTGAGAAAGAGTGATGTCGATACGCTTGGCAATTGGTATGTTGATAGATTCTTGTACCAAAAAAATGGTGAAGACTATGTGGTTGATGAAAATTATTGGGTTGAGAGGAAAGTCCCCATTCAATATTGCTCTGATGATGGTTGGTGCAAAACCTATATTTCTGACACTTTTGTATACAGTGATGGATTTAAATATGATTTAGATAATGTACTGTATATCAAGAGAGAAGATATTTATAAGTTAGATTGATGGCAAAGTGAGCATTGTTAACGTTTGTTTCGGTTGTAGCTCGTGCAAAGCCTCAACCGATTTAAAGGGTTTAGCGGAGCAGCGCACAGTGATTACAAATGTTCAGACCATAAAGGAGCACAATGTGGCCCAACAAATCCTTAAGTTTATTGCCTTGTTGCCCAGACAGGCGCTGATATTGCTAGTGTGTGTTGGCCTTGGTAGGCTGTGGCTCAACCTCTGTAGAGGTTGATAGCACAGACGTATTTGAAAATGAGTATGGCCGCTTTAGTCCACCAGATAACTGGCTAACCTCAAAAAATGCTAATTGGATATATGAATATGACGGGACACCAGATGAAAATAATAAAAACCAGTGGATTGTCTTAAGCAGTAGAGATTTTCTTTCAACTATAGTTGTTAGTTTTGAATCTTTTAAGGCTCAAAATCAGATGCAGGTAGATGAAGAAGCTTATTTAAAACGGGTTTATAGAATAAAAACTGAGCAAGAAATAAAGAGCGACAAGATGATGAATGTTTATATAAGTGATGCATGGGTGTCTTATCTAGCTAATATAAGATGTACTAATTTTACGACTACTTATGGCAAAGCGTGGAATAAAGGGCATTTCCTATCAAAAGATTATAGTTTCACTTGCACTTATTATGACTGAGTTGAGCAGGATTTTAATGGTCAGCGTGAATTTTCAATTGAATATCGTTTTTTAACGTCAGACGGGGGTAATGAAGATATTCTTAAAGCCAGAGAGCATAAATTAATTAATGGGATTAAAACCATCATGTCCAATTTACAGATTAAAAATATGGATGTAGAACGCATGAAGCGAGAAGGTCTTTATTTTGAAAGTCAGCCATTTTTTGTGCCCGAACACGCCTTGTTACCCTTGTAAATATGCTAAATCCATGGACTTGGCAACGCATAATACTGGACACCCACATTAAATAGCGTGATTTAGCATCATCTACTAGACTCAGTATAAGTGTTAATGCGGGGAGCTTACTATGCCATGCCCTAGAAGAACTCAGATCAGTGTCGAAGACACTCCTTTTTTATAGCTGTTGTAGTCGTGTCGTCCGTCGCACACTCTCTGTTTACTAAGAGTGTGTGGTAATGATACACATTCTGGTAAGAATTTTGAGGATCGTCGTGGCTGGATCGAATCGCGGCTGTATGAACTAGAAGCCGTTTTTGCGATAGATGTAGCCGCTTTTGCAGTGATGTCTAACCACCGTCATGTGGTATTACGCATTGATATTGAGGCTGCAAACTGCTGGACAAATCGAAAAGTAAATATGGCTAATTATTTGTCATCAACAGGATTAATTTTGTGTTATTCCGAGTTCAGGTAAGTTAGTAGCGTGACATTAATAGAATGAAAAGCCAGTCATATAATGACTGGCTTTTCATTTCTTGTTTTATAAGTGAACAATCATAGTTCCAACAAAGAGCCTTAAACTAAACAACTACTGACTGTTGAATACATCATTAATGCATGAGTATTGTTATGCCGTTAGCCTATCAACATCGGCGTTGAACAGAAAAGTTTACCCAACTATCTATGGACGAAGAATAAGACAGGTTGCTGTTGCTGTAGCTAATAATTTACCGTCTTCAGTGGTTAATGTCCCTTCAGAAATACCTAAAGATTTAGATAAGTTCATTAAGTTTCCCTTTGCGATTAAACGCTGATTTTGTGGAACAGGACGAACCATTTTAACGTTTAAATCAATGGTTGAATAACTGACACCAGCCGGAAGTGCTGAATGAACAGCGCAGGCAGTTACTGTGTCCATAACCGTTGCGGCAAAGCCTCCGTGAACACCACCCATAGGATTAAGATGACGTTCATCGGCATGGGCTTCAAAAGTCACAGCGCCTTCACTCACCTCAATGGCTTTCATCGGTATGGTTTGCGTAATCGAAGGGGCAGGGAAATCGCCATTTAGCATGGCTTGCATCAGTTGTAATCCGCTTAAATGTTTCATTATTGTCCTTCCAACATCATTAAACTGTAGAGATAAAAAAGGGTAAAGCTTGCGCTTTACCCTTTTTAGTTAGGCTAATTAGCCTGAACAGCTAGGCTGCTTTTTCTTGCTTTGCTTTAGGTGCAAGTTGCGCACGAAGCTCATCGGGATCAAAGTCATCAACGTTAATTGATTTAAGACGACCAATTTCAGCTCGTTCAAGTAAAGCGATTTCGCTGTCGCTTAACACACCAAGCGCTTTACCTTCTGCAGCAACTTTGTCTAACCACATAAATGGCAGACGCTTACCCGCAGCTTTACAGACTTTGTCATACAGTGGCTCTGCTGCAAGGATATCTTTGAACGTTTGCTCTTGGATGCCCACAACATTGAACTCAGATGCAGTCCAGAACTGGCCTTTACCTAAACGGTCTCGGCTAGCACAAGGGGTTTGCATGATTTTAGCCACTTTGTGATCTAATACATCACTCGGACGCTTAATTGGACGACCAAACGGGAAGATAACAGCACGGAGCGCAATACCTAAACCCATAGGGAAGTTGTTAAGTAAGTCGTCTAATGAATCTTGTAGCTTGTATAATGAATCTTCAACAGCCCATTGCACTAAAGGTAAATCTTCAGTTAAACGGCCATCATCTTCATAACGCTTTAACGTTGCTGAAGTTAGGTACAGTTGACTTAATAAGTCACCTAAACGTGCAGAAATACGTTCTTTACGTTTTAGGTTGCCACCTAATGTTGCCATCGCTAAGTCAGATAACAATGCTAAGTTAGCACTGAAGCGATTCATCTGTTGATAATAACGCTTGGTTTTATCTGAGTAAGGGCTATTGGTGAAATAAGATGAGGTTAATCCCATCCAGAAGCTACGTATAAAGTTAGACGTTGCAAAACCAATATGACCGAATATAGCAGAGTCAAAGTTGTCTAGACCACGGCTAGCATCAGTATCAAATGCTGATTCCATTTCGGCCAAAACATATGGATGACAGCGAATTGCGCCTTGTCCATAAATGATCATTGAACGGGTTAGAATGTTGGCACCTTCAACGGTAATAGCAATCGGTGCTGCTTGATAGCCACGGCCTAAGTAGTTATTCGGGCCAAGACAAACACCTTTACCACCGTGAATGTCCATTGCGTCAATAATACACTTCTGCATTCTGTCGGTTAAATGGAACTTAACGATGGCTGAAACAACCGATGGCTTTTCACCTAAATCAATCGCGGTAGTGGTTAATGTCGCCACAGCGTCCATAAGGTAAGCATTACCGCCTAAACGTGCCATTGGCTCTTCGATGCCTTCTAACTTACCGATAGGTAATTTAAATTGACGACGAATACGAGCATAAGCACCTGTAGCAACAGCGGCTGTTTTAACACCACCAGCTGAGTTTGAAGGTAAAGTAATCCCACGGCCTACAGATAAACACTCAACCAACATTCTCCAACCTTGGCCGGCCATTTCTGGTCCACCAATGATGAAACTTAATGGAACAAACACTTCGTTACCGCGTGTTGGTCCATTTTGGAACATACAGTTCAATGGGAAATGACGACGACCAGTTTCAACACCTGGAATGTCAGTAGGGATAAGCGCACAAGTGATGCCTAACTCTTCTTTGTCACCCAATAAATGTTCTGGGTCACGCAGTTTAAATGCAAGACCTAATACGGTCGCAACGGGTGCAAGCGTAATGTAGCGTTTGTTCCACGTTAGTTTCATACCAAGCACTTCTTCGCCTTGGAATTCACCTTTACATACCACACCAAAATCTGGGATAGAACCAGCATCACTACCTGCTTCTGGGCTTGTGAGTGCAAAACATGGCACTTCTAAACCTTGAGCTAAACGGGGTAAGTAATGATCTTGCTGATCTTTAGTACCATAGTGTTGTAATAGCTCACCAGGGCCTAACGAGTTAGGAACACCTACTGTTGAAGCGAGTTCGCTACTGACACCAGCTAGTTTTTGAAGTACGCAAGACTGAGCATAAGCTGAGTATTCTAAACCACCGTATTTCTTCTTAATGATCATGGCAAAGAAGCCGTTATCTTTAAGGAATTGCCAAATATCTTGCGGCAAGTCACCAAGCACGTGTGAGACTTGGTGTTGATTAAGCATTTTACACACTTCTTCAACAGGGCCATCTAAAAAGGCTTGTTCATCTGCACTTAAGCGTGCTTTAGGGTAATTATGCAGTTTGCTCCAGTTAGGGTTACCGGCAAACAAATCAGCCTCCCACCAAGTGGTACCAGCTTCAATGGCTTCTTTTTCAGTAGTAGACATTTCAGGCATAATGCCGCGATAAACTTTAAGCAGTGGTTGACTGATAAAATTCTGTCTGAATGATTTAATATTTAATGGAAGTGCAATAACAAGGAATACTATCCATGCGATTACACCAATAATATCCATTGTGCTACCGACGACTAATACAATTGCAGCAGCAATCGTTGTCGATAATAGCGATACTCTTAGGTATGCCATAGCGCCGAGCACAAAGATCATCGCGATGATCCAAAGTAGGGTGGTCACTGTACTTCTCCTTAAAGCTATTTTTATAGGCCAAAATAGCTTATTTATTGTTGATCTTATTCACAAGAAAGCCCGTGGTCAGACCTGTGTCACGTAAAAGTTAACCTTATGACGCCTCGATTACAAGTATTTTTCAAACAATTGTTTAAATAATTGTGTGTTTGAAATATTCCACTTAATAAGCATAGTAGATACAATACGTTCGACTAAGTAAATTTGGTCAGATTTGCTCGATTAAACAACAATAAAGGCAAGCTTAATGTGTGAGTTACTGGCGATGAGTGCCAATGTACCAACAGATATTGTGTTCAGTTTTACTGGGTTAGCTGAACGCGGCGGTGTAACGGGTCCTCATGTTGATGGTTGGGGAATTAGTTTTTATGAAGGTAAGGGTAATCGTACTTTTAAGGATGCTTGCCCTAGTAGTGAATCGCATATCGCTGAGCTCATTAAGTCATATCCAATTAAAAGCGAAATCGTGATCAGTCATATTCGTCAGGCTAATCGTGGTTGCGTGTCTTTGGTTAATACTCATCCGTTTAGTCGGGAGTTATGGGGGCGATATTGGACTTATGCACACAATGGCCAATTAACCGGTTATCTCGATAAATTTAAGGTGTCGCGTTTTCAGCCTGTTGGCTACACAGACAGCGAATTGGCCTTTTGCTGGATTTTAGAATCGGTTGTAAAACAATTTGGCGAGCAAGAACCAGACGACCTAAATGCGGTATTCGACTATATTGCAGGGTTAGCAGATGAAATACGCCAGCTAGGGGTATTTAATATGCTATTGAGTAATGGCGTTGATTTAATGGCTTATTGTACTAACAATTTATGCCATATTACACGCCGAGCTCCGTTTGGCAAAGCAACACTAATTGACACTGATGTTGTGATTGATTTTAGCAAAGAAACCACACCCAATGATGTGGTGACTGTTATTGCAACCAGGCCATTAACCAATAATGAAAATTGGGTTGTGTTAAATCCAGGTGAATGGAAACTTTTCAGGAAAGGTGAATTAATCCGCAGCTAACATTTTAATTTGCTCTAGTTCTGACTCACTGATGCCGGTTCCATTTTCAACCTCTGAAGTGAGTTGTCCAGCAGCTGTTGACCTTCCAAGGTTTGGGCCATCGATCAATGCTGGCGTCATCGGGGGCAATGGTTGTTCAAATTGGTAGCTCGCTAACTGAATATCCAGCTGCTTGCTGCCTTTTGAAAAATGACTTAATCGTACTGGTAAATAGGCTAAATCAGGTGCCATCCAGAAAAATGTTTGCCTTTTAGTGCTGTCGCGTACAACTTCAACTTTTACTGTATCGTAGGTACCACTGTCGAGCACAACTTGTTCTTTGCCTATGACTCTAAATTGATAGTCATCAATTTCTTTTTCTTTCACCATTTTATAATCTAACGGCCTAATATTGGCGGCGAGATCCATTCGAAATTGCAATTGCACCATTAAAGGGTCAAATACTTTATCTTCATAAGGCAGTTTTAATGCATCTTCCTTATATATGGTATGGATGAACTGTTGTGCTTTTGCAAAGGCAGTCTGTTCGGTGTAATCACTACCCGTTCCGGTTCGTTCTTGAATATAGCGAAATGGTACCAGCTTGCCGTTTTCTAAGGTAAATTCACTGGTAAGATGACGCTGATCTGATAACACAAATAGACTGACATCACTGTCAAAATGGTAACTGTAAAAACCACTATCAGTAGCTGGTAAACGGTAATTGGCCACACCTAATTCGATGCTGCCATAAAACACCTTGTATTGAGCCGTGTGGGCTGTGAGTGGCGATAAGATAGCAGCTTGTACAATGTCATTTAATGGCAGTGGGGGAGTCACTTGTTGATGCTGCTCTGCAATAATAGCCTTTTCCGCCGTAGCTAATTGAGCCGTCGACTCAGCATCGACAATCTGCTGTTGCTGATTGTCAGCCTGTGCATTAATAGCAGGGCTAATACACAAGATTAACGTGAGTAAGCGAGTTAAATTATTGACCAATGTGCAGTTACCTTTAAGTATGAAAATAGTTAACAGTCTGAGATTAAAAGGGTAATGTCATTACCAAGGTGGCAAGATCGGGTTTCCATTGATATTGAGACAACAAAATTTTGCCTGCGTTCACTTTAATACCCTCTAACCTTAATAATTCTAGCTGAGTTTGAAAAGGTTCAGAGTATTTTTCGAATGATATCTTACCTTGACTATTAATGACCCTATGCCACGGAAGCGCCAGCGTTTTAGGCGCTAATTTTAATGCTCTTGATACATAACGTGCTCGGCCAGGTAAGCCGGCTAAATCTGCCACTATTCCGTAAGGTAACACGGTGCCTTCAGGGATAAGATTAACAATAAACCATATTCGTTCCATGGGAGGCATTTGTGTCATGGGGTTTCCAATAGCGTTTATAAATCATTTAGCAGTTTATTAGCAATAGATAATAGAAAAATAGCGGCTTTAGTACAACCGCAATTTTTTAGAAGTGATAACGATATTGTCGAATTATAGCACTGTAAGATAAATACATAAAAAATGACTAAATGCGCCACCTAGTACAAATAAATGCCAAATTGCATGGTTATACGGAATGCGTTTACCTACATAGAAAATCACTCCGAGACTATAAAATAATCCCCCAATAATGAGTAAATTTAAGCCTAAATCGTTCATGTGAGTTTTTAAATCGCCCATTATAGCGACACAAAACCAGCCCATCACTAAGTACAGCACCACACTAAAGACTTTAAAACGACCGATAAACAATGTCTTAAATATTATTCCTGCTAACGCTAATGACCAAATGGCGGAAAGTACAATAGTGGCCCGTGAGCTTTGTAAACTGATGAGCATCATAGGGGTGTAAGTGCCGGCAATTAAGGTATAAATAGCACAATGATCTGCCATTTTAAACCGTTTGCGCCACAGTGCGCTTTTGCTAGAGTGATATAAAGTAGAAGCAAGAAACAAAGCAATAATGCTAATGCCATAAATTGTTACACCAGCCATTTGCACAAAAGATAAACTATCGGGTGCTTTAATTAGCATCAGGATTAAACCAATAATGCCCGCAATGACACCTAATGCATGTGAAATCGCATTGGCTTTTTCTTCTGTATAACCGTAATCTGAACCAGAGGACATTGTAGCCGAATGCTGGGGTATTGAAGTGTTTGATGGTGAGTTCATAATATCCTGTAAATAACGCTGATTGGATTTTGAGCAACACTAGTCTATCAGTCTCGAAACTAAATAGCTATAATTAGGTGTACACGTGTAAGCTCAAATTTATTGGTCGGTAATGTAGGTTTAATATTGAGTCTATTTATAACATTGTATAAGAGTTTATTAATGCACAGACCTTATTAAATGTACAAATTAGCTGTTACTCAAAGAGGTTGTTGACGTTATACTTAAACGATAATTCTTAGCATATTAGTCTTTATGTCTGAAAAAAATAAACATTCCCACCCCCATCAATCTGCAACTTCCAGTAATGACACACTTGCTTGGGATAACAAAGTAGGCAAGCAAGACAATTGCGATAGCATCATTTTTGACAACGATGTAACACCGTTTATTGAGTCAGAAGAGGTAGCCGTAGACCCAAAAGAATTACAAGATTATCAACAACAAGTCGCCGACGAAATGCAACTGAAATTTACGGGGGTTATTGATAGCAACGCTAACAACAATGAACCTTTATTACTTTCGGATCATCCCACTGAAGATGGTCATTTTTTGCGAAAAGTCATCGCAAAACTTACTGGAGGTGATCATACTTTTATAATTGTTATTTTAGTACACGCGTTCATCATTACTGTCGCATTGATATATGGCCGAGTTGATATTAGTGGTATCAAAGATATGCCAATTACACCCAGTTCAGCAAAACCATTACCGCCTCTGAAAAGCTATTTAATGACTCAAGCAGAATACGATAAATTAGTTGAACGAGCACAATTAAACTCAGCTGAACAATCTGTCGAAGCTGAAACTTCGGAAGTCATGTCTGAAACGAGTTCCAAGAAAGATTAAATTAGTGACAGACTCAATATCAACACTGTTCACGTTTGTATTAATGAAATACATAACTAATTTATTAACATTGATAGTCTAACTAAGTTTGTTGTATTTTAGACGCTTGACAAGCATCGACCAAAATATGGCACACATTATGCCACTCACCAAACCAACCAGATGGGATTCAGTGGCGACTCGGGCATTAATCAAATGTGTAATACTGTGACTGGCACCAAAATATTGCTCATAAGCGACTTTTAAAATGACACCAACAAGTAGTAGGTAACCTGAGCGATAACCTTTGCGGATATCCATTATCGCACCAAATACAAATAGCCCATGTAATAAACCACTTAAGCCAACATAAGCTTTTAAATTGGGGTAAAACAGATATAACCCCATTCCCTCTAATAGGCATAAACTGACAAAAAGCAGCATTAATTTACCAGGATTGCGCTTAAAGTGAACTTCATACAGAAAAATGATGACCCAGAATCCCGCTAAATTCATCAGTAAATGCCATATATTGGTATGTAGTAGATTACCGGTGATTAATCGCCAAATTTGACCATGAGCAATTGCATCATATTGATAACTAAAATACTGGTCGATGGGTAAAAATGCAGGCGAAGGTACCTCTACAGCAAATAACCCTATACAAATAAGACTGATCACCACAACAAGATGATAGAGTCTAACAGTGTGTGTTTTGTGTGTTTGCAAACGAACCTCTACATGAACCGTAAATCTCAGTCAAAATAATGTAAACCAAAAACACAAAACTTACCGCAGCGTGAAAAAGTCACATGGTTAACCGTGTGTTCTTTGGTGTCGCCGTAAAAATCTTCATAAAAATGATTAATGACCATTTTGCGGCAGTGACTAAACGCTATTTTAACTACCCGCTATTTTTTACAACATGATTATAATTTACTGTTTAACGACGCCATCACTGATTGGCTGTTTTGTAGGTAATCTTCTAAGCCCCGTTGACGTAATAAACAAGCAGGACAATCACCACACCCTTCACCCACTATACCGTTATAACAAGTTAATGTTTGATGTTGCACTAAGGCTAATTGATGATATTTGTCTGCTAATGCCCATGTTTCAGCTTTATTGAGCCACATTAACGGGGTAATTATCTTGATGGGTTTATCCATTCCTAGTGCTAATGAGTTTTGCATGGATTGTATGAATTCGTTACGACAATCTGGATAACCTGAAAAATCGGTTTCGCACACCCCAGTGATTATGACATCACAACCTAATTGGTAAGCGTAAATGCCAGCTAAGGTTAAAAATAGAATATTACGTCCAGGTACAAAGGTATTGGGTAAACCGTTGTTCATCAACTCATGTGAAACTGGAATGTCATCACGGGTCAATGCAGAAATGGCTAACTCGTTTAGTAATGTGGTATCCATCACTTTATGGCTGACCAACTTTAACTCTGTAGCCAAAGATTTAGCCACTTCGATCTCTTGACGATGGCGCTGGCCATAATCAAATGTGATCCCGTGAACTTGGTCATACTTGGACAAAGCCTGAATGAGACACGTCGTTGAATCTTGGCCGCCACTGAATACAACAAGGGCTTTAGTTGGGATGTTTAGATTTGAATCTGACATGAATATACTCTTAACGTACTGAACTGACTGGTAAGATCGGTATGATCAACGCTGAGTGGTTCAAGACAATATAAATGATATTTTACCTAAGGCAGGCGCAACTGCAAAGCCATAGGTGTAAATACTTGCAGCTAACAGTAAAATACTCTATAAATGCCGACCCGTTGTCAGTCAGGTAGCCAATACTTGTCTATAAAAGAAAGGTAAACGATGAAATATCCGGTTAACGAAGTATTTGAAACAATACAAGGTGAGGGTACTTATACTGGTGTACCAGCATTGTTCGTTCGCTTACAGGGTTGCCCTGTAGGTTGTGCATGGTGTGATACTAAGCAAACTTGGGATGTATTACCCGAAAATAAAGTGACCGCGGATCAAGTTATTCAGGTTGATGGTACTATCGGCCGATGGGCTGATCATACTGGTGGCACATTATTACAAGCGTTCAAGGACAAGGGATTTACTGCTAAACATATTGTGTTAACCGGTGGAGAGCCGTGTTTGTATGATTTAACTGAGTTAACTCAGGATTTTATTGCAGCAGGGTATCAGATCCAGATTGAAACCAGTGGCACTTTTGAAGTGAAATGTCATCCAGATGTGTGGGTCACGGTATCGCCTAAAATCAATATGAAAGGGGGCTATAAGGTGCTAGAACAAGCATTGAACCGTGCCAACGAAATTAAACACCCGATAGCCACAGAGAATCATATTGAAGAGTTAGATGCACTATTAATCGGCATCGACATCAGTGATAAAACTATTTGTTTACAGCCGATCAGCCAAAAGGCTCGCGCTACAGAATTAGCGATGAAAGTGTGTATTGCACGTAATTGGCGTTTGTCTATTCAGACTCATAAATATTTGAATATTGATTAATGCTACTGGTTGATAAATACAAAAATGCCGTTGCTTATAACAACGGCATTTTTGTTGATAATATTGCTAAATCAATAATCCAGTATCATTAAATTTCAACAGCTTATCTTGGTAATGTTTAAAGCAGCCAATATTGCTGTTAACCCATTCAGGGTCATAATAAGTATCTAAATAACGATCGCCTGAATCACAAATTAAGGTCACAATTGAACCTGTTTGTCCTGCTTGACGCATTTTAGTCGCGAGCAATAATGCACCGTACAAATTAGTGCCGGTTGAAGCGCCTGTTTTACGACCAAGGAGTTGCTCTAACCATTGAATTGTCGCAACTGAGGCTGCATCGGGAATTTTTATCATACTATCAACAACGCCCGCAATAAATGAAGGCTCAACTCTTGGACGTCCTATACCTTCAATCTTACTGTTTTTGTTGCAAACAATACTGGCATCGCCACTGTTAAAGTAATCATAGAAGACAGAGTTTTCTGGGTCGACAACACACAATTGAGTTGTTTGTTGTTGGTAACGAATATAACGACCAATAGTAGCGCTAGTGCCACCAGTTCCCGGACTCATCACAATCCATGTTGGGATAGGATGGGGTTCTTTTTCCATCTGATTAAAAATTGAATCCGCAATATTGTTATTTCCTCGCCAATCCGTAGCACGTTCTGCATAAGTAAATTGATCAATGTAATGGCCCTTCAATTCATTGGCTAAGCGTGCCGATTCAGGGTACATCTGACTGCCGTTTTCTACGAAATAGCATTGACCACCATAAAATTCAATTTGTTGGATTTTCTTTTTTGCTGTCGTGCTTGGCATTACTGCAATAAAAGGTAACCCAAGTAAGCGGGCAAAATAAGCTTCTGATACCGCTGTACTGCCTGATGAGGATTCTATAATCGGCGTGTTTTGTTTTATCCAGCCATTACATAAGGCATATAAAAATAGTGATCGGGCCAGGCGGTGCTTTAAACTGCCTGTTGGGTGAGTGCTTTCATCTTTTAAGTAAACATCAATGCCACCAAGTTGGGGAAGATCTAACTTAATAAGATGTGTATCTGCTGAACGTTGATAATCGGCTTCTATTTTTGCGATGGCCTGATTGACCCAAGTTGATGACATGCAAGGACACTCGTTATTCCAAAAAAGAATAAATAATAACTAAATTGTTAGCGTGTGAATAGTGCTTATGGTCACAAAGGAGTGTTAATCATCGTAAACATGACCGAGCCAAATGTGGATATCAATATAGATAGTAAAACCACGATCAAACAAATATTAAATGATAATGGTCGTAGAAATATACACAACTGTATTTGACTGATTGAGTCGGGAGTTATTTATATGAAATGCGATGAATTTTGCCGATCAAAGCAGGGAAATGAGAACGTTACACTGAAGAAAATAATATAGTAGGGCAGGTATTAAAGATAACGAGATTAGTGTTTGGAAGTGGAAGTAGCAGATAAACTAAGATGTAAAATGGTGGAGGGAGAAGGATTCGAACCTTCGAAGGCTGAGCCGTCAGATTTACAGTCTGATCCCTTTGGCCACTCGGGAACCCCTCCACTGCAAGATAAATAGGAATAAAGAAAGATGGTGGAGGGAGAAGGATTCGAACCTTCGAAGGCTGAGCCGTCAGATTTACAGTCTGATCCCTTTGGCCACTCGGGAACCCCTCCACATATTTTCTTTTTTCTTACTCTCTTTTTACATTCTAACTCTTTACAGCATTAACACTTTTAAATTTAAACTTTGAAGCAACGCAAATGGTGGAGGGAGAAGGATTCGAACCTTCGAAGGCTGAGCCGTCAGATTTACAGTCTGATCCCTTTGGCCACTCGGGAACCCCTCCTCAATTGCGGCCGCCATAGTAGTCAGAAACCTTTTGTATGTAAAGTATAAAATTGAATATATCGCTAAAGTTTATGACTGTTTGGTCGATAAATTAGCATCGAGCATAAGTAGTGATGTTTTTATATGCAAATTGAATCAACATTAGTCAATGAATTACAAATAGGAAACCGATTAAACGTCGCGATTGAACACAATCGTCGCGGTGAATTTGGTTTACTATTGGCAATGTTGTCAGTTGACGCTCGTGATATGGCACAATTTCAATTTGATAATGATGTAGAAAGCACGCAAAAGCTGCGTAATAAATTTTCAGTACCGCAGCCACAGTTGTTGGTTGATGACATATCTGTCCACCCAGACACCACCGACAACGCTACTGTGTTTCAGCAACATGGTGCTAAGCAGTTTCACCTTCAACAAGCATTAACACCTGAAGCGTTAGTCATTAGAGGCTCACAACCAGATTCAATGATCGAAGTGTTGAATAACTGCGATTACCTGACAAAAAATAAAGCCATTAATGCTTACCAACAACACACACCATTAGAAGATATGAATTTTCTGGATCAATTAAGCACCCAACGAAAGATTTCTGAAACTATATCGCACCAATTTGCTTAACCGTTGAGCTGTAAATTTTGATGTTAATAACATCTAATTAATATTTGTGGTAATTGTGAGGATGACTAGTAAAAATCATTCAAAACTACGATATATTTACACTGATAATTATCGATATTGACGGAGTAAACTAATGATTAAACAAATTAAACAGCAACAGGGTAACGTCAGTGACAGTTGTACTGAGTGCGGCAGTTATGTTGACATTGGTGCCGTTGTTGAAGCTGACGATACGTTATTAGTATTAAACTTTTCCGGTGATGATGCATTGGTGCAAGCTCAAGCGATGCAAACAACAGCGCAACAACGTTTTAGTGACACCAAAGCTAACCTTGTCGATAAAGATAATATGATTACTCTAACGTTAGATTTTACTTTTAGTGTAGAGAAAATGATTTTTCAACTTGAAAATGAGCTTTAATTTTAGTCTATGTTAGTGGTTAATAGAAGGGTACCAAATTATTGTTGTTAAAACGTTTTTTTGGGTATAGCTACACTCTACTGCAATGCTCACAAACCGTAACAATATGTAACGAAGTGATTGCTGTTTATGAGTATCGCGTGTAATGTGCTTTACTTAATCAAGGCATAGTCGTTGTTACTAATATAGTAAAGTGAATGCTTTTTAGTGCAAGTTTTGCTCCCAATGTATTGCCTAATTATTTGACTCATGCTCTTAAATTCAGTGCTAATAACAATAAATAGAACTGATTTGATGTTTTCAAAAAGTTAGGGAAATGAAGCCATTTTTCGGGATTTAAATGAATCGACAAGATCAACAGCATTTATTGGAATTAATTGTAAATTCTAATGCTAAACAACAAGGTGATTTTACAAAAACCTCTGAGTTTGTGTGTCAACTGCTGCTCGAATATTTCGCCGCATCGTTTGTGTCCGTTTGGACCCTAGGAAATAACACCGCAAATGACGGTTTAGTTGTCAATGATAATTCTATTGTCGATGGTAGTTGTGTATGTGAGCATACTTTAGTTGCCAGTCAAATAGCTGATCAATTAGTCCATGTGTCTAATCTGAGAACAACAGCTATTGAACCTCAATATTTTGATGAATTGCGTTCCCACCGCTACATATTATCCAATGGTAATTCTCAGATTAATCTAATTCACACATTTTCTGAGTACTACCAGCATCATAACATTGTCACTAGTGTTGATATTGCCATTCGAATTAATGGCCATATTGAAAGTGTACTATCGATTGAAAACTGTGAAGAGATAAATTGGCTAGATTCTGATATTCAATTTGCTATTCAATGCGCTGACCAATTAGCGTTAGCATTAGCGACTCGCTACTCCTATGACAGCAACGAACAAATTTATCTACTGCGAAATGCAACTGAACAATCAGATCATGTTGTCATGCTCATCAATACTGATAGTCGTATTATTGAATATGTGAATAGTGCCCATGAGAAAATGACCGGATTACCGCGTATCTCGGTAGAGTACAATAACGTAATTAGCCTTGATTTATTTAAGGATACACCACAGCGTCTTGACCTCCTTATTAATAAATTACACAACAATGAAACGGTCAAAGGCGACCTTAAGTTGGAACGAATTGATGGCAGTGAATATTGGTTAAATTATCACATTACCCCATTTGTGACAGAACAAGGCAAGCGTTACGCGTTGGTGTCTAGCTTCGATAATTCAGCAGAATTTTTACATAAAGCAGAATTGGAGCGTCTAGCCTGGCATTGCTCATTAACTGGGTTGCACAATCGTAGTCATTTTATCCCTATGTTAGAGCGTGCTAAAGAGGGCACGTTAATCCTGATTGATTTATTAGGCTTCAAACGTTTTAACGATACTCATGGTCATGATAATGGGGATAGTTTATTAGTAGAAATTGCGCGACGTCTAAAACATTTTGCTGTGGCAGCAAACGCAATAGATGTCGCTAGAATTGGCAGTGATGAATTTGCTGTGTTATTGCCACCCATTGAGCTTGAAACCGATACAGAGCTAATGGTTAGCAAGTTGTATTTGAATTTAGCTGCGCCATCTATAATTTCCAGAGAGAAAATAGAGCCGAAACCCGCAATTGCCGTGGTTGATATTAAATCTGTAGTCGGATTATTCTCCCCATTATCTTGTGCTGATATTACCCTACAACATGCTAAGAAAAGAAATGATGTTCATTATCAGCTATTCAATGAAAAGCTCCTCGATACGTTTACCATTAATGCAGAAATAGAACGTGATTTACATCATGCTATTAGTGGCCGAGAGTTTGAATTGTATTATCAACCTTTAATGGACTTACAAAATAACCAATACATTGGCGCAGAAGCGTTAATTCGTTGGCATCATCCTAAAAAAGGTGTGCTATATCCAGGGACATTTATCGATATAGCCGAGAAAAATGGGGTGATTAACCAAATCGGTGAATGGGTATTAGAAACCGCCTGCAAGCAACTTAATTTATGGCAACACAAAAATGTAAATATCACCATGCACGTGAATGTGGCTCCAAAACAGTTTTTCAGCGGTAATTTGTATGAACAAGTTTGGCGATTGGTCACTCGTTATCGGATAAAACCAAAGACCTTAATCTTAGAAATTACCGAAACAGAGTTAATGGGAGATATTCGTTACGCTATTAAATTGTGCCATGAGTTGGCCGAATTAGGCGTCGGTTTGGCTATTGATGATTTTGGAACCGGTTATAGTTCAATGAAGTACTTAAAGCAGTTCCCGATATCAAAATTAAAAATTGATCGATCGTTTATCATGGATATCTCATCAAGCCATGAGAGCCGTGAAATTGTGAGTGCAATCATCGCAATGGCTAAGGCTCTGAATATTTCATTAACGGCAGAGGGTGTAGAAACCAAAGAGCAAGAAGAGTTTTTAACTATGAGCGCTTGTCATCATGCGCAAGGCTTTTTATATAGCCCAGCAATACGTGTTAACGACTTTGCTCTGTTTATCAACGCCCACGAGACAAAACGACTTCATCATGCATAAGTGACTCTAACATCAGGTTGGTTGTCATTAATCATATTGGTGGTTTAAAAGAGTTATTTCGATTTTGTACTTAGTCACTATTGATTTAACTTAGTTTACATTAGTGAACAATTAACACTCTCCTTGTTACCTATTATTTCGTGTTTTAATCATTATTGATAATAGTGGCCTTTTAGGTTGCTGCTAACTTAAACGCTTAGCACAGCATTGCTTGAATTTTTTGCCGCTATTACAAATACAAGGATCATTTCTTCCCGGTAACCTGGTTGTCATTTGTTGTCCTTGAGTATAAAACCAGCGATTCTGTTGTTTAACAAATGATGAACATTCATAAATCGCATCAATCTGCTTGTTATCAATAAACCAGGCTTTAAACGTCACCTCAGCATGATCAGATTGTTGTTTTGACGACACTACTTCTAGTCCAAGCCACTGGGTATTTCCTTGAGCTAACTGTTGTTCCGTTAACCCCTGTAAATAGTCAGGATGGTGGGTCAATATTAGATAGGTAAAGTGGCGTAATACAAATGCGCTATACCGTGAACGCATCAAGCACTCTGGTGTGTCCGCTACACTATAATTCAAATGATATGGTTCACAACATTGCACATAGGTTTGTAAACTACCACAAGGACATTGTGAAGATGCTGAGTCCACAGAGTTGATATTAACCATGATGATTATTCTTTTGTGGTCGCTTCAATAAATTGTCGACCATAATACAGATTAGGCACAGGTTTCGCGTCATAGTAAAAATGTGGTGCCGTATGAGTATTTGAATCAACGCTGATTTTCCATTGCTGCTTGTTATCTTTCGTGAAAATGGTGACAAATTTCCCTGCAAACTCACTCACAGGTTCTCCCGATTCTTTTCCTGGGTGAAAGCGCACTAAATAATAACCGATATCAGTTGCGCTATTAGGCTCTATAGATCGTACAAGAATCCTAAAGTCGACCTCAAGTTTGGCATTTTTACGTTTTATTTTATTAAAGAATCGGCTATATAAGTTTAGAATATTTTCCTTACCGATAATAATGCCTCTATCTTGGGTTTCAGAGATATACACTGCATCTTCAGTGTATATATCTTCCATAGCGGTTAAATCTAATTGTTCAAAAGCGTGAGTTAATTTTTCAAAATTAGAATTTAAGGTTTGATCTGCAGTCAGTTCTGTTGCAGACACGTTAAATGCAGTTACACACAGACTGAGTATGATTAACCGTGTTGTTAACCATGACGTATTGGATAAGGTCAATATACTTTTCAAGGGTTGTTCTCTTTTTATCTGACAATCAATAATTACAAGCGATACCGTTAGTATGACTATAAATTATTCATTTACTTTGCTAAAGCATAGAATGTTTACAAAATATGTAGGAGATGACATATGTCGTTAAGTGATGACCAATTATTTCTACAAGAAATGGCCGATGTGATGCCTCTTAAAGATGAAAATCAATCATCATTAGCGAATGCGTTACTTCATTGTGCAAGTATAACCGATGCTCAACTTGCAAAGCGAGCTGCTGCACAACAACATGAGTTATTACAATTACTGCCAACGGAGCCATATTTGATTCATGCCGTGAAGCCTGATGAGGTCGTAAGCTATAAAATTGATGGCATCCAAAATGAGGTGTTTACACTATTAAGTCAGGGTAAGTATCCTGTTAAAACAGTCCTAGATTTACATCAGTACCGACTTAAACAAGCTCGTGAAAGTTTAATGAATTGTATTTTTAGTGCCCACGAACGGGGCGAACGTAATCTGCTTATTATTCATGGTAAGGGTTATAAAAGTAAACCCTACCCAGCATTAATGAAATCGGCAGTGTGTCATTGGTTGCAACAAATTGAACCCGTTACAGCATACCATTCAGCAACTTATAACCATGGTGGTGTCGGCGGGGTATTTGTGATGTTGAAGAAATCGCAGCAGAAGAAAGTGGAAAATAGTGAGTTAAATCGAAAGGGCTGTGGTTTTAGATAACAACATAATGCTAAATATTTTCACTACACTATAAGTTCTATGCCTTTTTTACATTAGCTTATAAACGATTATTATGAACAACCCCATTTACGCTATCATCAACTAATCATCTTAGTTTGAAGGCCTTGTTCATCTAATTATAAAGATATTATTGCAAGTGTTTTAATACTCTTTTACTGTCCATTTTAATCGTAATTTCTACATTTAGCGCTTCTGGTAATGGTTGGCTTGGAGTTATGTTCAACATCTGGCGAGCCTAGTTCGAAAATTAACAGTTGTAATATTTCAATTTTTATAAGATTAAAACCTGATTTGAGTAATGCATTAAGTTCAATTTGAGACGGCCGTTTTAAAGGCAAATGTATTATATTAACATCGATAATTTTTATCTATGTGTGTGTTCATAAAGTTGAGGATTTTACATAAAGGCGACTAATTTGATGGTGGTGTTACCATTTATGTTACTTAACTAGATCAATAAAGCTGATAATTTCGATTGACATCTGTGCGCTCAATGATTAATTTAAACGGGTGTTTAAATTAAACTTGGGTCCTGGAATGGCAAGCCGTACTGATACAAAAACAAGAATACTTGATGCTGCTGAAAAGTTGTTTGCTGAAAGAGGTTTTTCTGAAACTTCATTACGACTAATCACTAGTAAAGCTGAAGTCAATTTGGCATCGGTCAATTACCATTTTGGTTCGAAGAAAGAGTTAATTCGTGCAGTATTAGCTAGATACTTAGATGTGTTCATGCCAAGCGCCGCGATAGAAATTAAACGTATACACCATGCACCTGAAGATGCATCACTTAACGAGATTTTTTCTGCTCTAATTAAACCGTTACTTGAGCTCAATAAAGTCCGTAACGGTGGCACGATTATATTTTTACAGTTGCTGGGGCGTGGCTATATTGAAAGCCAAGGTCACTTACGCTGGTTTATTACTACGCATTATGGCGAGTATTTAGCCACATTTGTACAAGCAGTTTCGGCCAGTGCGCCGCATATACCAGCTGCTGAAATGTTCTGGCGTTTGCATTTCACTTTAGGAACGATAGTATTCACTATGGCTTCTGCTGATGCATTAAATGAAATTGCTTCGGCCGATTACGGTGAACATAATGATATTGAAGCAATTCTTCGTAAAGTAATCCCTTACATGGCAGCTGGTGTTGCTGTCCCTGTGTTAACAAACTAAGAAGGTATAAAATGAGTATCATCATATTGCTAGTTATAGCGATTATTGTCCTCTTTGGTGTACGTAATATCAGGATGCAAGTTATTACGCGTCCTGTATTTTCGTTCTTCAAAAAAGTATTGCCTCCTTTATCGAGTACCGAAAAAGAAGCAATGGAAGCGGGTGATGTTTGGTGGGAAGGTGAATTATTTCGCGGAAAACCAAATTGGAATACCTTACATGGTTACGGTAAGCCTACATTAACGGCTGAAGAACAAGATTTTATTGATAATCAAGTTCAAACTGCATTAACTATGATTGACGATTTCGATATCGTCCATAATCGTAAAGATCTTCCTCGAGAGTTGTGGCAATACTTTAAAGAGCAAGGTTTCTTTGCGTTAATCATTCCTAAAAAGTACGGTGGACGTGAGTTTTCAGCTTATGCAAACTCAACCATCGTGGCTACCATTGCGACTCGAAGTGTAAGTGCAGCTGTTACTGTAATGGTACCTAACTCTTTAGGCCCTGGTGAGTTACTCACGCATTATGGTACTCAAGAGCAGAAGGAACGATGGTTACCTTCACTTGCTATTGGTAAAGATATCCCTTGTTTTGCCTTAACGGGTCCAGAAGCGGGCAGTGATGCTGGCGCAATTCCTGATTTAGGTATTGTTTGTCGCCGTGAGTTTGAAGGTGAAGAGACATTAGGGTTAAGCTTAACGTGGAACAAGCGTTATATTACCCTAGCACCAGTTGCGACTGTATTAGGTCTTGCATTCCAAATGCGCGATCCTGAGGGTTTGTTAGGTGATGTTAAAAATCTTGGTATTACGTGTGCTTTGATCCCAACAGACCATGAAGGTGTTGAGATCGGTCGTCGTCATAACCCATTAATGATGGCATTTATGAACGGGACTACGAGCGGTAAAGATGTCTTTATTCCATTAGATTGGATTATTGGTGGGCCTCAGTTTGCCGGTAAAGGCTGGCGTATGCTGGTTGAGTGTTTATCTGCAGGACGTGGTATTTCATTACCTGCATTGGCTACAGCATCGGGCCATGTATGTACTAAAACGACCACTGCATATAGTTATGTTCGTCAGCAGTTTGGTATGCCAATAGGTAATTTTGAAGGCGTACAAGAAGCTATGGCGCGTATTATCGCCAATACATATCAGCTTGAGGCTGCACGTCGTTTAACCACTCAAGGTATCGATTTAAAAGTGAAACCTTCAGTTGTGACTGCTATTGCTAAATATCATATGACCGAGTTAGGTCGTGATGTATTAGAAGATGCAATGGACATTCAATCTGGTAAGGGCATACAACTTGGACCTAAAAACTATTTAGGTCACGCATTTATGGCTAACCCAATCTCAATTACAGTAGAAGGTGCAAACATTCTAACTCGTTCATTGATGATTTTTGGTCAAGGTGCTACACGCTGTCATCCATACGTATTAGCTGAAATGGAAGCGGCTGCAATGGAAGATGAAACATCGGCTTTAGATCGTTTCGACTCATTGTTACTTGGCCATATTGGTTATGCTGTAAGTAATGCATTACGTTCATTTGGTAGTGCATTAACAGGCAGCCGATTTGCCAGTGCACCAGTGAGTGGTCCTACACAGCAATATTATCGTGATATGACCCGTATATCTTCTTCACTTGCGATCATGACTGATTTATCAATGTTGATTATGGGTGGCGATCTCAAACGTAAAGAGATGATTTCTGCACGAATGGGCGATGTATTAAGCCAGTTATATTTAGCGTCAGCAACATTGAAACTGTTTGAAGATAATGGCCGTCAGCAAGATGATTTAGCGGCAGTACATTATGTGATGACAGAGCGTTTACATTTAGCGGCTAAAGCGCTTGAAGATGCAATTCGCAACTTCCCAAGCAAAATTGCAGCTGTGTTACTTCGGGTATTAATTTTCCCATTGGGTAATCATTTTAATGCGCCAAGTGATAAGTTTGCTGTCGATTTAGTTAAAGGCATGCTTAAGCCTGGAGCTGCACGTGATCGAATTACATTCTTGTGTAGTGAATTTGATGGTGACACAAGTGGCATAGCAGAAGTAGAAAGTGCCTTCTTAGCTAAATATGCTGCGAAAGATTTATATAAGAAACTTAAGAAAGCGCAACGAAGCGGCCACATAAAATCTAAGCTTCCTATGCTTGAGTTATTTGATGTTGCATTAGAAAAAGACATCATCACTGAAGCTGAGCATAAACAGCTTGTAGAAGCAGATGTAATGCGTTTAGCTGCTATCAACGTTAATGACTTTGAAAAGCTATAATGTAAGTTAATTACATTAATCTTAAGTTTTAGAAATACTTATGTACATCAGCCCCGACTCTGTCGGGGCTTTTTTTATCCATCATGTTACGGATTAACGATGAAGCAGGGGAATGGTAGCTACTTTTAAGGTCACTTTATTAAGGTATAGCGTTAATGTTCAAAAAAATCGATAAAAAAGCCAATCCAAAGATTGGCTTTAGTGTTAACGAGTGTATCACCGCGTGCGAGTAGTGAATGTTCCTCGTTATATTTGGTTAGACTTGATTAAGCAACAATCAACACTTTACAAGTGTTCGTGCCACCGATGGTTTCCATCACGTCACCTTTAGTCATTAGAACCATATCCCCACTGACTAAATAACCTTTGTTCACTATGCAGTTTAATGCTTCTTTAGCGAGTTCTTCAGCAGGATATGCAGTAGAGTCAAAATTAACTGGCTGAACACCACGGTACATACACATACTAGCTAAGGTTTTTGGATGACGAGTTAATGCAAATATCGGCAAACCAGAGCTAATACGAGACATTAATTTAGCCGTCTCACCTGATTCCGTTAACGAAATAATCGCTTTGACACCAGGTAAGTGGTTAGCTGCATACATAGTTGATAGAGCGATGGTCTCTTCAATAGATGAAAACTGCTCATTCATACGGTGGTTGGATACATTCACACTTGGATGTGCTTCTGCGCCAATACAGACATTAGCCATTGCCATAACAGTTTCTTCAGGGAAATCACCAGCAGCCGTTTCAGCTGACAGCATTACCGCATCTGTGCCATCTAGAACAGCATTTGCTACGTCCATAACTTCAGCACGTGTAGGCATAGGGCTCGAAATCATCGATTCCATCATTTGTGTTGCAGTGATAACCGCTTTGTTTAACTGGCGTGAACGTTGAATTAAACGTTTTTGTACCGCAACAAGCGCAGCATCACCAATTTCAACACCTAAATCACCACGGGCAACCATCACAACATCTGATGCTCTAATTACATCATCCATTGCTTCGTCTGATTCTACTGCTTCAGCACGTTCAACTTTTGCGACAATAAGTGCTTTACTGCCAGCTTCAAGCGCTAAAGCACGTGCTAAGTCTAAGTCAGCACCAGTACGTGGGAATGACACGGCAAGGAAGTCAACATCAATTAACGCGGCAGTTTTAATGTCTGCCATGTCTTTTTCTGTTAAGGCTGGGGCTGTTAGTCCGCCGCCTTTTTTGTTAATGCCTTTGTTGTTAGATAACGGGCCTGCAACAGTAACAGTAGTAAAAACCTTTCGATCTTCAACTCGTTCAACTTTTAATTGAACTCGACCGTCATCAAGCATTAAAATATCACCAATAACAACGTCATCTGGTAATTGCTTGTAATCAATACCGACTTGATTTTCGTCGCCTTCACCTTTGCCTAAATCGGCATCAAGTACAAAAGCATCGCCTAAATTAAGTTTGATTTTTTTGTTGTCTTTAAAAGTAGATATTCGAATTTTCGGACCTTGTAAGTCACCTAGAATAGCGACAGTTTTGCCCAATTCTTTGGCGATCCTACGTGTATCAGTCGCGCGTTTTAAATGATCTTCTGGTAAACCATGTGAAAAGTTAAGTCTAACAACGTTAGCGCCTGCTATGATAATTTTACGTAAATTGTCATCGCGATCAGTTGCTGGTCCGAGTGTAGTAACGATTTTAGTTCTGCGGAACATAAGATACTCCGTTAATGATAAGAAAGATTTTGTGTTAAATAGAATTCGGTTATTTAAAGTACGCCAGCTATCTTAGTACTTAAATGATACAAGTATATTAACAGAGATTCGGCTAAATGTAGTAAAGTTACCAACAAAAAGATCGTTTTTAATGTGTGATTTATGTGACAGATTAGCGGTTTTTATAATAAAAAAGGTCAAACAGCAATGCTGTTTGACCTTAATAACAATGTTCATTGCTGTATTAATGGGCTCAAATGGTCGAAAATAACTGAATCTTGTAATTATTATCCAGTTATCCGATTACGAATATGCTTAATACATCATAAAAAGCTTGTGATATCTAGAGTAAGTATTACTGTAAGTATTAGGGGCGAGGGTGTAAAAAGCCCTCTATCCATTACTTGTAAGATGCACTTAGGTTTATATGGTTAAATCCTTGTTCACACGAGATTCTTTTAATACTTCTTTAACGCGTTTTAAATTATCTCGGAAACGTGGGCCTCGGCGTAAGGTAAAGCCTGTGGCTAAGACATCTATGGTGACCAACTGTGCTAAACGTGATGCCATCGGTAAATACATATCCGTATCTTCAGGAACTTCCATTGTCACAGGCAAAGTGCATTCTAGAGATAATGGCGAATTGCGGGCGGTAATACCGATTACTGCAGCACCATTCTCACGAGCTATTCGGGCTATTTCAATCAATGATTTTGTCCGACCTGTGTGAGAAATTAACACTACGACGTCACCTTCGTTGCAGTTAATACAACTCATTCGTTGCATTAACACATCATCGAAACAAATTACAGGTACGTTAAAACGGAAGAATTTATTTTGTGCATCATGAGCGACAGAAGAAGACGCTCCGAGACCAAAAAATGAAATGGTTTTTGCTTGAGTGAGTACGTCAACGGCTTTGTTAATTGCCGCAGTATCAATGCTTTGACGTGCAGTATCAAGTGATGCCATTGAAGATTCGAATATTTTAGTTGTATAAGACTCTGGAGAGTCATCTTCTTCAACGTGACGACTAACATAGGGTGTGCCATTAGCAAGACTTTGGGCCAAATGTAACTTAAAATCAGGGAAGCCCTTAGTATCTAATCGACGACAAAAACGATTAACCGTTGGCTCACTGACATCGGCCATTTTGGCTAATGTCGCAATACTAGAATGTATAGCTGTTTGCGGTGAGGCTAATATGACTTCGGCAACTTTACGTTCCGATTTACTAAATTGGGTAAGGCTTTTTTGAACCTTTTCAAGGGTATTCATAAGCAAGCATCCGCTAAATAGTAGCTAAAAGTAGGTGATGTAATTTTATACCATAACTTACATGATATTCGTAAATTAAGTTATTTTTTTACCATTAATTCGTTTCTATGGTTATTTATCAAGACATAGATCACTATTAAATGGTTCAAAAGCCTTGTGGTATGCGGGAAATCATAGCAGATAATGGGTACATATAACTAGATTAACAATAACGCAATATTTATAAATTAAAGATGCAATATTGATGTTCTGTTGTTATATTACAACAAAAGTGTGCTTTTATTCATCGTTCGAATTCGGATAGCACACACATATAATTAGGAGAGCTTTCAACAATGGGTAAATCAATTGGAGCCAAGGCTTGTGATTTCGTACTTTTCGGTACTAAAGGCGATTTAGCAAGGCGTAAATTATTACCTTCTTTATATCAACTAGACAAAGCAGAATTACTAGACAAGGAAACCAAGATAATTGGTGTAGCAAAAGACGCATTTACTCATGAAGAGTTTATTGCTCTCGTTACAAAAGCTTTGAACACATTTGTTAAAGATGAAATTTGCCCTACTACGTTAGCCCGCTTCTTAAGTCGTTGTCATTATATAGGCACTAATTTTACAGAGCCAGAAGGCTACCAAGCTTTCCACGAGTTACTTGAGCCAAGTAAACGCGTGATGGTGAACTATTTCGCGACACCTCCTTCTCTTTTTGGCGTTATCTGCCGCTGTTTACATGCACAAGACCTAATTCATTCAGATACTCGTGTTGTGTTAGAAAAGCCAATTGGTACTGATCTAGAATCATCACGTGTGATTAACGACCAAGTAGCCGAATTTTTTAATGAGAATCAGGTATACCGTATTGACCATTATCTTGGTAAAGAAACGGTACAAAATCTAATAGCGCTGCGTTTTGCTAATTCCTTGTTTGCATCTAAATGGGACAACCGTACTATTGATCATGTACAAATTACCGTAGCTGAAGAAGTTGGTATTGAAGGGCGTTGGGGATATTTTGATGGTGCAGGTCAGATGCGCGACATGATCCAAAATCACTTATTACAAGTGTTAACTTTGGTTGCTATGGATCCTCCAGTGAATTTAGATGCTGACAGTATTCGTGATGAAAAAGTGAAAGTACTTAAATCATTACGTCCAATTAACCTCGATAATGTGTATGAAAATACCGTTCGTGGTCAATACAGTGCAGGCTTTTTAAAAGGTTCACCTGTTCCGGGTTACTTAGAAGAAGAAGGTGCCAACACTAATTCAAACACTGAAACGTTTGTTGCATTACGTGTAGACATAGATAACTGGCGTTGGGCTGGAGTGCCATTTTACTTACGTAGTGGTAAGCGTATGCCGTTCAAGAGTAGTGAGATTGTGGTGTATTTTAAAAACCCTCCACATAACTTATATCGCGCAAGCTACCGTAATTTACCACCTAATAAGCTAACCATCCGATTACAACCTCATGAAGGTGTTGAAATTCAGATGATGAACAAGGTTCCAGGTCTAGAGCAAAAGCAACGTCTACAAACCACTAAGCTCGATTTAAGTTTTAGTGATACGTTTAAAAATGAACGTATCGCAGATGCATATGAGCGTTTATTACTTGAAGCAATGTTAGGTAACCAAGCCTTGTTTGTTCGTCGTGACGAAGTAGAGCAAGCATGGAAATGGGTTGACGGGATCATCCAGTCTTGGGAGCAAAGTGGCGAAAAGCCAAAGCCATATCCAGCAGGCACCTGGGGGCCGGTTTCGTCAGTGGCATTAATCACCAAAGATGGCCGTTCTTGGGACGAGTAGGGAGTAACCATGATCAAAGATACTGTATTTAAATCATTTGAAACGCCCGCTGCACTTGAAGCTAAGTTAGCCGACAAAATTGCCCAACAATTGCAAAATGCCGTTGATACTCGTGGCAAGGCCAGTTTAGTGGTATCTGGCGGTTCAACACCGTTGAAATTATTTGAGCTATTAAGCCATAAGTTAGTCGATTGGAGTGATGTTTACATTACTTTAGCTGATGAGCGCTGGGTTAATACTGATGAAAAAGATTCAAATGAAAGGCTGGTTAGAGAGTATCTATTACAAAATAGGGCCGCCAGCGCTAAATTTCGCGGCTTAAAAAACATGTTTGCAACGCCTGAAGCCGGTTGTGATATGACCAGTGAATCGTTAGCGAACTTCCCACGTCCATTTGATGTGGTTGTACTGGGAATGGGGACTGATGGGCATACTTGTTCATGGTTTCCGTGCAGTGCAGAACTAGATAATGCATTAACAACTAAGGCTTTGTGCGTCGCTGTGAATCCAACTACAGCCCCGCATGCACGCATTACCTTGTCAAAAGATGCCATTTTAAATAGTCGTCAGATTTATTTGCATCTTGTCGGAGAGCCTAAATTAACTGTATATCATCAGGCACTTGAAAATGATGATGTTACCCAAATGCCCATTAGAGCTATATTAGCGCAGCGTAAAACGCCCGTTGATGTGTTTTATAGCGCGTAAGGAGTTTTACCATGCACTCAGTAGTACAAGCGGTTACCGATAGAATTATTGCTCGTAGCCAACAATCTCGTTCAAGTTATTTATCTGCATTAGACGATGCCAACACTCGAGGCGTTCACCGTAGCGCATTAAGTTGTGGCAATTTGGCCCATGGATTTGCAGCTTGCCAACCAGAAGCAAAAGATTCATTGCGTCATTTGACTAAAGCCAATATAGGTATTGTGACAGCATTTAATGACATGTTATCTGCACATCAACCATACGAGACATACCCAAATATGCTTAAGCAAGCATGTATGGATGTGGGCAGTGTGGCACAAGTGGCTGCAGGTGTTCCTGCTATGTGTGATGGCGTGACTCAAGGTCAGCCTGGCATGGAACTGAGTTTACTTAGTCGCGAAGTGATTGCTATGTCTACCGCAGTTGGCTTATCGCACAATATGTTCGATGGTGCTTTGCTACTTGGTATCTGTGACAAGATTGTTCCTGGGTTATTAATTGGCGCCTTAAGTTTTGGCCATTTACCAATGCTATTTGTGCCAGCTGGGCCAATGAAGTCAGGTATTCCAAACAAAGAAAAAGCCCGTATTCGTCAGCAATTTACTCAAGGTAAAGTGGACCGTGCAGTATTACTAGAAGCTGAAGCTAAGTCTTACCATAGTGCAGGTACTTGTACTTTTTATGGTACTGCCAACTCAAACCAGTTAATGCTAGAAGTAATGGGATTACAGTTACCGGGTTCTTCATTTATTAACCCTGATGACCCAATACGAGATGAATTAAGTAAGATGGCTGCTAAGCAAGTATGCCGTTTAACATCAATGGGCACGCAATATACTCCAATTGGTGAAATTGTTACTGAAAAGTCTATTGTTAACGGTATTGTGGCCATTTTGGCCACCGGTGGTTCAACCAATTTAACAATGCATATTGTCGCTATTGCGCGTGCTGCCGGTATTATTGTCAACTGGGATGATTTTTCTGATTTGTCAGACTCTGTGCCGTTACTCGCTCGTGTTTACCCGAATGGTCAAGCTGATATTAATCATTTCCATGCTGCAGGCGGCATGGGGTTCTTGGTTAAAGAGTTACTTGATGGTGGTTTATTACATGAAGATGTCAAGACTGTCGCAGGTTTTGGTTTACGTCGTTATACCCAAGAGCCGCGTTTAATTGAAGGCGAACTTAAGTGGGTTGATGGTGTAACTGAAAGTCTAGATAAAGAAGTATTGACTCATCTAGATACACCTTTTCAAAAGAATGGCGGTTTGAAACTACTTAAAGGTAACTTAGGCCGTGCAGTGATTAAAGTTTCTGCTGTGCCTTCTGCAAATCGAATTATTGAAGCGCCTGCAGTCGTTATTAATGATCAAAATGAAATTGATGAATTGTTTAAATCAGGATCTTTAGATAGAGACTGTGTCGTTGTTGTTAAAGGTCAGGGGCCTAAAGCTAATGGCATGCCAGAACTACACAAGCTAACGCCTTTCTTGGGCACCTTACAAGATAAAGGGTTTAAAGTTGCATTAGTGACTGATGGCCGTATGTCTGGTGCGTCAGGTAAAGTACCTGCTGCTATTCATTTAACTCCGGAAGCCCTCGATGGTGGATTAATTGCTAAGGTTGAGGATGGCGATTTAATTCGTATCGATTCAACCACAGGTGAGTTATCTCTGCTTGTTGATGAAAAAACACTTGCCAATAGAATCGCAGGGAAAGTTGATTTACATCATTCAAGCTATGGCATGGGGCGAGAGCTATTCGGTGCCTTACGTCGTAGTTTAAGTAGTCCTGAAACGGGTGCAAGAAGCACTAGTGCTATTGATGAATTATATTAAAAATAAAGGAAGTCGGTAATATGCTTAAGCCTAATAATTGGTTGTTACAACCACAAGACGTGTTTAAACGTAGTCCGGTTGTTCCGGTCATGGTGATTAATAAAATTGAACAAGCTGTGCCATTAGCAAAAGCGTTAGTGGCGGGCGGCATTAGTGTTTTAGAAGTGACTTTACGTACTCCTTGTGCGTTAGAAGCGATTGCTAAAATAGCTAAAGAAGTACCTGAAGCGCTTGTAGGCGCTGGTACTGTGTTAAATGAAAGTCAGCTGAAGCAAGCTGTTGAAGCAGGTGCCCAATTTATTATTACCCCAGGGGCTACTGTTGATTTATTAAAAGCTGCCAAGAATGGAACTGTACCGTTAATTCCAGGTATCGCTAGCATTTCAGAGATAATGGTAGGAATGGAGTTGGGTTACACTCACTTCAAATTTTTCCCAGCTGAAGCCTCTGGCGGCGTTAATGCATTGAAATCATTCTCTGGGCCACTGTCTAATATTCATTTCTGCCCAACAGGTGGCATTAGCCTTGCTACTTATAAAGACTATTTGGCATTGCCTAACGTTGATTGTATTGGTGGGAGCTGGATTGCTCCAACAGACGCAGTTGAAAATGAAGATTGGGCTCGTATTACGCAATTGTGTAAAGAAGCGTTAGCTGGTCTTTAATTAATCGTTTAATCGCAACACATTAAAAACCAGCTTAGTAAGCTGGTTTTTTTATGCCTTGTACGCTTAGCCATATTGATCTGGCATATGGCCTGAGGCCATCTCTTAATTTTATTGGGTCAGAATTTTATTGGGTCAGAGTAACGTTAATGAAAATGCTTATTAACAATACCTTACAGATTATTGTGTCAGGACATTAACTCTAAAATTGTGACTAGCTAAAACACTGGATACACCATTCCTACTTCCCTTTAAGGGCAGTACACAGTGCTTATGAAATTTTAAAAGAGAAATATCTGATCTTCGTTGACTCCAAAACTAATTAGGAGGAAATTAGTAGTAAAGGGAACAAACATAAATAAGTTTTTGGCGGGTAATGAAAGTCTAAATCTAACACAAAGCGGCAAATTTGTTCACTTCGGTCACCGCGACCAAAAGATCTGTACCGTTAAGTGATAATCGCGCAGCGTTTTCACCCATAAGCTTAATCTTAGGTTAAATGACATTTAAAGGCACTTGCTAAAGACTCTTTATCTAAAAGGAGTGCATTATGAATAACGAACAAAATCATGACTATAGCGACCATAAACACGACTATAGTGAGCACAAACATGACCACTTGGATCATGAACAATGGCAAGCTGACCATCAGAGTTGGCATATCGAGCACAGTAAGCTGCTCGCCACCCTGCACAGCATTGAAGCCGAAATTCACGAACATGAGGCGCAAATTCTAATGCATGAGCAAGAAATTATGACTCATGAGATTGAGATGGCGCACCATGAAGAGATAATCAGTGCACATGAGCGCTCAGGCGAGCGAACAGGACATGATGGCGCTCAGGTTAATCATGATACTCAGCATAAGTCTCACAAAGTTTTTGCCTGTGAGCATGAGCAATTGAAAGAACGTCATCAGGCCATTTGTAATAAGTTTAAAGAATTGAACCTGCACTGATTACCCTAGAAGGTGGCTTATTTTCTGCCACACGACTAATGATTCTGGTGCTTGTGTTTAAAATAAGTCTGATTGCGATAAACAGCAGCATATTGACGAGCCTGTAGAATGTTGAAGTGCAGGTTGAAACCCATTTTTTGCTGTGGGAGAGTTACTTAGGATATTTTCTATAACGTGTTCCCGCATGAATTAATTGCTTAGCAATTGTAGTTTTTCGTATTGCTCTGAATTTAATTGAGTAAAATATGCATGAATGGCAGTATGAGTTGGGAGTCGGCGTAAAGCTATTATCAGGCGATTAACCAAGGGGTTAAGACAGTTTTAGGTGACTTACATTCAGAGAAAATATGTTTGTACAGTGTCGATTTTGCTGAAATTGAAGCGTCACAGCATCAAGGGGTATGGATGTAGCTGATGCCGCTTTTGTGGTAGAAGCCGGTGACGCTGATTTTGTGATTATTTGTACCAATACCATGCACAAAGTGGCTGATGAGATCCAAGCACAAATCTCTATACCCATTTTGCATATTGCTGATGCTACAGCCGAGGTGTTGTTAGCCGATTGGATCAATAAAGTCGACTTGCTGGGCACGCGCTTTACCATGGAGCAAGACTTTTATAAGCAGCGAATAACTGCTAACTATCCCATTAAGGTTTTTGTACCTTCGCTAGGCGAGCAAATATTAATCCATGATGTGATATATCAAGAGCTATATCTTGACACTATTAATCCGCAATCACGGCAATCCTATCTTGGAATTATTGACAAATTTTATGAGCAAGGAACTGAGGCTGTCATTTTAGGTTGTACTGAAATAGCCTTACTTGTGCAGCAACAACATACTCATGTGCCTTTGTATGATACTACTCAACTCCATGCAAATAGTGCCGTTATGCTGGTATTGGCTAAGTAACATTAATTGGGGATAACAACTGTCTTTCAAACTGCTTATTACCTCGTAACAGTTAAATTGAGTGCAGTCGATTCATTTTCAAATGCATTCTTAAAACAATAAAAAACGCCCTACAATATTGTAAGGCATCTTATTAAAAGCTTACTGCTTATTCTCGTTTAGGCTAGTCTTTATAAGCTCTGCCATAGAAGCTGTCTAACAGCACTTGTTTTAGCTCTTTGATTAACGGGTAACGTGGATTAGCACCAGTACATTGATCATCGAATGCATCTTCAGCCAGTTCATCCAGTTTGGCGATGAAATCTGCTTCATTAACTCCAGCATCTTGAATTGATGCAGGAATACCAATGGTTGTTTTAAGCTCTTCAATCTTTTCAATCAGTTTTTCAACTTTTTGAGCATCTGTTTTACCCCCTAGCTTTAAATAATCCGCAATGGCAGCATAACGGCACAGCGCTTTAGGGCGATCATATTGACTAAAAGCCGCTTGCTTGGTTGGCATGTCTGTCGCGTTAAAACGGATCACGTTAGAGATTAATAATGCGTTAGCCAAACCGTGAGCTAAGTGGAACTCAGCCCCTAATTTGTGCGCCATTGAGTGACAAACACCTAAGAATGCATTGGCAAAAGCAATACCCGCGATGGTGGCTCCATTATGGACTTTTTCTCGAGCCACTGGCGCTTTAGCGCCAAATTCATAAGAGTCTGGTAGGTATTTAAATAATAGGTCTAATGCTTGTAACGCTTGGCCATCACTGTACTCGTTTGCCATCACACTTACATAAGCTTCTAACGCATGTGTGACAGCATCAATGCCACCAAAAGCGGTGAGTGATTTAGGCATGTCCATGACTAAATTAGGATCGACAATCGCCATGTTCGGGGTTAATTGATAGTCTGCAATAGGGTACTTCATGCCGGTTTTTTCATCGGTTACCACGGCAAAAGGAGTGACTTCTGAACCAGTACCTGAGGTTGTCGGAATGGCAACCATTTGAGCTTTAACGCCCATTTTAGGGAATTTATAAATACGTTTACGGATGTCCATAAAACGCATTGCTAAATCGGCAAAATCAACATTAGGGTGTTCGTACATAACCCAAATGATCTTTGCTGCATCCATTGGCGATCCACCGCCTAATGCAATAATGACATCTGGCTGAAAGCTTTGTGCGATTTTAGCGCCTTGGCGAACAATCGCTAAGGTTGGATCGGCTTCCACTTCGTAAAACACTTCGGTTTCAAGTCCCTGTGCTTTAAGGATTTTTAAGGTCTCGTTACAATAACCGTTATTGAATAAGAATTTGTCAGTAATGATCAGTGCACGTTTTTTATCACTTAACTCTTCAAGTGCTATCGGTAGACTACCGCGGCGAAAGTAAATAGATGATGGAAGCTTATGCCACAACATGTTTTCAGCCCTCTTAGCGACCATTTTTTTATTGATTAAGTGACTTGGGCCGACGTTCTCTGAAATTGAATTACCACCCCATGAACCACAACCGAGAGTTAACGATGGTGCTAACTTAAAGTTGTATAAGTCACCAATACCACCTTGTGATGCAGGGGTATTAATCAAAATGCGTGCTGTTTTCATTCTAAAACCAAAGGCTTTAACGCGATCATCTTGGGTGTCTTGATCGGTATATAAACCAGACGTATGGCCAATACCCCCCAAGGTGACTAAGGCTTCAGCTTTGTCCATTGCTTCATTAAAGTCTTTTGCTTTATACATACCTAATAACGGAGATAATTTCTCATGGGCGAAGGCTTCAGCGTCATTAATATCTGTGACTTCACCAATGAGCACTTTGGTGGTACTTGGCACTTCAAAGCCAGCCATTGCAGCTATCGAAACAGCACTCTGGCCAACAATATCGGCGTTAAGACCACCGTTTTTAAGGATCACAGTTTGCATTGCCGCAGTTTCAGCTTTAGACAGAATATGACCGCCGTGACTGACAAAACGCTCTTTTACTTGTTTATAAATACTGTCTACCACAATCACCGCTTGTTCAGATGCGCATACCACACCATTGTCGAAGGTCTTTGACATTAATATGGAGCTTACAGCACGTTTGATGTCCGCTGTTTCATCGATAACGATAGGTGTATTACCTGCACCAACACCGATAGCTGGTTTACCTGAAGAATAGGCCGCTTTAACCATGCCTGGTCCACCAGTGGCTAAGATGAGGTTAATTTTTGCATGAGTCATTAATTGGTTAGACAAGGCAACACTTGGTTGATCAATCCAGCCAATAATGTCTTTGGGTGCACCTGCGGCAACTGCTGCATCTAATACTATTTTAGCTGCAGTCGTGGTTGAGTTTTTAGCTCTTGGGTGCGGTGAGAAAATAATACCATTGCGAGTTTTTAAGCTAATAAGGGCTTTAAAAATAGCGGTAGATGTTGGGTTTGTCGTAGGGACAATACCGCAAATAATACCAACAGGTTCTGCAATAGTGATAGTACCAAAGGTTATATCTTCAGACAAAATACCGCAGGTTTTTTCATCTTTGTATTTGTTATAAATGTATTCCGATGCAAAGTGATTTTTAATCACTTTATCTTCTAATACGCCCATACCAGTTTCAATTACGGCCATTTTGGCTAATGAGATTCTTGCATCAGCAGCAGCTAATGCTGCAGCTCTGAAGATGTTATCTACTTGCTCTTGGCTAAAATTAGCGAACTCTGCTTGTGCCTTGGCAACGCGCTCTACCAATAAATCAAGCTCTTGAATGTTGGTGACTGTCATAGTGGTTCCTTCTAAAAATATTCAACAAATCGATTTTGTAAAATATTCTTTGTGAATAAAATTACAGCTTTCAGGGCTGATATATTGTGATATTGACCACAAAAGACTGATAACTGTAATTTTATTACAATATCTGCTGCTTATTGTAGCTGTTCTCTGTATTTAACGAGATAAATTTTAAAACAGACTTAGATGTAATTGGCGATAGCGATATGACAAAACAGTGACATAAATTAACAACAAAGAATTAATTATCTACGTTATCTATTGATGCATAATCGACTAAAAATAGGTTTGTTAATTGTCCTGCTTAGAGAAAAGTATAGTTTTTATTAAGAGGATGTTGTTCGGCTTCGTCGGCAAATAACATATTTAAAAATACATTGTTGAATATAAACAACATTTTAATATTTATAAGCATTAATTAGTGATAGCTAAAGCTTGTAATGCTTATTTAATTGAATAAATGTGATTGACATCAATATTAAGAAAAGGGAATATGCTCATTAGTAGGGCATATGCTCATTTTGGTTGGGGCTGATAATGTAGTGTGCTACAAGAGGCCTTAATTTACCGCGCAAATGATGATTGTGGCTAGTAAGGGACAACTAGAATGAATTAAGTGGCACCCCAATTTTACCGTCATATTATTATCGTACTTAACATTAGCGCTATGCGATAGGTGAATTTATGGACATTGATACACAATTAGTCATTTTTGATTGCGATGGTGTGGTCATAGACAGTGAAGTCATAAGCGCCAATGTATTAATTGAACAATTAGCTGTGCTGGGTGCAAAAATTGATATGGCCTTTGTCCAAAAACACTTTTTGGGTTGCCAATTTGCTACGGTAGCCGCCAAAGTTCATAATTTATTGTCCATTATTTTGCCAGTAGATTTTGAAGCGCAATATCGTAAACAGTTATTACTTGAGTTTGAACAAAATTTAACGGTGACAAGCGGTATAAAGGAAATATTGACGCAATTGAATGTAGCTTGTTGTATTGCGACCAGTAGTAGCTTACCTAGAACAACAAAAGCATTAGCTGTAGTTGGGTTAACCGATGTATTTGCTGAGCACGTGTTTACAGCCAGTGAAGTTAAAAATGGTAAGCCTGCACCGGACTTATTTTTACATGCTGCTAAAAGCATGGGCATGGCGCCAGAACATTGTTTAGTTATTGAAGACAGTTTTTTTGGTGTAAGTGCTGCAATTGCAGCAAATATGCCGGTGATACATTACGTCGGTGGCGGTCATATAGTTGATAGCATGGGCAGCGATTTACACCCAGTATCACAAGCATATCCAATGGTTCCAGTACTTAACCATTGGCATCATTTTAAGCATTTAATGCCAACCTTAGTAAGTTGATATTGAATATAAGGGTTAATATGGACAGCAAATCGAATTCAGAACTCGCGCGTTTAGAGCAAGCAGCTAGAGCGGCTTGGTTATATTACGTTGCTAAAAATACTCAGGATGAAATTGCTCAAAAATTAGAAGTATCAAGACAGACTGCCCAGCGTTTGGTTGCATTAGCCGTCAGTGAAGGGTTAATCAAAGTTCGTTTAGATCACCCCATTGCTAAATGTATGGATCTTGGACAACAACTCAAGCAAGCTTTTAACTTATTGGAATGCGAAATTGTTCCAAGCGATCCTGCTGATGCGAATAATGTTTATGGTTTGGCACAACGTGGTGCCGCTGTGCTAGAACGATATTTGAAATCAGATCTGCCTAAAACATTAGCATTCGGCACAGGAAGAGTACTCAAAGCGTGTGTTGATGAATTACCTTCGATGCAATGCCCGCAACATAGAATCGTATCGCTATTAGGCAATATGATGTTAGATGGTTCAGCTTCGGCATTTGACATTGTTGTCAGTATGGCGAGTAGGGTACAAGCTAAGCATTATCCAATGCCGTTGCCCGTTATTGCGAGCTCAGTGACAGAAAAGAACTTGTTACATGAATTAGCACCTGTAAAAAGTATTTTTGAATTAATTCAACATGCTGATGCCACCTTTGTCGGAATAGGGCATATGGACGTAAATCCGCCGTTATTGTTAGATGGTTTTATTAATCAGATCCAACTTAATGAATTAAAGGATGCCCATGCAGCGGGCGAAATTATTAGTTGGGTTTATAACCAACAAGGTCAGCTGCTAGAACATCCTATCAATCAATTAGTGATGAGTGCACCGTTAAAGGTTAATTCAACTAAACCTGTATATGGTATAGCCGCAGGTCAACATAAAGTGGATGCCATCTATTCGGCATTACAAGGACGATTAATTAACTCGTTAATCACCAATGAATTCACCGCGGAAAAAATATTAGCTAGACTAAAATAGTTAACAATAAACCAGCTCAATATAAATAGAACAATATCAATCAATAAGACAGCGATATAAATGGGGTTATTATTTCTAATGGATAGAAATAGTAAATAGTCAGTAAAGGTAAATTGTTTAATTTTATCATCGATTTTTGGTGAGGGGGTTAATTTACCTGAAAGAACAGGAATATAAAAATAATGACAACAAGACAACACCAGCCTTCATTTGAACAAATGAATGAAGAGCAACTGCCCGTAGCCCAAAATAAGCTCCATGGTTGGAAGCACTTTGCTGGTTTATATGCTGGGGAGCATGTAGCCGCAACTGAATTTGTTATCGGTGCTACCTTTGTTGCCTTGGGTGCATCGACCATTGATATTTTATTGGGGTTATTAATCGGTAACCTTTTAGCCATGTGTTCATGGTGGTTATTAACCGCACCTATAGCGGTAGAAACACGATTAAGTTTATATAACTATTTGAATAAAATAGCTGGCGACTCGATGACCAAGCTCTATAACTGGGCGAACGTCATTATCTTCTCGGTGATATCTGCGGCGATGATTACAGTATCGTCGACAGCCGTACGTTTCTTATTCGACATTCCCGCACAATTAAATTGGTATCCAAGCAGTGTGATGATTGTATTAGCCGTGGGCTCAATCGTTGTGGTGGTTGCCATGTATGGGTTTTCTACCGTTGCAGATTTTTCTAAAATTTGTGCCCCCTGGTTATTTGTTATCTTTATTGCGGGTTCATTCACCTTATTTCCTGCGTTATCCAATCATGTAATTGGTAGTACCACGTTAACCAGTTGGCAAGACTTTATGACAATTGGTGACAGCTCAATTTGGACCGGAATAAACGATAAAGGCGAACCCGGCATTGGTTTACTTGAAGTAATAGGTTTTGCGTGGGCTGCTAACTCAATTACTCATTTTGGTTTGATCGACATGGCAATTTTCCGCTTTGCTAAGCGTAAAAGTTATGGTTTGTTTTCGGGTGTTGGAATGTTCTTCGGCCATTACTTAGCATGGATTTCTGCAGGTATTATGGGCGCAGGCACCGCGGTACTTTTAAAAACCACTATTACTCAACTCGATCCAGGTGATGTTGCCTACCATGCTTTAGGTTTTTCTGGCTTTGTGATTATCATTATCGCTGGTTGGACGACCGCAAACGCCAATTTATACCGTGCTGGTCTTGCCGCGCAATCAATCTTTGTTAACCAATCTCGTGAACGTACCACAGCCATTGTTGGTTTAGTCACTATAGTGATTGCGTGTTTTCCATTTGTGTTTTCGCAGATGTTACCGTTACTGACCTATGCTGGCCTATTAGTTGTTCCTGTTGGTGGTATTGTGTTTGCTGAGCACGTGTTGTTTCCTAAGATTGGATTAACCCGTTATTGGGTTAAATATCAAAATCTGTCTAAAAGTACACCCGCAATTGCATCTTGGGCATTAGCGTTAGTGTTTGGCTTTGGTTTAAATAGTCTTGATATTATTTCGTTCTATTATTTATTTATTCCAACGTGGATATTCACCATTATTATTTATACCGTCTTGGCTAAAAAATATGGTGCCGATTTAGATTACACCGATGCCATATTATTAGATGAAAAAGAACAGCAACAAATTGTTGAATATCAAGATGAAATGGCTAAAGACGATACGCCACAAGTTGAAGACAACAGTAAGTTAACCCTATTACTAAATGGCTTTGCGTTTGTTTCGCTAGTTGTTATTAGCATATTGGCTGTTAACGTTATGTTTTACAGTCCAACGATGGAAATCTATACAGATAATAAATCATTATTTGAAACAGTTTGCTTCGCATGTACTGTGATTTATTTTAGCTGTTCATATGTCGCCTTGAAACGACATAAAAAATTAAATTTATAATCGAGACATTAATGACTCAAGCTTAATAATGTTAATAAAAAATTAACCTTGAGTCAGCTGTGTTATTTCATTGAGATAACATATACATCCATATTGTTTAATTATTTTATGAGGCACAATCCACATGGATCACTCTCAACAGTCAAGCGTTCAACTTAACATGTTAAACCAACAAAGTTTGTCAACATTACCTACTCATGTTGATGTGCCAAAATATGATCGTAGCAAGTTAACTGCGGGCATAGTTCACATAGGTGTTGGTGGTTTTCATCGAGCTCATCAAGCGATGTACATCAATGAATTGTTAAAGAAGCCTGGTTCTGAATCTTGGGCGATTTGTGGTGTGGGTTTGTTAGAAGCTAACCGCGGTTTACGTGATGTGTTGGTAAAACAAGACTATTTGTACAGTTTAACAGTGCGTCACCCAAATGGTCATATTGATCATCAAGTGATGGGGTCAATGATTGATTTTTTATTTGCACCAGAAAACAAGCAACATGTTATTGATAAACTAGTTAACTCTGACACTAAAATTGTGTCATTAACCATTACTGAAGGCGGTTATAACTTTAACCCTGCAACGGGTGAGTTTGATTTCAACAATCCAGACATTATCCATGATATGGCGAATCCTAATGACCCTATCACTGCGTTTGGTTATTTAACGGCAGCACTTAAACAGCGTAAAGCTAAGGGCATGAAGCCTTTTACTATTCAGTCTTGTGACAACATTCAGCATAACGGCGACATGACCCGTAAAATGCTATTGGCGTTTGTGAATAAAAATGACGCTGATTTAGGCCAATGGATTGAAGCAAATGTAGCGTTTCCAAACGCAATGGTTGACCGTATTACCCCTGTAACAACTAAAGCGGATATCGAGTATGTGACCAACACGTTACACATTAACGATGAATGGCCAATTACTTGCGAAGCCTTCACTCAATGGGTCATAGAAGACAACTTTAGTGATGGCCGTCCGGCGTTAGATACCGTTGGGGCTCAATTTGTCAGTGACGTAACACCATTTGAAAAAATGAAGATCCGTTTATTAAACGCAGGCCATTCAGTATTAGGTTTACTAGGGTCTATACATGGTTTTGCGACAATTGATGAATCGGTATCGGATCCGCTATTTTCTTCCTATTTACGTCGATTTATGGACGATGAAGTTACACCGTTAATCGAGCAACTTGAAGGGATTGATTTAACTCAATATAAAGACACCTTAATTGAGCGTTTTGCCAATCCGAACATTAAAGATAACTTGGCACGTATTTGTTTAGAAAGTTCAGCTAAGTTACCAAAATTTATCATTGCTTCTATTAATGAAAACATCGCCTTAGGCCGTGATACTTCTTTGGCAACATTAGTCATAGCGACTTGGTGTTTATACAGTGACAAACGTGTAGACCAGCAAGGGAAAGCGTTAGATATTAGTGACCAAATGTCTGCACAGTTACATGAATTTGCCAGTAGAACAGTACAAGATCCGTTAGCTTTTTTACAGTTAACCGACTTATTTGGTGATCTCAATAATCAAGCCATTTTCTGCAAAGATTATCGTCAAGCTATTACTGCCTTATACGCACCAGGCTCCGATATTAAAGCGATCATGCAAGCAAGATTACAAGCAAAGAGTTAATCATTATGAATAGTGTATTAATTAATCATAAAGTAACAGCAGACATCAATGTTAGCTGTTTTGGCGAAGTATTATGGGATTGTTTCTCAGATGATAAGCGTGTTGGTGGGGCACCTTTAAATGTGTGCGTCAGACTTAATTCCTTGGGTATTAAAGCTTCAATGATCAGTGCCGTTGGTGATGATTTATTAGGCCGCGAACTGCTGAGTTTTATTGATGATCGTGGTGTTAATCGTGACTGTATCGCCATGGACCCAGTCAAAAGCACCAGCACTGTCCAAGTTACCTTAGACAAAAACGGTTCAGCATCCTACGAAATCGTCGCCGATACAGCTTGGGACAATATCGCATTGACTGAAGATCTTATTGAGCAAGTGAATCGTGCTGATATGTTGGTTTTTGGCAGTTTAATTGGACGCAATGATGTGTCTCTCAGTACCTTAACTGCCTTAGTTGAATTGGCTGCATTTTCTGTATTTGACGTTAACTTACGTGCGCCGCATTACCAGATTGGCAATGTGGTTAATTTGATGAAAAAAGCAGACTTCATAAAATTAAATGATGATGAATTGTATGAGATTGCTAAAGAAATGGGCTCGCCATTTTATTCATTAGAGCAAAACTTGGATTTTATCGCTGAACAAACCCAAACCAAATACCTGTGTGTGACCAAAGGCAGTCATGGTGCACTACTGAGTGTTGCTGGGCAGAAGTTTTATAATTCAGGTTATTTAGTCAATGTAGTTGATACCGTTGGTGCCGGAGATTCGTTTTTAGGATCGTTACTGTATCAATTATGCAGTGACAATAATCCTCAATATGCGATTGATTTTGCCTGTGCAGTAGGGGCTTTGGTGGCACAATCTCATGGGGCAACGCCATTGTTGTCACTGAGTGAAATACAATTATTTATGCAACCAGTTCAACCAGTTCAACCAGTTTAAATGTAGCTTGGTCAGTTGGGGATACATTTTATGACCAAAAAAGTAAAGTGAAGTGAAATGTTTGGGTTATTTTCCCCTTTATGTAACCCGTAAGCGCTTGGTTGCGATAACCAAGCGCTTTTTTTTGCATAATAATATGAACACAGTGATGTTATTGCTCGCGACTTAAATCCATAATACCCGCCGTTTTTGAGCCGAATAATTGCTGATGTAAGCGTCCTGCAAATTCATCAGTCATGCCAGAAATATAATCGGCAATCACCCTCATTGGATTCTTATTATCATTACGTTCTGCTAACCAGCGCTCGCGAGTATTTAGCGGTAACAAACGTTCAGGATCCGAGGCAAACGCTTCAAACAATTCCATCACAATCTGTTGACCTTTGTATTCTAACATTTGAATTTCGGGTTTGCGGATCACATATTTAAACACGAACTGCTTTAGGACATGCAAAGTAGCAGCAAAATCTACCTGTAATTCAGCGTTATATTTCAATAAATCTTCATCAAATTTGGAGTTAGTACTAATTCCAATAGCGGTGACGAAACCGTTTACTAGCGTACCGATGGCATCTTTACGTAAATGATGCTCGTGGGAGAATAGTTTGTCACCTATTTGAGCAATTTCAGATATGAGCCATACATCTTTAATATCTGATAATTGTTCAACAACATCACGTTGCCACTGATGTTGATTCACAATACCCATCACAATGGCATCCTCAAGATCGTGCACGGCATAAGCAATGTCATCAGCCAATTCCATAATCGAGCAATCAAACGATTTATAGCGAGTTTTTAAATGGGGATAATCCACGTTTGTATGACTTTGCTCACTACTAATAAACAATTGTCGATCCGCTTCTGACAACTCTGACAACACCCAATCAATAATAGATTTATCATCATCAAATAAGCCTTTTACGGGTGGCCATTCAGAGGGTTTTAGTTGACGATGATTTGCTATGTCAGGCCGATGCAGGTCGATATACAATTGCGAATAAGTTGCGGGATATTTCATCACTCCCAATAAGGTACGTCGTGTGAGGTTCATGCCCCATGACAATGTATAGGGTTCTAAGCGAGTCAAAATTCGAAATGTTTGGCCATTGCCTTCAAAGCCACCGTGATGACGCATCATGTAATTCAATGCGACTTCACCGCCGTGACCAAAAGGAGGATGTCCGATGTCGTGAGCTAAACAAATGGATTCAATTAGGCTCATGGAGTTAAGCAAATATCTTAGTTCTGGATACTTACGACGTAACTGCGCTGTAATGCCTGTGCCAATTTGTGAAACTTCTAAGGAATGCGTTAAACGAGTACGATAAAAATCATTCATGCCAACACCCAGTACTTGGGTTTTGGCTTGAAGACGACGAAACGCAGCAGAATGAAGAATACGAGCTCGATCGCGCTGATAAGGGCTGCGATGGTCGTTACGGCGTTGTTTATCCTCACCAAGTAAACGTTGTTGCCAACGATTATCATGTTCCGTATTACTTGGCTCGTCAGTGTTATCAGACATAGAATTCCTTTACAGCATTTGATTAATTTCGTCTAAATTCAATGTAAAACTTGGAATAAAACAATCTCGGAAATAACCTACCGCTGGGTTCGGATTATCATGTAGACTTTGTTCCAAACGTTTACGGGCACTATTGAATTCGCTATTACCGGCTTTTTGCTCTTCTAAGCACTTTAAATACGCACATAATGTATCGGCTGCTTTTACGATGGCTTTGTATTGTGGATCAGCATCTTCACTAATAAATAGGCTACGATAATCTTCTCTAAATTCTTCCGGTACCATTTCTAACATTCGCTGTTCAGCAATGGCTTCTATCTTTTTATATTCAGCTTCAATTTCTTTATTAAAGTATTTTACTGGCGTTGGTAAATCACCGGTCAAAATTTCGCTGGCATCATGATAAATAGCAATGGTTGCGGCTTTATTAGCGTCTAAGTTGGTGTTGAATTTTTTATTACTGATAATGACAAGAGCATGGGCAACCATAGCCACTTGTAGTGAATGCTCTTGAACGTTTTCACGGCGCACGTTATACATTAACGGCCAACGTTGGATCAGTTTCATCCGAGATAAATGGGCAAATAAATGACTCATGAGACTCCTTACTGCGCTCAATAGTTTTTAATAGCTTACAGGAGCTTATCAATAAAAAAAAGCGACTGTTCAGTCGCTTAGTTATTTATTTTGAACCATGCTTATGTGAATGGTTATTGGCGGTAATCTTCTAAAAATTCACCAAATTCTGTAATAGCTTTAGTTAAATCTTCTTTATAAGGTAAGAATACCACCCGAAGATGATCGGGCTCAGGCCAGTTGAAGGCCGTTCCCTGAACCAAAAGAATTTTTTTCGTCTTTAATAAATCAAGCACCAAGCGTTCGTCATCGCGTAAATTAAATTTTTTCATGTCTAATTTTGGAAACGCGTACAGTGCCCCTTTAGGTTTTTTACAACTTACCCCTGGAATTTGGTTAAGTAATTCGTACACGGCATCGCGCTGAATCGTTAAGCGACCACTAGGTAAAATCAACTCGTTAATTGATTGATAACCACCTAACGCGGTTTGAATAGCATGTTGATTGGGCACATTGGCACACAAACGCATTGAAGCCAGCATTTCTAAGCCTTCAATATAGCTTTTGGCGGCTTTTAAGTTACCTGACAACATCATCCAACCGACACGGAATCCTGCCGCGCGGTAAGCTTTAGATAAACCATTAAAAGTAATCGTTAAGATATCATCAGATAAACCCGCTGCAGGTATATGTTTGGCTTCGTCATAGAGGATTTTGTCGTAGATTTCGTCGGCGAATAATATTAAATCGTGTTGCCGACATAACTCAATAACCTGCAACAACAATTCTTTACTATAAACTGCGCCAGTAGGGTTGTTTGGATTGATTAATACAATTGCACGGGTGCGACTGCTGATTTTACTGATAATGTCATCTAAGTCCGGGAACCAATCGGCTTCTTCATCGCACCGATAATGCACGGCTTTACCGCCTGCTAAGTTAGCTGCAGCAGTCCATAGAGGGTAATCGGGCGAGGGGATAAGCACTTCATCATCGGCGTTAAGCAAGCCTTGCATGGCCATCACGATCAATTCTGACACCCCATTACCTATGTAGATATCTTCAATATCGACACCAAATATTCCTTGAGCTTGATAATGTTGCACAATGGCTTTACGTGCAGAGAACAAGCCTTTAGATTCGCAGTAACCTTGTGCACTGGGTAAATTTAAAATGACGTCGCGAACGATCTCTTCTGGCGCTTCAAATCCAAACGGGGCCGGGTTGCCGATATTAAGCTTTAAGATACGGTGACCTTCGTCTTCAAGACGTCGGGCTTCTTTATGGACAGGACCACGGATATCGTAGCAAACTGAATCAAGCTTATTGGATTTGATAATGGGGCGCATACTACTATTCTCGATAACTAAATACGGCTTAAGTTATCGAACCATAACGAATTTATAGGCATTGTGAAAGAGGCAAATGCGCAAAGTGAAGAATAATATTAGTGTTAAATGCTGACTTGTTAGGTAAATTAGGCTTTGCTTTAGTGTTTTATTCTGTATTTTTATTATTTAGCAGTGTGGTTATAGTGTTTGACTACAAAAAAGCCAGCACGTAGTGCTGGCTTTTGCTGAGTTGACTTGTGTTATTACTATTTTACTAATAACCCATGTTAACTGGCGATTATACGCGCTTCTTGAACTCACCTGTGCGAGTATCAATTTCAATTTTGTCACCCACTTTAACAAAGTCAGCAACAGTAACAGTACCACCACCAGTAATGGTAGCTGGTTTCATTACTTTACCTGAAGTGTCGCCACGAGCTGAAGGCTCTGTGTAAATCACTTCACGTACGATGTGAACTGGCAATTCTACAGAAATTGCTTTGCCTTCATAGAAGGTCACTTGGCACATGTCTTCCATGCCATCAATGATATAGGTAGCAGCATCACCTAAGTTGTCAGCTTCTACATCGTATTGGTTATATTCACTATCCATGAATACATACATAGGATCGGCAAAATATGAGTAAGTACAATCAAGACGTTCTAAAATGATATCGTCTAATTTGTCTTCACCTTTAAAGGTTTGTTCAGTGCCAGAATCTAGCAATACGTTTTTTAATTTTAACTTAACGATTGCAGCGTTACGGCCAGAACGAGTTGTTTCAGTCTTCTGAACAACCCATGGGCTGCCATCTAACATGATCACGTTACCAGGACGGATTTCATGAGCAGTTTTCATTTCACTATTTCCTATATTTTGGGACTTTTTTTATTTATAGAGCAGTATCTTAGCTATTGTTAACGAATTGAACGAGTCGACTCGCAAGATCTGCATCATTTAACGCGTTAATTGGCCATTTAATAGCATGTTGCATTAAAGGCAAATTAACAGAAAGTAAGTGTTGCCAGTGCATTACTACCGCGTTTGTATTCCCTTGGTTGAAGGCCAAATTCACCTCAGACCAAGTAGTAGCAATTTCTGGAGCCAGATTATCGCAGTAAATTTGTATAAAAGCTTGTAATTTTACCAGGTGATAATCATCTTCTTGTGGATAAATGTGCCATATAAAAGGTTTTGCAGCCCATTGAGCACGTAAAAATGAATCTTCACCCCGCACAATATTAAAATCGCAGCTCCATAGCAAGCGATCAAAGCCATTTTGATCCGTCATCGGCAATATATGTAGGGTCAAGCTACCTATTATAAATTGTTGACCGGGTATCAAATCTTCAATGGCACAAGGTAATAAGCTTTGGATACTATTCAAACTACGCCCTTTAGGAATAAGCGCATGAACTGGAGTCGGTGATGCTTGCCATAAATGACATAAAGCGGTTAATGCTTCTGTTTCATAACTAAAGACACTGATAACCGTATCCTGAGCATTAATACCTTGTAAACCCAGTTGCTTGAATAATGCTAATTTATGTTTAGGGTCAGCTTGCCATTCATCACGTTGGTTAAATAAATCACGTTCACAAATAAGACCACCCGTTTTAGCGCTAAAACCAGGGAAATAGAACCATTTTGTAACGCCATTAGGTTGTGATGATGGTAGCCCATGGCAACCATCAACCCAATCTTCAGCACTGAGGTATTCTAGGTTAAGCCAAGTTGGGGCATGGGTATCTGAGTGGTGATGCAGTTGTTCAATCTGACCCTTAACTTGTGAAGGTAATTCACAGGCGAAAGCTTCAATAACGACTTCCCCAGATTTAAATTCTATATCTAGAGGGTTATTCCATTGAAATATATTCACGCCAAAAAATGATTGCTGTGCTTTATTAATATCAAGTTTAGGTAAAATATGTGAGAAACTCAGTAAGTCATCAACCCACAAATTAATCGGAATGTTATATTCTGCTACCAATTGTTTAGCCAAACGCCAAGTGACGCCTATATCACCATAGTTGTCGACAACGGTACAAAATATATCCCAATGATGTTGAGTTAAACAAGAACTATTGGTTGGCATATTGATGGTTACTTAACATTTAAAGGTAAACGTTAGACATTAAAAAGCGGCAATAAAGCCGCTTTTTATCATAAAAATATGTGCTTGGTTAGTCTTCTAACTCAGCTAAACACATTTCTTCATAAATTTGCTTAACCCAGCCGTCAACACGTTCTTCGGTTAGCTCTGGTTGACGGTCTTCGTCAATCCCTAACCCGACAAAGTGTTTGTCATCTGCCATGCCTTTAGATGCTTCGAAGTTGTAACTTTCTGATGGCCAATGACCAATAATGATACCACCACGAGCCTCTACGATGTCACGGATCATGCCCATAGCATCAAGGAAATATTCAGCATAATCTTCTTGGTCACCACAACCAAAAATAGCGACTAATTTGTCGGTAAAGTCAATTTGCTCAAGTTCCGGGAAAAAATCATCCCAATCACACTGTGCTTCGCCGTAATACCAAGTTGGAATACCAAACATTAACAAATCATATTCAGCAATTTGCTCTTTGGTACTCTTTGCGATGTCTTTGACATCGAGCATGCTTTTACCCAGTTTTTTCTGGATCATTTTGGCTACAGCTTCGGTGTTACCAGTGTCGCTACCGAAAAAAAGACCTACAGTTGCCATTGTCTATCCTTTAAATATCTAATTCGCGTTGTGCGATGTTCTAAAAACGTCTCAGTTGTCGAGTTGCTGTTGCAGAATAAATTCGATTAACTGGCTACGGCTGATGTTACTGTTCAAAGCTTGTTGGTTCAAGGCATCATACAAATCTTGTGACACTTTTAACTCTATTCGCTTTAAACCGTTAGCGCGATCACGCTGAATTTGGTTGCGCTTATTGATCTTTAATTGCTGATCTCGAGAAAGAGGGTTACTTCTCGGACGCCCTCGGCGCGTTTCTGCGGAAAAAAGATCAATAGTCGTTCTATCTGTTGTTTCTTTTGCCATTGTACTCTTTAACCGATCCCAGAGCCTTCCCAGGTCATCTGAATAATACCTTTTGCAATAAACCCGGCACAGCCAAGGAATAAAACTAACCAAACAATAAATCGACCAAATTTAGGCACATCACCTTGTTTAAGCACATCATGGATAGCCATGCCGATAAAAAAGAATATCGATGCAAAAAACAAGTTTAAGCCTACTGCTTCAATTTGTTCCATGTATTGGTTTAACATACTTCTACCTTCGCAATTAACTGTCTGGCGAAAAGAGGGCGAGAATATACCACATCACGTTGGCATCGGCTATATTCTAAAGGGTAAATATTAAAATTTACCCTTGGTTTTGTTCAATAAACTCGGACACAATACGATTAAATATTTCTGGCTTTTGTGCGTGTAACCAATGGCCTGTGCCATTCAATGTTTTAGCAATGGCATGGGGGAATTGACGCATAATGTCATCACGATATGCAGCCGTTATATAGTTTGAATCACCGCCACGTAAAAATAGTGTAGGCTTATTAAAATGACTGTCATTATTTAATGGCAAATCCCAACCAATAATATTGTTATAAGAATGAATTAACCCAGGTAAATTCATTTTCCATTCAAAACCGCTGTCAGTGCGTTGTAAATTCTTTAGTAAGAACTGAGACGTGGGCTCATCAATGCCTGCATCCATTAAATGGGTTAATGCAGATTGGCGAGTGGTGGCACTGTCTAATACTAAACTGGTTAACCCAGCAAATACCGTTTGATGTTTTGGACTATATGCCACTGGAGCGATATCTGCTACGACTAAGCTGATTACTCGTTCAGGATGCAAAAGTGCCATTGCCATTGCAATTTTTCCGCCCATTGAATGGCCAACAACATGGACTTGTTTAATGTGTAAATCGTCAAGAAGAGCAATCATGGCATTGGCTAATTGTGGATAATCCATGTTATCCCAATGTTCACTTAAACCATGATTGGGCACATCAACCCGTATGACTTGATGTTGTTTTTCCAGGACACGACTAAGATTTTTTAGATTATCAAGATTACCAAAGAGTCCATGAATTAACAGAACGGCTTCACCTTGACCGGAAGTTACATAATGCATACAGCAATAAGCTCGTTAAAACGATTAATGCTGAAGATTTTGCTGCAACTGGCCAGTCAAATCAAGTTTTGTGGCAGTCACAACAAATATTGCTTATATTTTATACTGCTTTTAATAAATTTTTAGTCATTTAATGCATATAATGATTTTGCTACTTTATTAGTAGGTTAAGCATGGCTTACACTGGAACGATATGTTTTGATCTCATTAATAATAATTTGATCTGCGATCCCTAATTAATCTACAGCAGCATGATATTGGCTCCAGTAGTGACAAAGACTGATAGAAAAAGGATGACTCTGATGAAATACATAGAAATTGACGAAGAACTTTATCGCTTTATTGCCAGCAAGACCGAACGCATAGGCGAAAGTGCTTCAGATATTTTACGTCGGTTATTGAACTTGTCAGTAGAAGATGTTGATATAAGTTTACCCATTGATATTAGTCAACCCAGTTTAGAATCTGCACCTGTACAAAATCGAGAACACGTATTTAATCAAGCTAAAATAGCGGTTGAAAAGGTTATTTCGGAACAAAAAATTCCTAGTCAACACAAAACATTAGATGAAAATTCCTTATCTACAGAAGTGATTGACTTTGACTCTATTGTAAATCAACATTTATTGAGCCAGCAAAAAGGTGCTGTCGGTCGCTTTATGTACTTATTAAGCAGCCTTGAAACAGTTGTTGGTAGTGATTTTGATAAAGTCTTAAATATCCAAGGCAAAGGTCGTTTGTACTTTGCTTGTTCTAAACAGGCTTTATTAGCGTCAAGTAAATCTTCAAATCCTAAAGAAATCGCAACCAGCGGTTTTTGGGTAACGACCAATAATAATACTGCTAAAAAACAAAATATTTTGATCGAAGTGTTAGAACACTTAGGTTGTGATAGTGAAAAGGCCAAAATGATTGCTGAACATATTTAATCGGTGATTGATGTTATCCACACTGACAATTTTTTAGTTAGATAAAATAATGATTTGATAATAGGAGACTACAAGTGGCCATTCATCCACGTGCAGGACAGCAAGCTTTACAAACGGATTTAGTGAACATTCCTAAATTGATGAGTTATTATTATCGCATTATACCTAATGTGGAAGATGTTCAGCAAAAAGTGTCATTTGGGACATCGGGACATCGTGGTAGCTCGTTTAAGGCCAGTTTTAATCAAAACCATATCTGGGCCATCACTCAAGCTGTGGTCGATTATCGACAATCTGTTGGTATTACAGGTCCTATGATTGTCGGTTTTGACACTCACGCATTATCTTATTCGGCATTTTTGTCTGTTATTGAAGTGTTAACTGCCAATCAAGTCAAAATGTTGATTCAAACAGATGATGGTTTTACGCCAACTCCTGTAGTGTCACATGCCATTGTCAGTGCTAACGCCAGTAAACCTTCAGCACTAACAGACGGACTTATCATAACACCATCACATAATCCGCCTAAGGATGGTGGAATTAAATATAATCCACCTCATGGTGGTCCTGCTGAGGGTGACATCACCAAAATCATTGAAACCAAGGCCAATGAATACCTTGCTAATCAACTTTCTGGGGTTAAAAAGGTTAATTACGGCGTAGCGGTTCAATCTGGTTGGGTTGATGAGGTTGATTTTATTGAACCCTATGTTGCTTCTCTTATTGACGTTGTTGATATGGACGCAATTAAAAAAGCTAATATTCGCATCGGTGTTGATCCTCTAGGTGGTTCTGGTATTTATTATTGGGACAAGATTGCAGCAAAATATGGCCTTGATATTACCTTAGTGAATAACAAAGTTGACCCTACATTTGGTTTTATGAGCCTAGACAAGGACGGCCAAATTCGAATGGACTGTTCGTCACCTTATGCCATGGCTGGATTATTAGCGCGCAGTGAAGATTTTGATTTATGTGTTGGTAACGACCCCGATTATGACCGTCATGGTATTGTTTGCCCAGGTTATGGCTTAATGAATCCTAATCATTATTTAGCGGTTGCGATTGATTATTTAATGACACATCGCCCACAATGGTCTGCTTCATTGGCCGTTGGAAAAACCTTGGTGTCTAGTGCAATGATTGACCGCGTATGTAACGCGTTGGGTCGTCACTGTTTGGAAGTACCCGTGGGCTTTAAGTGGTTTGTAGATGGCTTGGCACATAGCACCATTGCTTTTGGTGGCGAAGAAAGTGCTGGTGCCGCATTTTTAAAACGAGATGGCAGCACATGGTGTACCGACAAAGACGGGTTTATTTTGGCCTTGCTTGCCGCTGAAATTTTAGCGGTAACCGGTAAAACGCCTGCACAACGTTATAAAGAATTAACGGATCAGTTTGGTGAAAGTTTTTATAGTCGTATCGATAGCCCTATTAGCCTTAAGAAAAAAGCCAAATTTGAACAATTAAACGCTGATAGCTTTAGTGATACCCAATTAGCTGGTGAGGCTATTACCGCAATATTAAGTCATGCGCCAGGTAATAATGCTGCCATTGGTGGCATTAAAGTCACTACTGAAAATGGTTGGTTTGCCGCACGTCCTTCTGGGACAGAAGCTTTGTTTAAAATTTATGCCGAAAGCTTTATTAGCCAGCAACATCTAGATGACATTATCACTCAAGCACAACAAATGATTGATCAAGCACTAAAAGGTTAATTAATGTTCTATTGAGTTAATTAATTGAAATAAAAAAGCACTGTTGAGTATTCACAGTGCTTTTTTTATGACTCGTGGTCATTGGATAGACGTTATATTAAATTAGATCAAATCGATCTGCATTCATCACTTTGGTCCAGGCTTTAACAAAGTCTTTAACAAACTTTTCCTTAGCATCATCTTGAGCATACACTTCGGCATAAGATCTCAATATTGAGTTTGAACCGAAGACTAAGTCAACTCGAGTGGCAGTCCATTTCATCTTGCCTGTTTTGCGGTCAATTATGTGATATAAGTTATTGCCTGCAGGTTTCCAAGTGTATGACATGTCCGTTAAGTTTACAAAAAAGTCATTTGTTAACACACCAACATTGTCAGTAAATACACCGTGTTGAGTGTTATCGTAGTTGGTACCTAATACTCGCATACCGCCCACTAATACCGTCATTTCATGTGCGGTTAAGCCCATAAGTTGGGTACGATCAAGCATCATTTCTTCTGGTTGAACGATATAGTCCTTCTTTTGCCAATTACGATACGCATCGTGCAATGGCTCTAACACTTCAAAAGATTCTATATCTGTTTGTTCTTGTGTGGCATCACCACGACCCGCTGAAAATGGCACTTTTACATTAACACCTGCAGCATGGGCTGCTTTTTCAACCGCAGCAGTACCACCTAACACTATTAAGTCTGCAATACTGACTGGTTTCGCTAATCCAGCTTGAATTGTCGTTAAAGCATTTAACACTTTTTGTAATCTTGCCGGTTCGTTACCTTGCCAGTCTTTTTGTGGCGCTAAACGGATACGCGAACCATTGGCACCACCACGATAATCTGAGCCACGGAAGGTGCGGGCACTGTCCCATGCAGTAGCGATCAGTTCTGCATCACTTAATCCACTAGATAAGATCTTAGCCTTTAGCTCGCTAATTTCTTGCTCTGTTAAGCTATAGTCAACTTCTGGGACTGGGTCTTGCCAAATTAACTCTTCATTAGGGACTTCGGTACCAAGATAACGACTTTTTGGCCCTAGATCTCTGTGGGTTAATTTAAACCACGCCCGTGCGAATACGTCTGAAAAATATGCAGGGTCTTTATAAAAACGATCGGAAATTTTACGATATTCAGGATCCATTTTCATCGCCATATCGGCATCTGTCATAATGGGATTCAAGCGAATTGATGGGTCTTCAACGTCTACAGGTTTATGTTCTTCCTTGATATTAATTGGTTCCCATTGCCATGCACCTGCAGGGCTTTTTTTAAGCTCCCAATCGTAATTAAGCAATAGTTCAAAGTAGCCATTGTCCCATTGAGTTGGATGTGTGGTCCACGCACCCTCAATACCACTGGAAACTGTATCTCGGCCAATGCCACGACTGGTCTTGTTTAACCAACCTAAACCTTGGTCTTCAAGTTCAGCACCTTCAGGGTCTGCTTCTAAATTTTCTACATTGCCGTTACCATGACATTTACCTACTGTGTGGCCACCAGCGGTTAGGGCGACGGTTTCTTCGTCATTCATTGCCATACGTTCGAACGTGATACGAATATCATTTGCTGTTTTTTGTGGGTCAGGATTACCATCTACACCTTCCGGGTTGACGTAAATTAATCCCATCATCACAGAGGCTAATGGATTTTCAAGGTCTCGTTCACCTGAATAACGACTGTTTTCTGAGTCACTCGTCGCTAACCATTCTTTTTCTGAACCCCAGTATATATCTGTTTCTGGGTGCCAAATATCCTCACGACCACCAGCAAAACCGAATGTTTTGAGCCCCATAGATTCATAGGCAACAGTACCAGCTAAAATGATCAAATCTGCCCAAGAGAGTTTATTGCCATATTTCTTTTTGATTGGCCAAAGTAGTCGGCGCGCTTTATCGAGGTTAACGTTATCTGGCCAGCTATTGAGTGGTGCAAAGCGTTGATTGCCTGTTCCTGCTCCACCACGACCATCAGCAATTCGATAAGTCCCGGCTGAATGCCAAGCCATGCGGATCATCAATCCACCATAATGGCCCCAATCTGCAGGCCACCAGTCTTGGCTGTCAGTCATTAACGTGCTCAAGTCTTGTTTAACTGCAGTGAGGTCGAGACTTTTGAAAGCTTCGCGGTAATCAAATGTTGGATCCATTGGATCGGTCTTTGTATCATGTTGGTGAAGAATATCGAGGTTGAGTGCTTTGGGCCACCAGTCCATATTGTTGGTTTCGTTCGACGTATTGCCGCCATGCATAACAGGGCACTTGCCTTGATTGGATTTGTCCATGATATATTCCTTTATAATTAAACTCGCAAAAAATAAACTGACTAAATTTGTTAAATACTAATATTGAATAAATAGCCTAACTTATCGTCATTACATATAAAAATGAAATTTTTAGGTTCCACTAATCGGTTTTATTGATATATAAATACTTACTAGTAAATTCTAATGTTATTTAACCAAACCATAGTTCATGACTGATGAGATTAAGTTATAATTACCGGTTAAATTATGATCTAGATCACCTAATCAGCTCATTGATTTGTAGAGCTTTGTCATGAGGAATATGCCCTTTATTTTTGATAAAGTTTCTGAAATCTTTTGTTGGCATAGGTTTAGCGTAGTAGTAACCTTGAGCTAAGTCACAACCCAATGATTTGAGGATATTGACTGTCTCTAATTGTTCTACACCTTCAGCTACCACCACACATTCTAGGTGTTGCGATAAAAATATCACTGATTTAACGATGGCTAGATCAGCATCTTTATGATGAATATTACTGATGAAAGAACGATCAATTTTAATTTGTTTAACGGGCAGGTCACGTAATAGTTCTAGGGATGAAAATCCGGTACCAAAATCATCAATACTGAACGTTCCGCCTGCTGCAGTAATCACTGCCATGGTTGTTTTAACTTGTTCAATGTTAGTCATCATCGCACTTTCGGTAATTTCAAACATGACTTGTTGTGATGAAAGGTTATTCTTTAGTAATGCGCTCGTTTTCTCGATAAGCTTTGGATCTTGCAAATCTTTCGCGGATAAGTTGATATGAATACACAAAGATACACTCAGGGAGTCAAAATATTCCATGTCTTTTGATACTTGCAGCATAACCCAATCGGTTATCTGGTTTATCAGTGTCGTTTGTTCGGCAATATGTATAAATAGGTTAGGTGCGGTATAACTTCCATCTGTTCGAGGCCAGCGAATAAGCGCTTCAACACCATACAGATTATTGTCACTAAGGTTAATAATAGGTTGATACCAGAGTTCAAACTCTTGATTTTCAATAGCGCGTTTTAACGAGGCACTAATATTGACTTTTTCAACAGCATTGCTTTCAAGGGTATTGTCATAGAGGGTATATTCAGTTGCCATTTTTTTACTGGCATACATTGCAATATCAGCTTGTTGTAGTAGTTGACCTATTTCACTCGCCTGGCTTGGATAATGACTAACACCAACACTCGCACCCACTAATAAATCATAACTCTCAATGCAAAATGCACTCTCAAGCGCATGATGAATAGCATTGATTGTTTCTTCTACTTTTGGTAATTCGCTTTGAGTGACAATCACGGCAAATTCGTCCCCGCCTAATCTAAATAGCTGGGCGTCATGGGGTAACTGTTCAGCCACATTGTTACCGACTTCGATTAACAGTAAATCACCATAATAGTGTCCTAATGCATCATTGACTTGTTTAAAGCGATTTAAATCAATCATTAATAGACTAAATGGAAAACCAATTTTGACATGATGACTTAATGAATTCATTAAGTATTGGCGGTTTGGTAAGCCTGTTAAGCTATCGTGTAGAGCAATAGTGCGTTCATTGATGATAAGTTTTTCAACTTTCAGTAAACTCAATAAACTTAGCCGAGTCACTAAGACCACAAATGCACCACCAAACAACATGATAATACAAAATATGACATCGGATATTATAAAATCAGATTGTTTACACAGGTAATAAAATATCCCCATATAACCCAATACGAAAAAGATGATCAGTGCTCTAAGGATGCGCCAACCACTAGTATTATCCTTAATACATATTTCATTTACTGATCTTAAGCTGAAGACCAGCATACTGATCCCTAATATAACCATGGATAAAGATAATATCTGTAACAATCGCAAGTTCCTATCGTTAAAAGGGACGGGTGAGTTAACATTTCTTAAGTCGTAGTGAATGGATAATGGAGAAAAATTATCTGTAAAAAAAATGGCTAACCAAATTAGGTTAGCCATTCTATAAGATAGTGTACTAAATCGTTTTTTGCGTAATAAAACTAAAAATGAAATCAATTAATGATAAGAGATTTAACTTAGTGATAGCAACGCAGTGATAGCGTCACATTTATATGCTGTTATTATCCACGATAGCCGAATAATTTTTGTTCCATAATGACCTTACTGACAGCTTCTGGAACCGCGTCCACCCATTCTCCTTGACCTCGACAAATTTGCTGTAAAATTTCACGAGAAAAAATATTGAACAAATCAGGATTGCTAGATTCAATACTGGTGATAAAACCATTATCGATTACATGGCGGAATAAATAGCGTAGATTATTGGGAACACTGACAGTATTTAAGTCATTGAGCTCGTCTTTTTCATCTCGTTCGGGGTAGACAAACAAGCGGGTATTATCAGGGAATAACTTACCAAAGGCTTCGAGAATACCGCCTTCCATACCACGATAATATTCTTCATCAAAAATCTGTTTAATATTAACAATGCCCACCACGATACCGATTTGTAATTGGGTATATTGACGGAAATAAGCACGTAATGAGAAATAACGGGTGTAGTCCGATATCATTACGTTGTAACCTAAAACATTCAGTAACTTGACTCGCTCCATGATGTCTTTTTCTGTCATGTTGGCGTCTTTACCGTGTAGATCGTTTAACGAAATTTCAGCGATCAAAACAGTATTTTTATTATTAACACCTTCGAGCAAGGAAAAGGCTTTATAGCCTTGCTCTATCATATCGACATTGAGATTAGTCACTGGTTTAAATGACCCGCGAATGGTTAATACATTCTTTTTGTAAAGCATATCGGCTGGTATAGCGACATTACCATCTGCTTTGAACATGATAGCGCGGGTTTTCCAGCTGCGAATAAGATGAATGTTTTTTGTCTGATTGTCGACATCTTCAAAGTAGGGACCTTGAAAGTCGATACAGTCAATTTCTATTCGATTGGCTTTCAAGCTGTCGGTTAACGAATCAATAATTTTCTTTGGGTCTTCAAAATAGTAGTAACTGGCGTAAATTAGGTTAACCCCTAAAATACCTAACGCTTGTTGTTGTGCTTCTGCACTGTCATCAAACATACGAACGTGAACGATTATATTAGACGGTTCGGCACCTGGGTACATTTGAATACGCACGCCACACCATGCATGGCATTCGTTTTTACGATTAAAACTTTTGGCCGATACAGTAGTGGCATAACTAAAATAACGCGATGATTTTGAGCGTACACTGCCAACACGATCGACAACGAGATCGAATTCTTGTTCCATCATGGCTAATACACGGGCCTTACTCACATATCGGCCATCTTCTTGAACACCATAAATGGCATCTGAGAATTTCATATCGTAGGCCGACATGGTTTTCGCTATCGTTCCTGCTGCAGCACCCGCAACAAAAAAGTTACGCGCGACTTCTTGACCAGCACCAATCTCGACAATGGTTCCGTACTTTTTCTCGTCTAAATTTAAACGAAGTGCTTTTTCTTTTGTGCCACGAGAACTGACTTGCTTATCCATAATAAACCCACCCGGTAAAACATTGAAATTTTTAACTTACTGATAGCAATGTTATAGCAAGTTAAAATATGTGCCAGTGCTGAATGGAAATTAGTGTAGATATAAGATGATTAAGCAAAATTATTGTTACGTAGGAGATTAATCGTAACGGCTTTTTCTATGTTGTTTTGGCTGGTGGCATTAGAGCAATTAATGACGGGAAAATGATCGCCACAAGCTTAATGCATTGCGGCTTCATCTTCTTATCTAGGCAAGTCCATCATGGTTTGTAAAAAAACCGCAGAAAAAGGTGCCTTTTGTTGTTTTTTAATTTGTGGGCTCAAACCATTTTCGAATAATACAAATAAATAGTCATGACCATTACTGACATTAACTCTGCCAGCCAAGTTAGCAATACCTAGCATACTGCCAGTCTTGGCAAACACATGATGTTTCAACGGAGACTTATTGAAATATCGTTTATAGCGTAAGGTACCACTGACACCTGATTCTGGTAATAAATCAAGCAAGAAACGGTATTCAGGTTGTTGATACAAAGTGGTAAGTACGGTTAATACGTGCTCAGGCGTGAGTAAGTTATAACGTGATAAACCTGAGCCATCAGCAATATTTGCATTGGATAAGTCAATGCCAATTGAGTACAGAATCGTTTTCAATGCTTGACTACTGCGAGCAAAATCACTTGGTGCCTGATAATAATCTTCTCCCAGCTTTTTCAATAAACTGTCGGCAATCAAATTATCTGATTTTAGTAACATGGTTTCTAATAATTGCGGTAACGCCGCAGATTGGTGGCTGGCGATAATTTGTCGTTGAGCAATAAACTCTGGTTCCGTACTCAATTTTCCTACAGTAATAGGTTGCTTGTGTACAATACCTAAAGCAGCGAGTTGCTTAGCTACTATTTGTTGAGCATAAAGTTGTGGTTCGGTAATGGCTATTGCTAATGGTAATGATTTAGCCCCAACATGGCAGCCACTAAGGTGATAACGGTTATTATCGAAGCGACGCAAGGTTAGATGACATTGTGGCACGGACTCAGTTAAGTGCGAAGGGAGAGCATCAGTATCATCGGTTAATGGCTTAACTGCGGGGATCGCCACTGCACGATTAATGGTTGGTGTGACAAAATAAGCATCATTAGTGATTTCAATTGGTCTATTTCCCATCATGGTGATCTTAGCTATTTTATTGTAGCCTGTTGTGGCTAATCGACCATAAACACAATTCTTATCAATAATATAAGGTGAAATCGGGGCAGCATAACAGATCCCTAAATCATCCCAAACCCATCCTGGTGCCTGCAATTGGCTATCTTGATCGCTGGCCAATATAATATTACCTGTCACTTCAGTAATCCCCAAATTACTTAAGGAAGCGAGTAACAACTGCAAATCTTGGTATGTTAAGGTCGGGTCACCGCTAAATTCGATATAAATATCACCTGAGTAAATACCATTTTCAATTTGGCTTTTATCAAGCGGTTGTTGTGCTAAGGTCGTTAATCGAGTTTGGTAGCTGAAATCCTTACCTAATTGCTTGGTTGCCGCTAATGCGGTTAACAGTTTTTGAACGCTGGCCGGTTGCATTAATGATTGATTGTTGTACTCAAATACCATTTTTTGATTAGACATATCCCAAACGGTTATACCTAACTGTGAATGCATTGGTTTTAGTAACTGCAGCATATTATTTAAATACAAGGCAGCAGGTTGCTGGTTAATATGATTGATTTGGGTCGATGGAGTTTGTTGTTGATTGAGTGCTGACTGGCTAAGGGGTTCTTCTGCCATAACAACACAAGGCATACTTGAAACAATAAAAGCACTTAATAGCCATAAAGTTCGAGTAAAATTCCACGTGTGATTCTCATAAGATGACTGAGGCCGAAGGAGAAAGCAAAGCATTGCGGTCATAAAAGCCTACATCATGAATTTATTAACGATAAGTTATGGTAGCTGATGATATCCTCTGCTGATACGCATTTGATGATTTTTGCTTAAATTTACCTATTTTAAGTTTTTTTAAAATGTATTTATCCATGTTTGGCGGTCTCCTAAGCTGCCTAGTTAACCAGCAATCTAGTTATCATGCTCTAATTATCGACAAAAAAGTGCACTAAAACCGCTGCTAAGTGAGAAAAATCTTGCTCATCACCTTGTTAGTCGGTAATTTCTATCAGCTTGATAGAATGCCAAACTCAAGCAACAGTTATAAAAGTGATACCTTAGCGTGATAGTAGCAGCAAATTTGCAAATTATAACTGGTGATTTATATAGTTGAGCAGAGAGAATTGCTACGATTTATTATCATACTGCTAGATTTATTTTTATGATGCTGTCTCGCGAACACTATCGATATGGCGTTAACAGAAACATCATGAATGAGGTAGAAGTTGAATAACTCCCTCAACTCGACGCTAAACATTTGCGTATAAACATGGCAAATAGTATTGGCTACATATTTCATCAGCGTGCTCACAATTAAAATATATCGCTGTGATGTTTTTTAATGTAATCCCATTACCAATTATTGTAATGGCCACCCATTTTAAGGAGGATGCCTTGCTGGATAAGCTAGGTGGTATTGCCCTAAATGCAGATGCTGTGTCTTGGTTGCTTAATCCAAAAGATTTTAAGCAAGCCTTATTAACTAAAATTGCATCGGCAACTTCTTCAATATACATCGCAGCATTATATGTTGAAGATGATGAAGCTGGCCGTGAAGTATTGCAGGCGTTATTAGACGCAAAAGCTCAAAACCCACAGTTAGATATAAAAATATTAGTTGATTATCATCGTGCCCGCCGAGGATTAATTGGCCAAAAAGGCGACAGCGGCAACTATATTTTATACCGTAAATTAATGGACGAAGCTACACACCCGTTTGACATTATTGGTGTGCCAGTTAAGTCTCGTGAATTTATGGGGGTGTTACACCTTAAAGGTTTTCTTATTGACGACACTGTTATTTACAGTGGCGCGAGCATTAACAATATTTATTTACAGCAACAAGAAAAATATCGTTTTGATCGATACCATGTCATAAATTGCCCTGAGTTGGCCCGCAGTATGCGTGACATGATAAAACAACACATTATTAGCGATCCTGCTGTGAGTATATTAAGTCAAACGATTAGCAATGAAGATAACCCAGAGAAGAACGATGTAAAAAGCTTTAAGCACCGGTTGTCTCATGTTCGTTATCAGTATGCCTCAACCACAGAAGGCAATCGCGTTACACCATTAATAGGATTAGGTCGAAAAAATAATCAGTTGAATGACACTATTGTTCAGTTAGTCGATTCATCCTCTAAAGAACTTTTTATTTGTACGCCGTATTTCAACCCGCCAACCGTATTAACTCGTGCATTAGCCAGGCATCTGCGTGAAGGCAAAAAAATTGATATTGTTGTAGGTGACAAAACCGCTAACGATTTTTATATTCCACCCGATCAAGATTTTACCACCATTGGTGCTTTGCCCTACATGTACGAACAATCGCTGCGTAAGTTTGCTAAAAATCAACAGTGGGCAATTGAAAATGGTCAGCTCAATATTCATTTATGGAAAAATGGTATTAATAGTTTTCATTTAAAAGGGATCAGCGCTGATAACCGTAAACATCTCATCACGGGTTCAAACTTAAACCCTCGAGCGTGGGCTTTAGATTTAGAGAATGGTTTATTGTTGCATGATGAGAGTGGTTGTTGGAAAGAATCTTTTATTAAAGAGCAACAGCATATTTTGCTCCACACTGAGCGTTTATATCATTACAGCCAAATTGATACCTTGCAAAAATACCCTAAACCAGTGAAGAAAATCATGAACCGAATTCGTCGGTTAAAAGCAGATTTTTTATTGCGTCGTATTTTATAGCCAGTTGTAAATGTTTATTATTATTCACCACCAACATTGGTGGTGAATTTTTTTCATCTCAGAGCCTTTAAATGTCAGAAACGTCAACCAAAGTGTGCAAGCCTCCTATTCATGCTGTTCATCGTTTGTATGAATACCGTAAATCACTGTCGACAAAACCTTATGGTGCCCGCGGAAAAAAGCTAATTAGGTGTAATTTGTGCCGTTTGGGTGAATTATTTTGTACCTGTCAATATCGTCAATATTTAAATACAAACGTCAGCTTTATGTTGATAATGTATAACGATGAAGTCTTAAAACCCACCAATAGTGGCCGTTTAATTGCTGACTTAATTCCGGACACTCATGCGTTCTTATGGACTAGAACAGATACAGATAGTGCAATGTTAGCGTTATTAGATCATCCGAAATACCAACCATTTTTAGTATTTCCCCAACAATATGTTGAGAGCGATCAAGTCATTGTGGAACAAATAACGGCCGCAGACTTATCAATTGAACAAGGTCAAACTAAAACCCCACTGTTGGTAATGCTTGATGGTAGTTGGCGTGAAGCAATCAAAATGTATCGTAAAAGCCCGTATTTGCAGAAAATGCCAGTGTTATCGTTCGCACCAGATACCTTAGCAACTTATGCGCTACGTAAAGGAAGTCATGATTTTCAGCTCGGTACCGCTGAAGTCGCGGCATTGGCATTAACGGCAGCTCAAGAACCGCAAAACGGATTAGCATTAGCCACTTGGTTTGATCTGTTTGTTGAATCTTCGTTGTTGGGACGTAACCGTCGATTAAAAGAGACCATAATACCAATTTCTGAGTTTATTGATGCATTCAATCAAGCTTTAAAAGCCAGTCACAATGGCGTTGAATAGTCGATTTTGCGCTATTAAACCGATTAATTGCAGTTAAACATTTGCATATTGAGTTCGATTGCGGGATGCTAACTGAACGCCTATGATCTATGTTTACTTTGGTAAATGAGGCTTCAAACTTAATGTATAAATCTTTTTATTAAGGACTTTGTCGTAAACACTATGGAAGAGTTGATAAACAGTGCAAGAGAAATCAGCACTAAAAAACTAGTGATTTTGTTTCGTCTTGAACCGGGTTGCTTAGGACCTGATGGTGTCAATCATATTGACACTTTTTGTCATGTTGCCGAACAAGCCTTAGTTAACTTGAATTCTGATGTTTGCCATTGGTTTTTGGCTCCTCGATTTGACAAAAACTTGATTGAAATACAATACAGTCTTGCAGGCAAGGTGCTATCACGCGACAAAGCCGTTAAATTTATTGAATCATTCAGTCAAAACCTTGATGAAATTGAAGAACGTTTTGAAGATAAACTGACACAATTGATCAACCAATATATTGCCCGTAAACGTTAATGTAATCTTGTTGTTCATTGCCAAATTCCTACATCGTTAATTGCTTTGTCTCGAACAAAAATTAACCGGCAAAGATCAACAGGCCCTTATCATTTGGGGTTATTATCAGGATTTTATATGACCCCTTTAGCACACCAACAAGTCTTAAAAGCAGACGACAATGCACTGGCTCTTGATCATCAGGGGTTGCATCAATTATTACAGCAACAATTTGGTTTTGATGGGTTTAGAGAAGGCCAACAAGCGGTTATTGAAACCATATTATCTGGTCATTCAGCGTTAGCCATTTTCCCGACAGGTTCAGGTAAGTCATTGTGTTATCAGTTTTGTGCTCAGCAATTACCTCATTTGACCTTGGTTATTTCACCTTTATTAGCATTGATGAAAGATCAGTTGGCTTTTTTAGCAAGTAAGGGTATTGCGGCTGCCAGTATCGATTCAAGTTTAACCTATGATCAAACTCAACAAGTCATGCGTGATGTTCGTGAGCAACGCACACGGATTTTAATGGTGTCCGTTGAACGTTTTAAGAATGAACGATTTAGGCAATTCCTTAAGTCTGTTCCGATTTCTCTGCTGGTGGTTGATGAAGCGCATTGTATTTCTGAATGGGGGCATAATTTTAGGCCCGACTATTTAAAAATTCCGCAATACTGTCAAGAATTTTCAATTCCTCAAAGTTTACTATTGACCGCAACGGCGACAGAACAAGTTAAATTGGATATGGCTAAGCGTTTTGGTTTATCAACACAACAGGTGATACAAACCGGTTTTTATCGAGCTAACTTAGATTTGTCAGTTATTGCCATCAGCCAGCAGCATAAGCTCGCTCAGCTTGTCGAGACCGTAAAAGAGTATACTGGTGCCGGTATTGTCTATGTAACCTTACAGAAGACTGCTGAGGACGTAGCAGCACACTTAATACGTCAAGGTATCAATGCTGCTGCTTATCACGCGGGTATGGATCAAACTGTCCGTCAACGTATTCAACAACAATTTATGGACAATCAAATTCAAGTAATAGTGGCTACAATTGCATTTGGAATGGGTATTGATAAATCAGATATTCGATTTGTTATTCATTTTGATTTACCTAAGTCTATCGAAAATTATAGCCAAGAGATTGGCCGAGCAGGGCGAGATGGACATTTGTCTCATTGTGTTACGTTAGCTAACTTAGACGGATTGAATACTGTTGAGAATTTTGTTTACGGTGATACGCCTGAACCACACAATATTGATCAGTTGTTAACTATAATCGCGAATGAGACCGAGAATGGCCGTTGGGAAGTACAAGAATCACCATTGTCTACAGCGTGTAATATTCGATCATTGCCGTTGAAAACTCTCTTTGTGCAATTAGAATTATTAGGTGTGATCCGTCCAAGTTATGCTTATTTTGCAGAATTTAAATATCGGTTTGTAGAAGATCAACAGCTTATTCTTAGTCGATTCAATGACGATCGCCAGCAGTTTCTGAATCAGATTTTTAGCCATACACAATTTAAAAAGGTATGGGGCGCTCTCGATTTCGATAGTTTATATCAACAACATGGCTGTGATCGACAGCGGGTTGTCGCAGCATTAGATTATTTAGCTGATCAGAATTCGATAATTCTTGAAACAAAAAAAATCACTCAAGTGTATGATGTACAACAGCAGGCACTAGCAACCCCGCAGCAATTACAACAATTGACATCGCAACTCAGTCAATATTTTAGTGACAATGAACATAAAGAAATTGTACGGATTGGTAAGCTAGTCGATTTTTTTCAGCTTGATCGTTGTTTAAGTGCCAATTTAGCTCAATATTTCGATGATCACTCGGTGCCACAAGCCTGTGGACACTGCAGCGTTTGTCGTGGGCAAATTGCAATATTATCAAAACAAGCTTTGGCTCCGTTACCAGACTCAGCCACTGTTACAACATTGCTTGAACCATTAACGTTAGTGGCTCAGGCAAAATCGTTACCCACTCCATCCATTGCTACGCAGGCTAAATTCCTTGCTGGAATGGTCATGCCAATGTTTAGTCGCTTGAAAGTTAAGCAATTAGAAGGTTTTGGACGTTTTAGTGCTTATCGATATCAAGATATTCTGGATACTGTTAAGAAGGTAAATTCATGAAACCTGTTCCTGAAATATTGTTAGAGCGACATGGTGAGTTAATACAAAGTGAAGGCGTTACTGTGGTATCTCATATTCAGCGTCAAGTTGGAGAATGGTTTTTGCAAACCTTGATGATTAAAGATTGCGATGTGCCATTTAAATACAAACGACCTCAACGATTCAAGAGTTTGTTAGACCATAAAGTCAATTTGATTTATTACCCATCAAAAGAAGTTGTGGGCGGGTTTGAAATTGAAATTATGCAAGTCGTTAGGGTTCGCCGCTATTAACATCAATGCTTAATGTTCTGTACACATCAAGTGTACTGAGCATTAATGAATGATTTATTTTAGTGTAGTAAAGTTATTTAATTATAAATGAACCATTTTAGTGTTTGATTTTTCTTACATGATAATATTGGCACTGAACTAATGAATAAGTTTAGATATTATCTGTCTACATTCAACTGTTTGACTGACAAAATGGCTATTAGCTCTAATTGATTGGGTTATTGTCCACTAAACACATAATCGCTTGCAGTTTCCCATACTCGATAACGTAAATCAGTACCTTCAGGTAAATAAAAAACTATCGGTTGTCGACTGTCATAAGGCTGAGTCATACTTTTATTGAGAACAATAAATTTTTCTTTTTTGGGTTCTGTACACATCATTAGCGTATTAGGGCCTTGAATAATATTGTCGACTTGATAATAAATGTATCCCCAACCAGGCAATGATAAGCTGCTTATTTCTCCGATAAGTCTGACCTTATTACAATCCACCATTTTCTGTTGGCCTATTTGTACCTCCAGTAGGTATTGTTGCTCGTTATTGAGAGCCGGTAAGGTGAGAATATGTTGCACCATTCCGGCCTCAGGAACAGGATACATTTTGGTCGCGCTTAATGCTTGATAATCATCGGAATTCATTACTGTGCTAACAATGTTTATCTTACCTTCTGGATTGGCCGCATGGGCAAATGGCGAGTATAAACAAGTCATTATCGTTGTGGCACAGATGAGTAATATAGTTAGAGAAAGTGGTAATTTAAGCATATATTTTCCTTTTAATGATTCACTTCAATGTTACCGTTCATCATACTAAAACAGATAATTATTGTGGTTGGTATAATTAGTCAATTTGTCCTTGTTATATTCAGTAAACGTTCTGTAGCACTAAAAGGGTTATATTTATTCAAATTTATGGCGAGTTGTGTAGTTGCAGAACAAAAAAATGCATTTTTACATGGACTTGAACGAATCTATAAATAAAATTGATGACTTATAGCAATGACATAAAGTCCATTTTAGTCATTGCTGGCATCTTGTAATCGATTAAATATGAATCCTATTTTAGATTAGGAACATAACGATTATTTTTCTTTGGGTTGAAGTTGCATTTGCATTTTAATGAGATGTTCTTCCATATCAAATGATACGGTAAAGCCAAGCGATTTAGCTAAATTCGCCATGTTACGATTTTCAAACATAGTAAATCCAGTTAATGCAATTGTATTGTTGGTTTTGTAGTAGGCGATGAGTTTTTCAAGCAATAATTTACCTAAGCCAATACCTTGATAATTACTACGTACCGCCATGGCAAACTCGGCTTCAGTATTGTCGGGGTCGATAGAGGCTCTTACAGCCCCTAAAGTAAGCTCTTCACCATCTTCTGTCATAGTGGTTGCAATAAATGCCATTTCACGTGAATAATCAATTTGAGTTAACACCGCCATTTCTTCATGCGTCATTTGCGATCTGACTCCAAAATAACGTTTGTATCTGTCTTCATCACTTAATGAATTATCAAAGTCCAAGTGCTTGGGTTCATCTTCTGGCAGAATGGGTCTTAACATGACATGAAGGCCATTTTTTAAGGTGGTGGATTGTTCTAATTCTTTAGGGTAAGGCAAAATAGCCAATCGGTTAATGTTGTCTTGTGGGGTATCATGCAAGCGCATATTAACGTCTAATAATGTTATTTTCTCACCAGCAGCCAAAACAGGATTAATGTCTATTTCAGCTATTTCAGGACAATCAATTATCAAGTGCGAAATTTGAGTTAGCATTACGCACAAGGCATTCATGTCGAGACCAAGTGGTAAATGACGGTCATGCAATTTTTGCGTTTTAAGCGCTTGGATCACCATGTAACGTGCCAACGCCATATTCAACGGAGGCAGGGCAACGGCTGCATCACGTGTAGGGTCCCATTCAGATCCACCTTCACCTAAACAGATAGCTGGGCCAAATACTGGATCATTAATCACCGACACTCTAATTTCTTGCGCGCCAGCAGTTAAGGCCATTTTTTGAATAATTAATCCGTCAATTTTGGCCGAAGGATTAATTTGATGCACACGATCTATAATCGAATGCGCCGCGTGACTAACATCTTCGTCTGAGTCTAAATTTAACACCACACCATGAACATCAGATTTATACAGCAAGTCGGGCGATTGTACTTTTAATGCCACCGGATATCCCACTTGGTTGGCAACATTTACCGCTTCATCTACGTCTTTAACAAAACGAGTATCAATGGTATTTAGGCCGTAAGCTTTTAATATATCTCCGGCTTGATGGGTTTCAACCACTGTTTGACCATTATCTAATGCGCGTTGCAATAATGCTCGTGCGGTTTTGCTGTCGGTGGGAATGTTATCAGGTATTGACTGCGGCACTTCTTGTAATAATTTTTGGTTGCGACTGTATTCAACCATGTGCATAAAAGCTCTCACTGCACCTTCTGGGGTCCGATAGGTCGGTATACCTCCTTTAGTGAAACGCTTGCGGGCAAGATAAGCCGAATCTTCGCCGCTCCAGTTAGTGAGAATATTTAATCGATGTCGATGAGGATGTTGATTAATGGTGTCAATAATACTGTTGGCAATTTCAACACTTTCTCCTAACACAGACGGTGAATGTAGCACCAGAATAGTATCTGTATCATTACTGCTCATCAGAACTTTTAATGTGTCTGCATAGCGCTGACTATCGGCATCGCCAATCATGTCGATAGGATTTTGTTTAGACCAGGTGCTGGGTAAAATAGCATTAAGTTCATCGACGGTTTTATCTGACAACTTAGCTAATTTACCACCTTTTATGATTAATTCATCTGCGGCAAGCACTGCTGGGCCACCGCCATTACTCATAATGACCAATCGCTCACCTTTAAGCTGAGCCGAATGAGCAAGACTTTCAACTGCTGCAAACAATTCGATTAAATCATTAACTCTTAACATACCAGCACGTCTAAAGGCTGCTTCATAAACAGCATCATTGCCGCCAACGCCACCAGTATGAAGCATTGCAGCTTGTACTCCTTCACGACTGCGACCAGATTTAATCACAAAAATAGGTTTATTACGTGAGGCGGCACGGGCAGCTGATAAAAAATGACGTTTTTCATTAATCGAATCGATATACAACATAATGGCGCTGGTTTTACTGTCACGGCCTAAATAGTCAAGTAACTCATCAAAGTCAATATCGGTGGCATCACCCAATGATATAAATGATGAAAAGCCAATACCTTTATTGTTGGCCCAATCCAGAACTGTGGTGCAGATTGCCGCTGACTGTGAGACAAAGGCTATCTTCCCCTGAATTGCACCAGCATGCGCTAAACTGGCGTTAAGCCCTATCGTAGGTAAAATCATCCCCAGACTATTTGGGCCTAACAAACGCATGCCGTATCGCTTGGCATATTGTTTGGTTAAATCTAGTAGGTTATTACCATTTTCGTCTGTTTGAGATGCCATACCCGAGGCAATAATAATAGCCACTTTGCAACCAAACTGAGCTAAGCGCTCAACGATACGAGGAATTTTTAATGCATTAGTACAAATGATGGCCAAATCGGGTTTAATGGGTAATGCTTCAATATTGGGATAAGCCAATACGCCCATAACTGCTGTGTACTTAGGGGTGACGGGCATTATTGGTCCAGAAAAACCGCTAGAAAGCAGGTTTTTCATGATTGCTTTACCCGCGCGCTTATTACCATTTGAGGCGCCAATAACCGCTACTGAAGTGGGTTTAAACAAGGCATTAATGCTGCGTTGACTCATAAATTGTTACCTTAGTTGGCTAGCAATAAACACGGTGAGGTTGACCTGATTCGTTTAACCTAGACTAGCATAATATTTTACCGAATAACCTTAAAGATACATTTTTAGTCAGTTGATATTTTATTAATAAAACCAATTGCTCAGCCAAACTTTAACCACTAATAGTAGCAGCATAAATGCAATGAGCTAGGGTTGATTTTAGCGCATACACTCTTTTCAATAGAACATGGTCATAAAAAACAGCGACAAAAAAGGGCCTTTAAGGCCCTTTGTCATTGTTGTTATTTAATCTTGCTGGTATTGATGATTTCCACCGGAGTTAATACTGCTCGGTTGCAGTATTAGCTGGGGCAGGGGCATATATATTGATAACTTTGCGGATCAATGCTTTTCCGTCTTCAATGGCAATATACAAACATGGAATGAGGCATAAGGTCACCACAGTCGCAAACAGTACCCCAAAGGCTAATGATACCGCCATAGGGATCACCATTTGGGCTTGCATGCTGGTCTCTGCCATAATTGGCACTAACCCAATAAATGTTGTCAATGAGGTAAGCATGATAGCCCTAAAACGGCGGCAACCAGCATTAAGAACAGCCTGTTTCATCGGCACGCCAGCTTTTCTGGAGTTATTGACATAGTCCACCATCACTAACGAGTCATTCACTACTACACCCGCAGCGGCAATAATACCGAACATCGATAACACACTTAAATCTATGCCTAAGATAAGATGTCCCATAACCGATCCGATAACACCAAACGGGATAACGGACATGATCATAACGGGCTGAATATATGAGCGTAGTGGAATAGCTAACAAGCTGTATATGAGCAATAGCGATAAAATAAAGTCACGCATTTGGGTATCTGCGCTGTCTAATTGCTCTTGAATACTGCCAGAAACTTCACTATGCACACGAGGGTATTTTGTCAGTAACTCTGGCATAAAGTTATCACGGATATCCTTCGCCAATTTAAACGGTTCTGTCTGATCAGCATCAACATTGGCCCAGACATTAATGGTGCGGTTACCATTTTCGCGGCGGATACTGTTAACGCCTTGAACCACTTTAATTTCCGCCACTTCAGATAAGGGTAACTCAGCACCTTGTGGGGTGTTAATCATGACATCTTGAACCAGTGCAATTGAATTACGCTGTTCTTCCGGATAACGAAGCATCACTTTGATCTCTTCACCATTGCGAATTATACGCTGTGCTTCAAGACCGTAAAAACTGTTCCCCACTTGCGAAGCAATATTGGCTAAGGTTAAGCCCAATGCGTTGGCTAACGGTTTCAATTGGAACTGTACTTCTTTGGCACTAGATTGACGACTGTCGTTAACATCGCTGACGCCTTTAAGTGAATTAAGCTTGTCTTTAAGGGCTAATGACGCTGCTACTAACTGAGCTTCATCTTTACCTTCAAGTCTGAAGCTAATATCACCGTCTTCACGACCGCCGCCTATTAAGCTGTCTTGAATGCTGAACGATTTAACCCCTGGAATTTGTGGCATCGCCTTACGCCATAAATCAGCTAAAGCAAAAGTATCCATTGGTCTGAGTGATGGGTCGACTAATTTGGTCATCACTTCAGCAGTAGTTTGCCCTTTTAGATCAACCTGCATATCAGAAATCATTTTCTGACCGTATTGTTGTTCTATTTTTTTATCAACATCATATAACGTCTGCTCAATAGCTAATGCCGCAGCTAGCGTCGACTTTTCTGATGCATCAACATTCATCTCAACTGTGACTCTTGGAAAGTCATGTGGAATTTTAGGTTGACCGATAAAGCGGATGACACCGCCCATATACAGCCCAACACAGAGCAAGATCAAACTAATAAATAGCATAATAACCGCATAGCGATACTCAACGGCTAATTCTAGGGAAGGGCGATAGACAGATTTAATAAAGATATTTAAACCACGATCAATTTTGCCTTGAACAAAATTGACGCCGTTACGCAGCCAATCTATTGGGTTCTTTGAGCCGGGTTTAACGATTGTTGGTTTTTTCATATGTGCTAAATGCGCAGGTAAAATCAACTTTGATTCTATTAATGAAAACAATAAACATAAAATAACAATAAAACCAATTGCTTGGCCAAATGCCGAAGAGGGGCCGTCATCCATTGTGATGGGTAAGAACGCTGCAATAGTCGTCAGGACCCCAAAAGTTGCAGGCATAGCGACTTTTTTAACGCCGCGAATAACGCTTTCAATGCTTTGACCGTGTTCTTCAGATTCACTGTGGGCACTTTCGCCCATCACAATGGCATCGTCGACCACTATCCCCAGCACTAAAATAAAGGCGAATAAGCTAATAACATTAATGGTGACGTCGATAAAACCCATTGGCATAAAAAGTAGAGTGCCTAAGAAACACACTGGCAGACCCATCATCACCCAAAAAGCTAATCGAACCCGTAAAAATAAAGCCAACATAATAAAGACTAATATCGCACCACTCTTCATGCTGTCGAGCATTAACTGTAAACGACCATCTAAGTAGTAAGTCATGTCTACCCAAGGTTCGAGCTTTACACCTTGTGGTAGTATTTTTTGTTGTTTTTCAACAAAAGTATTAATAGTATCAGCAACATCGGTAATACTTTGATTCTTAGCTGCACCAATGAAAAAGGTCACTGAATTTTTGCCATTAAATTTTGAGTATTGAATGCCTTCTTCAAAACCATCATTTACGCTGGCAATATCACCCAATAAAATCTTAGTTCCATCATCTAAGGTTAATAACGGCAGCTGCTCAAACTCGTAACCAACATAGGCTTGGTTTTGAACACGTAAATTGATGTAGCCATTTTCTGCTTTAATTTGTCCAGCAGACATGTTGCGTGAATAACCACGAACGGCCTCAGCCACATCGTTAAATGTTAAGCCAAATTCGCGCAAACGGTCTTTACTGACCTCTATGCCAATTTCATAACTCAAACCGCTATAGTATTCGCTAATGTTAACGCCAGGCAGTTGCATGATTTCATCATTAATGCGTTCACCTAAATCTTTGAGTTGCTTTTGGTTTAAGTCACCATAAAGGCTTAAATACATCACTTCTTGGCGAAATTTAATCCGTTCAACTTTTGGAGGCTCCATGCCGCCGGGGAAGGTTGAGATTGAGTCAATTTCTGACTTTACTTCTTCTAATACGACCTGTGGGTCGTAGGCATCTTCAACCTGAAAATATCCCTGCGCCATATTGCGGTTAGAATACGTAATGACCCGTTTTAATCCTTGAACACTTTCTAAGGCTTGTTCAATTTTAATGGTAATGCCTTCTTCCACTTCTTGTGGTGCAGTACCTGGATAAACTGCGCTGAATTGTATCCAATTAACTTCAACTGCTGGGAAGAACTGCTTGCGGATGGTATTGGCGGTTAATAAGCCGCCAAGTATGATGATGATCATCAATAAATTTGCTGCCACACTATTGCGGGCAAACCAAGCAATGATGCCTTTATTAGTATCTGCCATGATATTTACTCACCTTCCATTGCAAGTTCAGTCTGTTTGGTTTCTAGTGACTCTTCTTGTTGGATTTTATCTTCTGGCAGAGCCAGCTTCATGCCTTCCATTGGATAATCAAGTGCAGATGTAATCACTTGTGTTCCTGATGCTAATCCATCAGAAATAACTACGTCAGCACCTTGTTGGCGAATAATGGTCACCGGTTTATAACGTAATGTTTTATCGTTATCCATAACAGCGACTAAGCCATTGACGATTAAATGACGTGGAATAATGGCCACTTTACCAGCATCATTGCCTTCAACATGAGCGGTTACATAAGTGCCAAAACGTAATTCGTTTTTATCGCTGTTAAGTCCGTATGGATCATCAACTTCAGCAACCAGATAAGTCATTCGACTTTTACTGTCAACCACCCCTTCACTGCGGACTATTTTACCGATCCATTGTTGTTTACTGCCAGCAAAGTTACCGACTAAACGCACTTCTGCATGGGTGCCTTTTCGATCTAGGTATTGCATTTCTTTGTCAGCTAAAGGCAAACGAATTTCTGCTGTATCTGTATTGTAAACGTGGCCAAGTTTGCTGCCTGTGGTGACGTATGCACCTAAGCCAATTTCACGGCTGGAAATAAGTGCATCATACGGGGCGCGGATAATGGTGCGTTCCAGATCACGTTGCGCACGAAGTAAACCCGCTTCGGCACTTTTTAACTTTGCTAATTCTTGTGCCAATTGCGGTTTACGTAAACTAAGATCTGTTGGTTTACTGCTGGTTATTTCTGCCCATTCACGAATAGCAACTTCTGCATTAGCACGTTCTTGAACCATAGTGGCTTTTGATGAGGCAAGATTAGCCTGTGCATCTAATAATCCTGCGTCATAATCACTTGGATCAATCTTAGCCAATATCTCGCCTTTTTTGACAAAACCGCCTTTAACGAATTTATCGGCTAAATAAATGATTTCACCGCTAACTTGCGAAACAAGTTCAGTATCATATTTGGCTGCAACTACACCGTATGAGCTTACCGAAAAGGTCATGGGTTTATATTCTATTGTTTCAACAGACACTAATGGTGTGGTATCAAGTGGGGGCTTTTCTTCAGGGGGCTTTTTTAATGCAGCTATCCCAACTAAACCGGCTATACCAATGCCTAATACTATGATGGGTAATATGATTTGCTTTTTAGTAGCCACAATCCTTCCTCTTAATAATGCTTTATCTTTGCAATAAATTTATTTGACGATAGCCATACCAAAGCTAATAGTCTTATTTCTACTTTATATGTTAATCGAAATGTTTATTTTTTGTTGTTTCATTGTGTAAACTTGTGTGTCAAAGATATGTGAGTAAATTGCATTTAAAATTACAGGGATATTATTGTGCACATAAACAACACCACTAGATTACAGTTATCATTAATGACTCTTGATGACAGCGCATTATTATTTGAACTAGACCAAGACGAACGGGTAATGCACTTTTTAAATGGTGGCAACAAAACGACTCAACAACAGATAGATACGGTGATGATCCCTCGATTGGCTCAATATTTAAATCCAGATAAAGGCTGGGGATTATGGAAAGTTCATGCACTCAATTGTATTGAAAATGATAAACACGGATTAAGTGGCCAGTATTTAGGTTGGGTGTTAGTTAGACCTATGCATTTTTTTACCGATATACAACAGCATGATCTTGAATTAGGTTGGCGTTTCAAATATGTGAGTTGGGGAAAAGGCTATGCAACAGAAGCCGCTCAAGCGGTGATGGAGGTAGTGAGTGCGATAGATGAAGTCACTCATATTAGTGCACTGGCGGTAGAAGATAACTTAGCATCGATCGCTATTATGAGAAAACTTGGCATGACTTTTCAACATAAAAGTATTCACAAAGATCCACTTGGCGATACCGAAGCGGTGTTTTATCAAAAAGCAGTTTAATGGTTAGTGCATACTCCCTTAAAATATCTGTCGGACAATAAAAAAGAGCAGATAAACTGCTCTCTTTTGTCTCGCGTTAGCGGGGTGATTATTTTTGAGCGTCTAGATAACGTTCGGCATCTAATGCCGCCATACAACCAGTACCTGCAGAAGTAATCGCTTGACGATAATGTTGGTCCATTACGTCTCCACAGGCATAAACACCTTCAATGCTGGTTTGAGTTGCATTACCTTCTAAGCCACTGTTTACTTTTAGATAACCGTGATTCATTTCTAATTGGCCTGCAAAAATACCCGTATTTGGGCTGTGACCAATGGCCACAAATACACCCGCTACTTCAAGATCGCTTACTGAACCATCTTTAGTACTTTTCATCTTAAGACCAGTTACACCCATGTCGTTACCAGTCACTTCTTCAAGTGTTTGGTCAAGATGCAAAATGATATTACCGTTAGCCACTTTGTCCATTAGGCGATTGATCAGAATTTTTTCTGAACGGAAAGTATCGCGACGGTGGATTAAGTGAACTTCAGAAGCTATGTTGCTTAAATAAAGCGCTTCTTCAACAGCGGTATTACCACCGCCAATCACTGCCACTTTTTGGTTACGATAAAAGAAACCATCGCAGGTTGCACAGGCTGACACACCACGGCCCATAAAAGCTTCTTCAGATGGAAGGCCTAAATATTTAGCCGATGCACCAGTAGCAATAATGAGTGCATCACAAGTAAACTCGCCATTATCACCTTTTAAACGGAAAGGGCGTTCAGTTAAGTTCACTTCATTGATGTGATCGAAAATAATTTCTGTATCAAACTTTTCAGCGTGCTTTTGCATCCGTTCCATTAATGCCGGACCGGTTAAGTCTTCAGCATCACCTGGCCAGTTTTCGACTTCAGTTGTTGTGGTTAATTGACCACCTTGCTGCATGCCTGTGATCATTACAGGCTTTAAATTTGCACGTGCAGCATAAACAGCAGCGGTATAGCCGGCAGGGCCAGAACCTAAAATTAGTAGGTTAACGTGACGAGCTTCACTCATGATTTGGTTCTCCAATAACTTGCCTTAAGCAATATAGATGAGATTGTATGGAATTTACATCGGCGGGTAAAGCGAAGTTAAGTGTAGGAAATCGATTGTGGTTATCTATTGTGTAAATAATCCGCTTCAAGCTGAGAGATGTGTTGCATCAACAAGCTTGAAACGGAAATTTGTCATAATAATGATACGGATTAATCCAACTTAGTAAACTAGGTGACAGGTTGGTAAATTATTCTTCTCAAGATAATTTTGATGATATTCCTCAGCAATGTGGAATGTTTGAATCGGTACAATTTCAGTGACAATATGACGTTGCCCCCATTTACCACTGCGTGCTAACGCTAGCTTAGATGTTTCGGCTTGGGCTTTTTGCTGTTTATCATGAAAAAAGATAGTGCTGCGATATTGAGTGCCAATGTCGCCACCCTGCATATTCAACATGGTTGGGTTATGATTTTTCCAAAAAACATCTAATAACTCGTTGTAATCGATAACTTCAGGATCAAATTCAACTTGCACAACTTCGGCATGACCAGTGGTTCCTGTTTTCACTTCTTTATAAGTCAAAGCTGAATCTTTACCGCCCATGTAGCCACATGTAGCGTTTATTACACCGTTAACTTCACGGAAAAAATACTCAACACCCCAAAAACAACCTGCACCAAATGTTGCTAACGCCATGACAAACCCTTAAAACAAATTATAGAAGTCTAGATGGCCGTAATTGTGTTCAATATTTGTTTTTTTTGCAAGTAATGTTTTATTAATAAATAAATCTAACTTATGCCTCCATTAAAAATATTGTCGCTTATGCTAGAATCCGCTGATAAAAATAGGCATGCAAAATTTGTAAGATTAAGTGAAGCGCAACAGTAAGATTAATCATGCCATAAAATAAAGCATTCAAGGAGTTGATAGTGTTATCTAATCCAATTAAAGATAATGATTTTCTAGCTTATACTTTAGCTAATCCAGACAAAATAGACGGCAGTTTCAATTTTATCTTAAGCAATCACACTCGCGTGGATGTGCTTGATACTGGGGTGATTGTGTTCACTCCTAATACCCCATCAACTAAAGACATAGTGTTATCAAGTGCTGTGCACGGCAACGAAACCGCGCCAATAGAAATATGTAATCAATTAATTCATGATCTTTTGAGCGAAAAAATTATCGCTAAACAACGTTGTTTATTTTTAATTGGTAATCCAGCAGCTATTATCAACAAAACTCGTTTTATTGACGAAAACATGAATCGTTTATTTAGCGGCGCGCATTCTAAAGGCGAGGGTTTACGCCATCCAGAGCGTCATCGTGCCAAAGCGTTAGAGCAATACGTGGCAGACTTTTACAATGCCAATAGCGACAATCAACGTATTCATTACGACTTACATACCGCAATACGTGCCTCAAAGCATGAAAAGTTCGCGATTTATCCATACCGCCCAGGTCGTGCTTTCAGTGGCGAGCAAATTATGTTTTTGGCGGCATGTGGCGTTGATACTATGTTGTTTCATCATGAGCCAACGACCACGTTCAGTTATTATTCGTCTGAGCAATTTCAAGCAGATGCTTTCACCGTTGAATTAGGTAAAGTGATGCCATTTGGCCAAAACGATATGAGTCGTTTTATTCAAACTCATACTATGCTTGAAAAGTTAATCACTGAAATCGTGCTAGAAGTACCAGCGTTTGATGCCGCTAGGGTGAACTTATATAAAGTATCGCGCTCTATTAATAAGCACTTTGATGATTTTGAGTTTAGTTTTGCTGGTGATGTAGAAAACTTCAGTGCCTTTAGTCAAGGTGAAGTGTTAGCGACAGAAGGCGGTAATGCCATTACAGTTGAACACCCACAAGAAGCAATCGTATTTCCGAATGCAAATGTGCCTATTGGTCAGCGAACTGTTTTATGTTTAGTACCAGCGTTAAGTGAGAAAATTGAATAGTCGTAAAGCAATATATACATGTTAATCGTGAGTAAAATACGTTTACAGTGAGAGTAAGTATTGATAGGTAGTTTACGTTAACGTAATGTCTACTCGCATAGTATAAATAGAGCCATGTTTATGTTGAACAGGGCTCAACAATAACAAGAGCATAATATGAGCAACGCACCACTGACCAATGAAACAGTGCACCGTGTCAGCTTCTTAGACAAAGCGTCATTGCACATCCCCATTTTGCGTATTTTGCAAGCTGATGGCACCACTTATGAAAATGCGGTTCTACCAGTAATCGATAAGGCTCTGGCCGACAAAATCTTTGATACTTGTGTTTTTACACGAGTATTAGACGAGCGTATGTTGGGTGCGCAGCGTCAAGGACGAATTAGTTTTTACATGACCTGTACTGGTGAAGAAGCCTCAATTATTGGCAGCACAGCAGCGCTTGATAAAGACGACGTCATTTTGGCCCAATATCGTGAGCACGCCTCATTGCGTTATCGTGGTTTTACGACTGAACAATTTATGAATCAAATGTTCAGTAACGAGAAAGATTTAGGTAAAGGTCGTCAAATGCCGATTCATTACGGCAGTCGCGAACTGAATTACCAAACCATTTCATCGCCACTGGCCACTCAAATTCCACAAGCCACAGGTGTTGCCTATGGTATGAAGTTACAAGGCAAACGTAATGTAGCCATTTGTTATTTTGGTGAAGGCGCTGCGTCAGAAGGTGATTTTCATGCCGGTTTAAATATGGCTGCAGTGCTTAAGTCTCCAACCATCTTTTTTTGTCGTAACAATGGTTATGCTATTTCTACTCCTACTGAAGAGCAATATGCCGGAAACGGTATTGCTAGTCGTGGTGTGGGTTATGGGATGCACACTATCCGTGTTGACGGTAATGACATGCTCGCGGTGTTAGCTGCCACACAACAAGCTCGAGCTCATGCACTAGAACATAATGCACCAGTATTAATCGAAGCGATGACTTATCGTTTGGGGGCGCATTCTTCATCAGACGACCCATCGGGATATCGCTCAAAAGAAGAAGAGGCTAAATGGCAACAACACGATCCAGTAAAACGCTTTAAATTGTGGATGGTGAACAAAGATTGGCTGACCGAAGCTGATGAAGCCAAATTATTTGAACGTTATCGCGAAGAGGTTTTAGCCGCGGTAAAAGTGGCTGAAAAGTTACCGATACCGAAACTAGACGAAATTATCGAAGATGTGCTTGATAAGCCGACTCCAGCGTTAAGAAAACAGCTGAAAGAATTGAAAGAACACATTAGTAAGTATCCAAAAGCCTATCCAAAAAGCGCAGGGAGACTCTAACCGTGGCTCAAATGAATATGTTACACGCCATCAATGAGGCGTTATCAATAGCCATGACTGCTGACGAGCGCATGGTGATTTTTGGTGAAGATGTTGGCCACTTTGGTGGTGTATTTCGTGCTACATCAGGCTTGCAAGAGCAGTTCGGTCGTGATCGATGCTTTAATACGCCATTAACTGAACAAGGTATTGCCGGTTTTGCTAATGGTTTAGCATCATATGGCATGACCGCCGTGGCAGAAATTCAATTTGCCGATTATATTTTCCCGGCATTCGATCAAATCGTCAATGAAACAGCAAAATTTCGCTATCGCAGTGGTAATCAATTTGATGTGGGAGGATTAACCTTCCGTACGCCATACGGAGGTGGTATCGCAGGTGGTCATTATCACTCACAATCACCAGAAGCGTATTTTACGCAAACGCCTGGTTTAAAAGTGGTTATTCCGCGCAACCCAGAACAAGCTAAAGGTTTGTTGTTGGCGTCGATTCGCGACCCTAACCCAGTTATTTTCTTTGAACCTAAGCGTTTGTATAGAGCTTCTGTTGGCGAAGTTCCGGCTGGAGACTACATTATCGAGTTAGGCAAAGCACAAGTCATCAAGCAGGGCAGTGATATCACGGTATTGGCTTGGGGCGCGCAAATGGAAGTGGTTGAGAAAGCCTGTGAACGTGCCGAAAAAGAAGGTATTTCATGTGAAATTATTGATTTACGCACCATATCTCCTTGGGATGTCGAGACTATTGCAAAATCCGTGACTAAAACGGGTCGCTTGTTAATAAACCATGAAGCACCATTAACGGGTGGCTTTGCCGGTGAAATTGCGGCTACCATCCAACAAGAATGTTTTCTGTCGTTGGAATCACCCATCAACCGCGTATGTGGATTAGATACTCCGTATCCATTAATTCATGAAAAAGAATACATGCCAGATGAGTTAAAGACCTTCGAAGCCATCAAGGCCACTGTGGCGTATTAGGAATAAGATATGATTAAAGATTTTATTTTACCCGACATCGGCGAAGGTGTTGTTGAGTGTGAATTGGTTGATTGGTTGGTCAGCGAAGGCGACTTTGTTACCGAAGATCAACCCATTGCTGATGTAATGACAGATAAAGCGTTAGTTCAAATACCGGCGCCCCATGCTGGAAAAATTACCAAGCTTTATTACGCGAAAGGCGAGATTGCCATTGTTCATCAGCCATTGTATGCAGTAGAAATGGAAGGTGAAGGTACTGACAGCGTTGCTGAAACGCCAGTAGCAGCCATGACACCGGTTAACGACACATCGGTGCATCATACTGATACTATTGATGTGCCAACGAGCAATAAATCAAACATAGAAGAATTTTTATTGCCAGACATTGGTGAAGGCATTGTTGAATGTGAATTGGTTGATTGGTTAGTTGAAGAAGGCGATATAGTGGTTGAAGACCAGCCTATTGCTGATGTGATGACTGATAAAGCACTCGTGCAAATTCCGGCAATGAAAGCCGGTAAAATTGTTAAATTGCACTACCGTAAAGGCCAGTTGGCAAAAGTGCACTCGCCATTATTTTCTATTGAAGTAGAAGCTCAGAGTCATGATCAAGCTGTTACCGTTGAACTTACCACTCAAGCTCAAACTGCTCAGCCCCAAGAAAACATTGAACCAGTCGCCCAAGGTAAGGCATTAGCCAGTCCTGCAGTACGCCGCATGGCACGAGTGCTCGATATTAATATTGCGATGGTTGTGGGTACTGGAAAAAATGGACGTGTTTACAAAGAGGACATTGAACGCCATCAACAAAATGGAGTTTCAGTATCAACAGCACCAACGGTGACAACCTCAACCGCCATTACGGCGACTGAAGTAACCACTGTTAGTCAATCAAGTGCTGATAGAGTCGAACCAATCAAAGGTGTGAAAGCCATTATGGCAAAAATGATGGTTGAGTCGGTAACGACTATCCCTCATTTTACTTATTGTGAAGAGTTTGATTTAACAGAACTGGTTGCCTTGCGTGAAAGCATGAAACAACGTTATTCAACTGACGAAGTAAAACTCACCATGATGCCATTCTTCATGAAGGCCATGTCGTTAGCCATTACCGAATTCCCAATATTGAACAGCCAACCCAATACCGATTGTACCGAGTTAACGTACAAGTCACGTCATAATATTGGTATGGCAGTCGACTCTAAAGTCGGTTTATTGGTGCCAAATGTTAAAGATGTGCAGAATAAATCAATTTTAGAAATTGCAGCCGATATTACCCGATTGACCGTCGCAGCACGCAGTGGTCGGGTATCGCCAGCTGATTTAAAAGATGGCACTATTTCGATTTCTAATATTGGTGCACTAGGTGGCACGGTGGCAACGCCGATCATTAACAAGCCCGAAGTCGCGATTGTTGCGTTAGGTAAGTTACAAATATTGCCACGTTTTAATGCTAAAGGTGAAGTTGAAGCACGTAAGATCATGCAAGTAAGTTGGTCTGGCGATCATCGAGTGATCGACGGTGGTACGATTGCCCGTTTTTGTAATCTGTGGAAACACTACCTAGAACAACCGCAAGAAATGCTTTTAGCCATGCGTTAATGATGATTAATCTATCTTATCCAAAAGGACGCTAACGCGTCCTTTTGTTTTTAGAATGTTTTTCGTATAATACTCGGACAATGTTATTCGATTGGAACTTGTATGAGTCTGTCGGCACCTAAAATTGAAACTATTGAGTATTCGTTTCCGCCAAAACCTGCCGTGTTGTCTGACGCTGAAAAAGCACAATATAAAGCACGTATTAAACAGTTATTGATTGATCAAAATGCGGTACTTGTTGCCCATTATTATACTGATCCTGAAATTCAAGCGTTAGCTGAAGAGACGGGGGGGTGTGTTTCTGATTCTCTGGAAATGGCACGTTTTGGTCGCGATCACCCTGCAAAGACATTAATTGTCGCGGGGGTCAAGTTTATGGGCGAAACCGCTAAAATATTAAGCCCTGAAAAAACCATTTTAATGCCAACACTTGAAGCAACCTGTTCATTAGATTTAGGTTGTCCGATTGAGCAATTCAATGAATTTTGCGATGCGCATCCAGATCATACTGTTGTGGTATATGCCAATACTTCAGCCGCTGTGAAAGCTCGTGCTGATTGGGTAGTCACTTCAAGTATTGCTTTAGAAATTGTAGAGCATCTCGATAGCCAAGATAAACAAATTATCTGGGCACCTGATCGCCATTTAGGTTCATATATCAACAAACAAACCGGCGCTGACATGTTGTTATGGCAGGGTGAGTGTATTGTACATGATGAATTCCAAGCCAAAGGATTACGAGAGCTTAAAAAACAATATCCTACAGCGGCGATTTTAGTACATCCAGAATCACCCGCGAGTGTTGTTGAACTAGCTGATGTTGTAGGTTCAACCAGTCAGTTAATCAAAGCCGCACATAACATGCCTAACGACACTTTCATTGTCGCTACCGACCGCGGTATTTTTTATAAAATGCAGCAAGAAGCTCCAGGCAAAACGTTACTGTCAGCACCAACTGGCGGGCACGGTGCCACATGCAGTAGCTGTGCACATTGTCCTTGGATGGCCCTGAATGGTTTGCAAGCGATTGAAGCATCATTGGTCAATGCTGATAAAACTCAACATGAAATCTTTGTTGACGAACCACTGCGTATCAAAGCGCTCATTCCACTCACACGTATGCTCGATTTTGCCAAAGAATTAAACATGAAAGTGAAGGGCAACGCATAAACGAATAGCGTTGAGTTTGTATTAAAGATTAAAAAGCCGACTTTATGTCGGCTTTTTTGTTAGCTGTTTGTACATCATGGTAAGACTTTATTATTTTATTAGTCACTATTTAAACAAAACAATAAGTCAGTTTATTTACAGACTAATTACTGAGTTAAGTGTTATTTTTCTATTATTAGAATAAATAAAAAAACCAAGTTATGTAAACTTGGTTTTTTTGTTGATTTACAGATGTGTGTAATCAGTTGGTGGTGACTAAATTTTAAATTGCCCAACTAAAGTATTTAGTTGCTTAGACAGATCGGCAAGGTCTTCACTTGCACTGGCTGTTTGGATTGCTCCTTCAGTAGTCTTAATCACAATGTCGTTGATATTGGTAATGTTTTTATTGATTTCATTTGACACTGCACATTGTTCATTTGCGGCACTAGCAATTTGAATATTCATTTCCGTAATGGTGTTTACCGCTGCGAAAATTTCATCAAGGGCATGGTCTGCATTAGTTGCCTGAGCGACACAGGAGTCGGTTACCTTGCTGCTCTCTTGCATCACTTGGACCGCTTTAGCTGCACCACTTTGCAATTTTTCTATCATAGCTTGAATATCTTGAGTTGAAGCTTGTGTACGACTGGCTAGGGTACGAACCTCATCTGCTACCACGGCAAAACCTCGGCCTTGTTCGCCCGCTCGTGCGGCTTCAATTGCAGCATTCAATGCCAACAAATTAGTTTGGTCCGAAATATTACGAATCACTTCCAGAACACTGTCGATGTCAGAAGTTTGGTTTTGTAAATCTGACACTGCGTCTGTGGCAGTTTTGATTTCAGATGCTAATTGATTAATCTCAGATGATACTGCACTAACGACGAGTTTACCGGCTTCTGTGGCCTCATTCGCTTTTTGAGCTGCATCAGCAGCTTCTGTGGCATTTTGTGCAACATCTTGAACTGTCGCGCTCATTTCATTCATAGCCGTCGCAACTTGCTCTGTCTCTTGTTGTTGCATAACTGCATCTGCTTGAGTCTCAATGGTGATCCCTGTCAACTGCTCAGCTGAGTTATTAAGACGCTTTGTAGCGGACATAACTTGGGTAATTGTGCCATGTACCTTAGTGGCAAATTGATTGAAGGCTTTAGACAGGGCGGCAATTTCATCATTACCGTTAACGGCTAAACGAAGGGTTAAGTCCCCATCGCCTTCGGCAATATTGTTCATTGTATTGGTAGTATTGTTAATTGGAGTGGTAATACTTCTACTAATTCCCCAAGCAATTGTGATCCCCAATATTAATGCTATTACACCCACACCAATCATAGTGAAGGTAACATCGTTAATGGCATTAGCATTGTGTGTGCGGTCTAATGCTATTTCTAGTACACCAAGAGCTTCACCAGAAAAATCTTTAACTTGATGTAAATATACCGCATAAGGTTTTTTGTTTAACACTGTTTGACTGCTCAGTGTTGCACCATTAAATACTTGCTCTAACTGTACATTATTAGAAAAACTATGAGCTTCTGTTGTTGAGCCAAATGCTTCGAACTCACCATTTTTCTTTGTATATAGGGCTATATCAGCATTGTAATCATTTTTAAATTTGTCAAAAAATGTCTGCCCGAAAGACATACCAAATTCAACAGAACCAATATGTTTATTTTGATAACTTACAGGCATAATCCCGCGGATTCCGATACCTGCAACACCATTTTCTAATCCTTTAACGGGTCTTTTGTCTCTATTGGTAACGATGACGGTTTGTCTAAATGACGATAAATCATCACCAAATTTCTCGGGCTTATGAACCCTTAAAAAAGAAATTGCTGGTGGTAAATGGAATTGGAATTGGCGTACAGCATAATCAGTTTTTAATGTTTCAAATAATGGAAGGGTTTTTTCTGCTAACGCTTCTCGATTATGCTCACTGAATAGCTTTTGTATATCGGTATTGCTGGCAATAATGGTCGCCAGTGCTTGAGCAATATTACCCGTAGATTCAATATCAGCGGTAGCTGTCTCGTACAATTTATGTAATTCGCGTTGTTCTGCTCTATCGATATTGGACGAGAATTGGGAAAGAACGAAAGGAATAACGGTACCCATGACCAAAATCAATATGACTGCGATGCCTAATATAATGCGATTGCCGATATTGAGGTTAAATTTATTTACCATATCTCGTACCTTTTAGATATTTAAAAACATGATTTTGTAATAATTAATGTTTTTATGATATGTAATAGTAATAACAAATGTAATAAAATCCGTGTTCAATAGCTCAGATGTATTGATTAATTAAAAAGTAATCCATATTTGTTAGCGATTTATGAATTTGTTCACAATAATTGCATTTTAGTGCGACAAGTAGATATATCGAAAACCGATGAGAACTTTAATGGCGAAAACCTGAATATCTAAGCATTCATCTTACATATACGTATATTCGGTTTTTAAAGAAGTTAACATGCAATTAATTTAATAATAACCAGACACAACAAACGGGATAAAGTTACTTTTCCCACAAGTAACAAAAAGCCCCGCATAAATGCGAGGCCCTTAAGCTACTAGCTCTAAATAAAGTATTATATAATACCTTATAGATTACTTAGCGTTCATTAGTGCAACAGCGTTGTCTAACATGCGGTTACTGAAACCCCATTCGTTGTCATACCAAGACATGACTTTCACTAAACGACCATTAACACGCGTTTGTGTTGCGTCGAAATTAGAAGAGAAGTGATTATGGTTAAAGTCGACAGAGACTAACGGCTCTAAATTAATCGCTAACACTTCAGACATTGGAGATTTTAAAGATGCACGAGTGATGATGGCATTAACTTCTTCAATAGTAGTATCGCGAGACGCTAAGAAAGTTAAGTCAACCAAAGACACATTAATCGTTGGGACACGTACCGCTAAGCCGTCAAACTTCCCTTGAAGCTCAGGAACTACCAAACCTACTGCAGCAGCTGCACCCGTCTTGGTTGGGATCATAGACATTGCTGCTGCGCGAGCACGACGTACATCTGTATGATATACATCAGATAAACGTTGATCATTTGTATAAGAATGAATTGTAGTCATTAAACCCGACTCAATACCAAGCTCATCATTCAACGGCTTAGCAATAGGAGCTAAGCAGTTAGTCGTACACGATGCTGCTGAAATTACGGTCATGTCTGAAGTTAATACATTCTCATTTACACCAAAAACGATCGTAGCATCAACATTTTTACCAGGAGCAGAAATAATAACTTTCTTAGCGCCAGCAGAAAGGTGTGGCTTTACCGCTTCCTTAGAAGTGAATAGACCAGTACATTCAAAAACAACATCAACTTTTAGCTCAGCCCATGGTAATTTTGATGGGTCACGTTCTTGGAACGTTAATATTTTGTCACCATTTACATAGATAGCTTCATCATCGTGATCAACTTTAGCGTTGAAACGACCGTGAACAGTATCATACTTGGTTAAATGGGCATTAATTGCCGCATCACCTAAGTCGTTTACTGCTACGATTTCGATTGGAAGATCTTTATCGCTTTCATAAAGTGCACGTAAAATATTTCTACCGATACGGCCATAGCCGTTAATTGCAACACGGATAGTCATCTCATATCCCTCAAGTTAAAAAATAATTTGGTGGCATGTAGTTCGCCTAGTTGTAAAATTACCAAATTGGCGATAATAATCAAGTTAAATCACCCTAACATGCCAAATTAGGCTGATAATTTTGGAATATTTTTACATTTAGCCTATTTTTTAGATAATTTAGCACGGTTTTGTAAGTTTAAATAAAGTTCTTCAAACTATAATCGCTCACTAAAATCTAAGGCGGTTATTTATTTCAATAATGCTTCACTTTTGCTATTGGCAAATTGTTTACTCATAACAGCGGATACTAATTCAACTGCTTGGCCGTCTAAAACTAATGCGAGTGTCCGATCTCCTCTAATGATAGCCAATAATTTCTTTTCATTAACTTGATTCTCACTTATCAGTAAATTAGCCCTTGTTAACAGGTATTCTTTTTGTCCATCTTGTTGTTGTCGATAAATAGACGCTAAAGCTAAAAACCAATTAGGATCGATTTTTTCCGGCTCTGTTGTTGCTAGCAAATGTAAATAAAGTATTTTGGCATCTTCAGGTGATACTCGCACATAATAAGCTGCTAACTGAGTGATGATTTCGTTATCGATGAGCATACCTTGCTTATAGGTATCTTCTACAATCGCTAATCCGGCTTGGTCATTGAAACGTATCCAACGATAAAAGGCTAAATGCACTTCATTGTTAGTTTTAGTCGACTCTTGTAGCTCTGCAAGTGTTTGTGTGCTTACAGCAAATGCACGTTCTCGATCAAGAGTTCGATAAGTATTCACTTTATGTTGAACCCCAGCAGCAAGTCGAATGCAATCACTATAGGTTTCAAGATAAATAAGCTGTTTATAAAGTTGCTTACCTGTTGGCTTATCTACCTTCTTTAATTGATAACGATGTCGAATCAAATCGCCTTTTTCGAACCGACACCAACTATCTTTGTGCAAATCGGCACAAAGTTCAGGATTATTTTTACAAATGATGTCGCTATTACGGTCATTATCACAGCCAAAAAGGCCAAATATTGCCATAAAAATAGTAAATGATGTAATTAATACAAAATTCCGGCTCAAATTCGACTCCAATAGGTAAATTGTCTAATAAAATTACACATTTACCGAAAATTAGTTACTGGCGAAAAGGCTAATATTTTATTACAATGTCGCCGACCAAGAAGGGGACATCCCTATACAATATACTAAATTATTGGTCTTTTCTTTTTTGTTACTCAAACCTTTCTGAAAAAAATAGAAAAGTGAGATAAAGGATCCCTACATGAGCGCAGATAAACATTTACAAAGCTGGCAAGAACGTTTCGAAATGGCTGAAGCAATGCAACCATTGCTTGGCAAATTGTATCGTAATCAAGGTATAGAAGTTGTGGTGTATGGTAAACCACTGCTTAACGCATCAACCATCGAAATCATTAAGTCACACCGTTTAGTTCGTCGACATGTTGGTGAAAAATTACGTCTTCGTGAAAGTTTCCCATTTGTTGTGGCGCTAAGTAAACTGGCCATTAAACATTGTAAAGTGGATATTGGTAAATTAGCGATTAACTACTGGCGTGATAATAAAGACGCTAGCGGTATTGAAGCTTATATGGCCAAGGAATTGTCTGAAGCAATTAATCATGGCGATGATACTCCAGCCCGTGATGTTGTTCTTTATGGCTTTGGTCGTATCGGTCGCTTATTAGCGCGCTTGTTAATTGAACGTACTGGTAAAAGCAACAAATTACGTTTACGTGCCATTGTATTACGCGGTGGTAAAAAAGGCGATTTAGAAAAACGCGCCAGTTTATTACGCCGTGATTCAGTACATGGTCCCTTTAATGGTTCTGTTGAAGTGGATGAAGAAAACAATGCCATTATTGCCAATGGTACTTATATTCAAATCATTTATTCAAATTCACCAGATGAAGTAGATTACACTCAGTATGATATCAATGATGCGTTAATTGTTGACAATACTGGTATTTGGAAAGATGAAGCAGGTTTAGGTTTACATCTTAAAAGCCCAGGAGCTTCAAAAGTATTATTAACAGCACCTGCTAAAGGCGCCATTAAAAATATCGTATACGGTGTTAACGAAAACGATATTCTGGATGAAGATACTATCGTATCTGCGGCGAGTTGTACTACCAACGCAATTACTCCAGTATTGAAAGCGGTTAACGACAAATATGGTATTGAGAATGGTCACGTTGAAACCATTCATTCCTATACTAATGATCAAAACCTAATTGATAACTATCACAGTGCTGATCGTCGTGGTCGCAGTGCACCATTAAATATGGTCATTACCGAAACAGGTGCCGCTAAAGCTGTTGCTAAGGCATTACCAGTATTAGCCGGTAAGTTAACTGGCAACGCTATTCGCGTTCCTACACCTAACGTTTCTATGGCAATTATTAGTGTTAATTTACAAACTGAAACGAATCGTGATGAGCTAAATGAATACTTAAAAGACGTGGCATTACAGTCCGGATTACAAAATCAAATCGACTTTACGGAGTCAACAGAAATTGTATCTAGTGACCTAGTTGGTTCGCGTTATGCTGGAGTAGTTGATTCACAGGCAACTATTGCCGACGGTAAACGCGCTATTTTATATGTATGGTATGACAATGAATTTGGTTATAGCTGTCAGGTTGTAGGCGTTATGCAAAAAATGCTTGGGTTAACTACATTATCTTTGCCTAACAGTTAATCTGCTCATTCCAGACATGTGAACTTAATGATTCGGTTTATTGTCTAGCTATATACGAAAAGCATCTCTTTTGAGATGCTTTTTTATTGGTTAATGACATAAGTTTAGCTATTCATTTAAGCATCATTTAATTTTTCCTCGTAGTTTGTCGTATACATTTAATCCAAAATTGTTAAAAATGCATCCTAGTGCTTATTTATGCACCAAACAGCTATTTTGTTGTTAAAATCCTGGCTTTATTGATTGACTATCGGGGCTAAATCGGTAGAATTCCATTCCGCAGTCAAGGGAATCCCTTTTCTGCAGATTTAATAAAGCATTAAAACGATTGAAAACGCGACATTAGCTCAGTTGGTAGAGCGATACCTTGCCAAGGTATAGGTCATCGGTTCGAACCCGATATGTCGCTCCAATTTCTTATCTTATCCGATAGACTAGAATTTGGTTAAAGCATGGCGCGATGGCAGAATGGCTATGCTACGGATTGCAAATCCGTCGATCTCGGTTCGACTCCGGGTCGCGCCTCCACAAAATTGCTTTTGATGGTTACATTTAGTAACGGTTAAAACAACACTTTGCCCGAGTGGTGGAATCGGTAGACACAAGGGATTTAAAATCCCTCGCTGAATAAGCGTGCCGGTTCAAGTCCGGCCTCGGGTACCATTATTTATAGTAAGAAATTACATACGTAACTCTTTGTAATGAAGAATGGTATAAAAAAGCCTCAACATTAGTTGGGGTTTTTTTACGTCAGTTTACGTCAGTAATTTGTGAATTCGATTGAAAGATTTTAAATCCCTCGCGCTCTTGTTGAATATCAGGCGTGCAGGCGTAACTCCGGCCTCGGGTACCATTATTTATAGTAAGAAATTACATACGTAACTCTTTGTAATGAAGAATGGTATAAAAAAGCCTCAACATCAGTTGGGGCTTTTTTACGCTTGTAATTTGTGAATTAGATTAAGATTTAACCTTTACCACTCATATAGTATATAAGGCATATCACTTTTTATTATTAAGAGTTATCCAGTATTAAGTAGAATATTATACGTCATTGAATTTTTGAGCTTTATAGGACTGAAAGGGTGCAGATAGGTCGTTGAACTGAACTCATAATAACAGTTGAGTGAAGACAGGCTTGATTGAGAATGAAACATAACGTGAGAGTAGGATAAATTTTACTCATCACGTTATGAATATAGAAGGGGAGTTATTGAGATTGATCTTCAACTTGGATTTGACCTACTAGTAAAACCGGTGCAGCATCAATTTCATCAGCATCCATCATAGTGGCAATCCGTTCAACGGCAGACAATAGTTGACTTTGCTCCCACTCTTCAAGATTTTGATAACGCATAATAAAATGCTCTTGTAGTGGTTTAGGTGCGCTATTTAATAATGTTTTACCAGCGTCACTTAATGATAGGTGAACTTTACGTTTGTCGGTTTCACTGCGAGTTCTAATCACCATATTGCGATTTTCGAGTCGATCAATAATAGTCGTTACAGTTGCCGCACTTAAATTAATCTCTTGTGCTATTTGTTTAGCCAGTGGCGCGTCAAGTTGATCAATTTTCTGTATAACCATTAATTGCGGTCCAGTAAGACCTGATAATTTATTTAATTGGCGCGAGTGTATATCAATGGCTCTAATGACCCGACGCAATGATATTAATAGTTGCTCGTATTTTTCCATAATCCCCTCATAATTCACCACGCACCATAACAGAAATCAGCTTCTGACTCATGTCGAATATAAAAAAAACAGAATAATGTTGATAACATTATTCTGTTTAGTGATTTTATCGACAATTGTAGCTTACAAACTGAACGTTCGCGACACTGATAATACTGCTCGAGTATCACTAGTATCTAAGTCCATGCTGGTATCTTCAACGGCTAGGTTAAAGTCAAAACCTTCCCAGCTCGTCATATATTCAGCACGGTAATGGTTGTAAGACTTATCGCCGTCCCAGTTCCACTTGTTCTTATCTTCTGATGTTGAACGGTCAACGCTAACACGAATATCGTGACCTTCAGCAATAGCAAAAGTGTGAGCAACCATCATGATGTAATGGTCAGCATCAAGACCAAAGTAGTCCCATGAATACCAAAAATTTAATTCACTTTGACCAAGCGAAGAAGCATAACCAAACTTGGAGTATATCTCAGGGTAGTAATAGTCATCTGAGGCATCATCACCATGATAAGTATAATACGCGATACCCACATCGACAGAAACTCTGTCTGTTAGCTCAATATATTTACCTGCGTAAAAATCAAGTTCTAACCAAGTATCATCAGCACTACCAAAATCAACATTAGATGCCCAAGCACCTACATACCAACCATTATCAACAGCATAGTCAAGGCTGGCTTGTAATGCAGGATCATTATCCGTTTGGCTAACCCCATTAAAGGTATAGTCAGAAGTGGCATTAATCGTGGTGCTTAATTCACCTGCCATTACTGTCGTCGGTAAAGCAAATAAGCTGAGTAATGCTAATTTTTTTACTGTGGTATTCATCATTATTCCTTGAGTCATTATTGTTTTTTAGTCTGCTAATTCGATTTTAGTAAAATCGATTTTATTTTCTTTTGGTGAACGCTCTATGTCGCTCACAGTATGGAAATGCGATTTTAATATGTAAACGAAACAACTTATTATTAGGGCGATAGCTAATGCGCCAACCCACTGAATTTGTAAGAAATCTAGTTTAAAGAGCATCGTTAATGCACTCAATAAAACAATATTACCTATGATGTATTTAGTTTTGCCAAAACGTTTTACGGTTATATCTAAATTATCTGTGTATAAACGCACTAGTGAGTCCAGCGAGTTAATTACAAATGTAATACCAACAATCACCATGGCAAGGTTATAGAAGCCAGTGGTATCAATGCCGTTTAAGCTGTAGTAGTACAGAACCGTGAACCAAATAGCGATTGGAATTGAAGGGAACACCATCATAGCAATTAGTACTTGATAGGTTTTCATACCACCCACAAAACGTGCGGTAAATTGGCCTATCATAATGCTCCATGCAAACCACCAAAATAAGTAAAACTCATGGTAATCATTAATAGGTAACACAAAGTTATTAATATTTTCGAAGTAGTCGCCAATTAATGCAAAGGTTGTAAAAAACTCACCAACACTAGAGTTATCGGATAAAAATGCGCCTGACCACATAATGGCGATTAATCCTAGGAACAACCACGTACTGCCTAAGCTAAGGTAGCGAACATATCGAATACTGGTACTTGAATACACGGCTGCGGCAATCACCAAAAATACAATTAAATAGAAACTGCTAACAACGGATTCGCCATCACCTAATTCTGGTAAATACCAAGGTAAATTAGTGAGTAATAAATAAGCGGTAAAGGCACAAGTACCAATAATAACCACGTTATTAATAAACTTAATTAATGGAATTTCAAAATACTTAACTCTTGGTTCAATGACACAAAAGTAGAAGCAGGTTAAAAAGTAAAAAGCCCAAATTAAGCAGGCCCAAAAACCAAATTCAATCGCCAATGGATTACTAAATCCATATTCTGGACTTGCTACCAAATCGGCATATCCAGCGAACTCTGTTAATGGAAACATGATTAAGCCAACATCAAGTCCAGAAGTGAACAAAATGGCAATAAAAGTAAATCTATGCACGGGTGTGACACCAATACATTGCATGTTACCCCAACGATAAATAACAAATGCGATAGCGACAAATGTAAATAAAATGCCGATTGATAACCAGGTAGCCATTATTGAACTCCTGAACTAATAGTGTGTAAAAACATGATGTTAATTCCTTGTTTATGCTATTTAATGCCATAGAACAATTTTTAAAGGCAGTACGCCCTCAGGCCTTAAGTATCGTGTTGACGATAGTTAAACCCTGATAGATTGAACTTAGCTATATTGGCCATTTACTGAATGAAGGTTGGTCATCAACCTATTGTCGATGTGTGTTGATACACATCGACTAATACCTATTAATCAATTTGTCTTTTGGGTGTTTGCAATCGTTGTGTTGTTTGCCATTGCTCGGCAATAGTCACTTTTGCCATATTGGGTTCTAGTGTTTCGTTACCCAGAATAATATCGGCAGCGCGTTCGGCGACCATAATGGTAGGTGAATTCAAATTACCATTAGGAATAGTCGGGAAAATAGACGAGTCAACCACTCGTAATCCATTAATACCGTGAACCTTGGTTTCAGAATCAACTACAGCCATTTCATCTTCGCCCATTTTGCAAGAACAAGAAGGATGGTAAGCACTTTCTACTGTGCTTCTGACAAAGCGGTCAATTTCCTCATCAGTTTGTATTGCTAGGCCAGGTTGAATTTCTTCACCACGATAGTCATCTAAACCCGGTTGATTAATAATTTCACGGGTGAGACGAACACAAGCTCTAAAACCTTCAATATCATCTTGGTGCGATAAATAATTGAACTGAATTTGAGGCGCTATCTTAGGATCATTTGATACGACAGTTACGGCGCCACGGCTTTTAGGTTTATTGTGGCCAATATGAACTTGGAAACCATGGCCAGCAAATGCTTCTTTACCGTCGTAACGCATTGCGGCAGGTAGAAAGTGATACTGCAGATCAGGCCACTCTAAACCGGCCTTTGAACGGATAAATCCACACGATTCAAAATGGTTAGTTGCGCCCAAACCTGATTTATTTAAAATCCAGCGAGCGCCAATAAACAATTTGTTTAATGGATCAATTTTACCATTCAGCGAAATCGGCTTTAAGCATTTAAATTGGAAATAAAACTCTAAATGGTCTTGCAGATTCTGACCGACACCGGGTAATTGATGTACTTGCTCAATACCTGCGGTTGCCAACGTTGTTGCTTCACCTATACCCGACAGCTGTAGAATATGTGGTGAACCAATTGAACCTGCTGATAAAATCACTTCTTTATTGCAGTTAACATCAATTAACTCACCTTTGCGTTCGTAACGCACGCCGACAGCCGTTTTACCCTGCATGATAACCTTGTGCACTAAAGCGTGGGTTACTACCGTTAGATTAGGACGTTTCATGGCTGGGCGAAGATAGGCATTAGCTGTGGACCAACGCACGCCATTTTTAACTGTCATGTGCATTGGGCCAAAGCCTTCTTGCTGACTGGCATTGTAATCATCTGTGGCTAAGTAGCCTGCATCGACACCAGCATCAACAAAAGCTTGATACAACGGGTTTTTCATTTCATTGCCGTTATTTACCGCTAATGGTCCTTGGTCGCCTCGATACTCATTACCGCCCAGATACCAGGTTTCTGCTTTTTTAAAATAAGGAAGACAATTAGCGTAATCCCAATTTTTTGCGCCTTGTTGTTGCCATTCGTCAAAATCGCGAGCATGACCACGCACGTAAACCATGCCATTAATTGATGATGAGCCGCCTAATACCTTACCGCGAGGGCAATGCATACGACGATTATCTAAATGTGGTTCGGCCTGCGTTTCAAACTGCCAAGCATACTTTTTAGTATTCATTGGAATTGATAGTGCGGTAGGCATTTGAATAAAAATGCTCTTGTCGCTTCCACCCGTTTCAAGTATTAATACTTTATTATCTGGGTTTTCCGTTAAGCGGTTGGCTAATACACAACCTGCGCTACCGGCACCAACAATAATATAATCGTATTCATGAGACATTTGCTTAGACATTAATTGGGTCACTCCTAAAATGGGCTTTCAAGTGACTGCATGCCAACGTAAACCGCTTTGATTTGCGTGTATGCTTTTAATGTTTCTGAGCCATTTTCACGACCAATACCAGACATCTTGTAACCACCAACCGGCATTTCTGCAGGAGAGGCACCATAAGCATTTATCCAGCAAATACCCGCTTGCATTTGATGAATAACTCGATGTGCGCGGGTAATGTCTTGAGTAAATACACCCGCCGCTAAACCTAGGTGAGTACTATTGGCACGTTCAATAACTTCATCTTCATCTGTAAAGGTAAAGACAGACATCACTGGGCCAAATATTTCTTCTTTCGAAATCGTCATCTCATCAGTGCAATCGATAAATACCGTAGGAGCAACAAAGAAACCATTCGGTGCATTGTCAGGTGTTAATGCTGTCCCGCCTGTTAATAAGGTGGCACCTTCTTTTTTACCGATTTCAATGTAGTCGAGTACTTTTTGTTGATGGTCACGTGAAATTAATGCACCAAAATTGGTGTCAGGGTGCATTGGATCGCCACAAACTATGTTTTGCTCAGTACGTTCTTTTAAGCGTTGGATAAAGCGTGGATAAATATCTTGTTGTACAAACACGCGAGTACCGTTGGTACACACTTCACCTTGAGTATAGAAATTAGCTAACATTGCTGCTGACACTGCATTTTCTACGTCGGCATCGTTAAAGATAATCAATGGCGATTTTCCGCCCAACTCCATAGTCACTTCTTTAAGTGAACCTGCAGCAGCGGCCATCACTTTTTTACCTGTACCGACTTCGCCAGTAAATGACACTTTAGCGATATCTTCATTGGTGGTTAACCATGCGCCAACTCTACCGTCACCTTGAACTACGTTAAAGACGCCATCTGGTACACCGGCCTGAGTGAATATTTCAGCTAAACGCATTGCACCACGAGGTGTTTCTTCTGAAGGTTTAAAAATCATTACGTTGCCGCAAGCAAGTGCAGGGGCTGCTTTCCAACAAGCAATTTGTAACGGGTAGTTCCATGCGCCAATACCAGCACAAATACCTAATGGTTCTCGGCGAGTATAATAAAAGTCCGCGCCTACAGGCTGTTGATTACCTTCAATACTTGGTGCTAGTCCAGCAAAAAACTCAATAGAGTCGGCGCCAGTAACAATATCGACAACCGAGGCTTCTTGCCATGGTTTACCAGTATCTAAGACTTCACCTGCAGCAAGGTCATCATTTTGTTCACGAAGTAGGGCAACGGCTTTAAGTAAAATACGGCTACGTTCTATCGGCATCATTGCAGACCAAATAGCAAATCCTGTTTTAGCACTTTCAATTGCAGCTTGCTGTACCGATTCAGTTGCTACTTCAACTAAATAACTCACATTTCCAGTAGCAGGGTTGATCACTTCAAATGTCTCACCAGTACCATTTGCTAGGTATTTGCCATGAACATAATTTTGATAAATAACTTTTGACGACATTAATGAACTCCGTTTTGCACGATCACAGCCTTGATAAAGGCTTTAGATAAAATTTGGGCTTGTTTAAAATCTTCATTAGGGTTGGTACTCAGCGCACTGCGTAACCAAAAACCATCAATCATTGCTGCCGTTTGTTTAGCGGCATTGATAGCGTCGATTTTGGGTAATAATTGTTTAAATGAAAAAAGCAGGTTGCTGTATAACCGCTGACTATTAATATTTTGTAGTCTTGCTAATCCAGGATCGTGCATCGCTTGAGACCAGAAGCTTAACCATGTTTTTGTTGCGGCAGTTGAGCGTTGTAATTCAGTAAAGTTTGCTTCCACAATCATTGAAAGCCGTTCAAATGGGGTTAATGTTTTGCCTGACGTTCTCGTCAGTAATGCTTGCTTCAATTCTTCTAATAAGAATTTCTGCGTGGCTTCAATTAACCCTTGTTTACCACCAAAATAGTGGCTAATAATTCCTGATGACATTCCAGCTAATCCACTAATGGTATTAATTGTGGTGTTCTGTAACCCATGACGTTCGACAGACATTAACGTGGCATCTATCAGCTGTTGTTGTCTGACGTTTTTCATTATAGGTCTTGACATAAAGGGGTCCTGTTATCAGTCTTAAGAGTTGTTAATTGAACGCTCAATTAATAACGATACTAATGATTAGTGCTGTAACTATCAAGAAATATGTTGATTTAGATCACATATCTAAGTGTGTTAGATGAGATGTTAATCGAGAGATTACCTGTAACATGCTGTTAATATAGTTTATATCTGTATTGCCAATAACGTGGCAATATCTTGTTTAAAATAAAAGATTTTACCTGTAATAATTATAGCTACAGTTATTTTTGGTTTTATTTTAAGTGGTTAGTCGATTATTTGTACAGATTTTAAGTCGAGTTATCCTATATTGTTATGCTTGTGACATCTGTTGATGTGTCGAGTTTTTATGCTTAGATGATTGACTGAACAAGTTCCAAAGTTGACAATGATCTACTAATCAGATGACAGGTAAAGAGGGACATAGATGGATGCAGCTATGATTATGTGGAGTGTATTATTTGGTGCTATTGGCATGGGTTATTTTGTGTTTGGTAAACGGCAACGTGCAATTGTCCCTTCGTGTATTGGAATGGCGTTAATTATATTTCCCTATTTTGTTGCCAGTGTCACCAGTTTATTGATCATAGGTGTCATCTTAATTGCAATTCCATATTTTATTCGTATCTAGTCATGATCGTTAATCCCTTAGCATGACATTACTGATTGTTTTAGTGTGAAACAAAAAATGCCAATCAGGTAACTGACTGGCATTTTGTTTTATTATCTTAATTAATGCTTACACCGCGACAAATTAGCCAATGACATTTAACAAATTAATTGAATCAATCTATATTAGCTATTTAATATGTTCTACCAAATGTGTACGCGTTGATCTTCAGGCAAATACAACTTATCACCGGGTTTAACATCAAAGGCTTTATACCACGCATCGTGATTACGTGGGGCGAGGGTGCGATAACGACCAGGTGCATGAGGATCGGAACGTAACTGACTTAACATACTTTGCTCGGTGCGTTTTTCTTTCCACACTTGAGCCCATGCTAAAAAGAATCGTTGATCACCCGTTAGGCCATCAATAACCGGCGCTTCTTTACCGTTTAAACTTAATTTGTAGGCATGATATGCCATTGATATACCACCCACATCACCGATATTTTCACCTAGGCTGTTGCGTCCGTTGACAAAGTTATTCGGGATGGGCTCATATTGACTGTATTGTTCTGCAAGCCTATTGGTCTTGGCATCAAAAGCCGCGCGGTCTTCGTCGGTCCACCAGTTACGTTGAATTCCGTTGGCGTCTGACTTAGAGCCTTGATCATCAAAACCATGACCCATTTCGTGACCAATTACCGCACCAATACTGCCATAGTTAACGGCGGCGTCTGCGTTTGGATCAAAAAATGGTGGTTGTAAAATCGCCGCAGGGAAAACAATCTCATTAAATGAGCTGTTGTAATATGCATTTACCGTTTGCGGTGTCATCCCCCAACGGTTACGGTCGGTTTTTTCCAGTTCTTTGGCAACACTGTCGGCTTGGAAGTATTGGCGTAACTGTTTAATGTCACCTACTAAGTCATTTTTAGTTAGGGTTAAACCATCAAATTGTTGCCATACATCGGGATAGCCAATTTTAGGTGTAAATGCAGCTAATTTAGCATGAGCATTCACTTTAGTTTCAGCACCCATCCAATCTATACCATCAATACGTTGACCTAATGCCGTACGCAGATTGTTAACTAACTCGGCCATTTTTTGTTTAGATGACTCGGGGAAATAACGCGACACATATACTTTACCAATTGCAAAACCTAATGATTGAGTTCCCGACATTTCTTCAACGGCACGTTTCCAACGTGGGCGAGGTTGCTCTTGTCCCGTTAATATCTTGCCATAAAATGCAAAGTTACTATTAAAAATGTCTTCTGACAGTAGATCTGCGTTATTGGTGATGGTGTGGAAGGTCAGATAGTCTTGCCATACATTGAGAGGTTGTTGATTAATTAAGCCTATCATTGCTTTAACAGGTTCTGGCTGCGAAATATTCAACTGCGGTACTTGGTAACCTGTTTGTGCAAAATATAAATCCCAGTCAAATCCTGGATATTGTTTAGCAAGATCTTCACGTTTAATTTGGTTTAAGGTTAAATCACGGTCACGACGTTTTTCTCTTGGCCATTGTGCTTGTGCAATTTTAGTTTCAAGAGCAAGAATTGCTTCGGCACGTTTTTCACCGTCTTTTATACCTGCAAAGGCAAGCATATTAGCGATGTGTTCGACATAAGCTTTACGGATTTTATTGAAACGCTCTGTGTCTTCTAAATAATATGACCGGTCAGGTAAACCTAAACCACCCGCACCAATAGTCATTTCATATTGGTTAGGGTCTAAACGATTAAACCACATGCCACCGTTAATAGGAGATGATGCTCCGGTAAGCCATGCTTCACCAAATACCTTGGTTAATTCTTTGGTTGAATTAATTGCAGCAATTTGATCTAAGGTGCCTTTAATAGGCGTGATACCTAACTTATTAATGGTCTCAGTATCCATGTAGGCATGGTAAAAATCTGCAATGAGTTGTTCTTCGGCGTTTAAATCTGTGCGACTGGCAATATCGTCAATAATCGCTTTGACTTGTGTTTCACTGCGCTCTGCTAATGCATTAAAAGCACCATAGCGGGTTTTGTCAGCAGGCATGACAAAGTTGTCATACCAAGTACCACTTGCGTACATAAAGAAGTCGTCACCTGGTTTAACGGCTTCGTTGCGTGCTGTTAAATCAATACCAAAAGTACCTAATTCTGCTTTAGCGGGAGCAGGTGAGGTCACGGCCGCAGCCTGAGTGTTATTTGTATCAGATACGCCACAACCACTTAATAGTGCTGTTGTTAATCCAATCGCAATTAAGGATTTTTTCATTGTTATCGTGTTCCTTAGCTAATGTATGAACAGAATTATTTGCTTAGTTATAGAATTATTTACTCTGTTATATTGAAAGAGTGACAGAAATAGTCAACATTTGAATTGTTAGCAAATTTTGCACCAGTGATATGAATGTCAATCGAGCGCTTTAAAGGGCTATGTCAGGGTATCGATAAATAAGCTGTATAAAGCGAGCGGTATTGCACATCCAAGTTGCCTGATCGAACATTGCTATTGAGATACCCATCACCTCTAAACCCCTAGTTATGTTTAGCCTATAGACAAATCAAAGCGGGTACTAAGTCAGTTAATCAGTTAGTTGTTGTAGCGCGTTATCAATTTGTTGAGATAATTGAGCCAATAAATCACTGTAGGCTGTGACCATTTCAGCGGCAGTTGTACCTGCGTTGGTGATAGCGGTGAAATTTTGCTGGGTTATATGACGGTTTACATGGTTATCAACAAGTTCCCAATTGGCATTCAGTCTAGCGTTGTTGTTATCGCGATTTAAGGTCATGATCTTTATTGTTACGCTGTACTGAGGAGTATTTTCTACTGGCCAGGGAAATAACACCAGTTTACGACTATGATCGCTTTGGCTGAGATTCATACTCATGATACGGCTGATACCTTGATCTAATGGTTCGGCCCAATAGCTATTGCCTATTCTTTGCAGGCTGCCATCTTCAAGCTGATAGACCATTTGAGTGAAATTTAAGTACTCAGGGATGTCGATAGGGCCGATACCAATGTCGTTTTTGAGTGATGTACTTCCTGCTTCTATCACTGAAGGTTGTGCGGTTAACACAAAGTACTGTTTTGGCGGTGAGCTTTGACAACCGCAGAGCTGGCTAAGTACCAATAGACAAACGCTCCAAGAAATTAATTTCATCCCATATTTCCCCATAACATTATTCTCCTGACGGTATGGTTTTTTTACCTCGGATGATGGCCTCAGGTTGTTCATCTAAGGTCTCACTTAAACTGCGTAACGATCGAGCTGTGCGACTGATCTCTTCTAATGTGTTGGTTAACTCAATTAACAATGGTGAGTTTTGGTCTAGTGAATATCCAGTTCGGGTGGCAAGTTGCTCAATGCTTGTTAAGGTATCGCGTAATGCCATTAAACTTTGGTTGAGTGACTCTACTAATTTAGGTTCATCCAGACTCAACTGTGTCAGTAAACTATCGAGTTTAGCCAATACTACTTCAGTCTTTATACCAAATTTAGCTTGAGTGCTATCAATGTTAACAGCGGTTTTTTTTACAGCATTTGCGGCACTGTCGAAGTCATCCAGTGCTTGCTGTATTTTGCCACTGGCGGCAATCTCACTGAGTTGCATAGCCAAGTTATCGACATTGGTCACTAAACTTTTTAAGTTTAATGATTGTAGATCTTTTGACAATGATTCGAAATCATTGGCTATGGTAGGTAACTCTAGTAATGAGTCTTTTTTGCCATGAAATATAGGCGTGCTACTAGGGTAAAAATCCAGTTCAACATAGAGTTGCCCGGTTAATAAACTAAGATAATTCAACTGAGCACGTAAACCGTTTCCAATAGCGTGAGAGAAAAACTCTTCCCCAACTTGTGTGCCTTTAAGGTTGATGCGTTTTAATAGTAAATCAGCATGAACAGCAGCTGTGACACCTAAGCTACTGTCGTTGGGGAAATTAATACTAATATCACTAATCTCACCTATTATCACGCCTTTTAACTTAACGGGTGCACCTACCTGAAGTCCTTGCACTGAGTTATTGAAATACATGATTACAGGCGCTTTTTCGGCAAATAACCGCCCACCAGAAAAGAACAGCAGGGCAATAAACACTAAGATAATGGCGCCAAAAATAAAGGCACCAATCGCAAGCGGAAGTCGTTGGCTTTTACTCATGATATCTCCGATTTTTCGGTGCGATTGAGAAATTGACGAACCCTAGGCTGATTACTGTGTATCTTTAATTCTCGAGGGTCACCACAATCGAGCATCGTATTGGTTTGATTATCCAGAAACACACAGCGGGTGCCGATCGACAATATACTGGGTAACTCGTGGGACACAATGATCACGGTAGAGTCTAGCGCTTGGCATATTTGCACGATCAATTGATCTAAACGCATTGAACTAATAGGGTCTAAACCTGCAGAGGGTTCATCAAAAAATAACAGTTGAGGGTCTAATGCGAGTGCGCGCGCTAATCCTGCGCGTTTGTGCATACCGCCACTTAACTCGGCAGGGTAAAACTTCTCGAAGCCAGCTAAGCCGACTAATGCCAGCTTATAGGCAACGGCTTCGGCTATTTGTCGCTCAGAAAGGTCGGTATAGAGCTGCAAGGGTAAAGCCACATTTTCACCAAGTGACATACTCGAAAATAGCGCACCTGTTTGAAAGGTAATGCCCCAATCTTTGAGCATTGCTACCTGTGCGGGTTCATCTGCCTCATAAAAGTTTTTGCCTTGATAGAGTACTTCACCCTTTAGTGGTGTAAGTAATCCCACCATCGATTTCAGCAAGGTTGTTTTGCCACAACCACTGCCACCAATAACAAAAAAAATATCATTTTTGTTAATGTCGAAGTTGAGTTGTTTTTGCACCTCGGTACTGCCATAACCGACGGTAAGATTACGTACACTGATAAAGGCATCATCAACCATGATTAGATCCCTAATTTATCGTATAAAACATTGAGGGCAGCGTCGGAAACCACGAGAAAGACAATGGCCTTAACCACTGCGCTGGTGGTGGCTAAACCAACGGCATTAGAATCTCGACCGCAAAGCAGCCCAGCCTGACAACCCGCAATCGCAATAAGAAAGCCAAAAATTAAACTCTTTATTAAACCGGCTGAAATGTCTACCCAATCAATGGCTACTTGGGTTTGCAAAATGTATTGGGTGTAACTAACCCCCATTCCATTGGCAACAATTGCACCACCAATCATGCCGATTACATCAGAATAAATACACATTAACGGCATGATGAAAACCAATGCCAACAATCGAGGTAAAACCAGAAACTCCATGGTCGAAATTCCCATTACTCGCAATGCATCAATTTCTTCATTAACCTGCATAGTGCCTAATTGTGCCGCATAAGCAGCCCCTGTTCTGCCGGCCATAATAACCCCTGTCATAAGGGCGCCCATTTCCCGCACCATCCCTATAGCCACTAAGTTAGCCACATACACTTGAGCCCCTAATTGGCGCAGCTGTACCGAGCCTAAATAAGCCAAAATCATACCTACAAGCAGACTAATTAAGGTGACAATAGCAAGGCCTTTAGGCCCAGCTTGTTCGATGAAAAATACAATATCACTCCTGCGAGTACTGGCTTTACCTTTTAACCAGTTTCCCAATGCAAGCGTGCTATTGCCAACAAACACTAATTCGTCGTGTACCTGCAAACCTTGCACAATAAGCTGACGACGTAACATCGGCCACAGACCGCCAATGGCACCTTCATTAGTTGGTTGATAAACAGCAACATCGGTAGCAAGTTGCAGTAATTGCTGTAGCCCTTGAGGTGTTTGTTGAGTGTCTAGTGATAGTTTATGTTGTTCACACCAGCGAGATAACTGTAATAGAGCAATAGCGAGACTTGAATCCCAATGGGATAATTCTGTGGTAATTAAGGTGACACTATGGCAATTCGATGGCAGCTCAGCACAAATATCTGCGCCTAGCGGTGCTTGGCCTAGTTGCCAATCACCAGCAAGGTTCAGTAAGCAATTATCATCGTGCATGTCGATATGGAATGTTGCGAGTGTCATGCTAGACCCCCGAGCCAATATTAAATAAGTATACTCGTTTGTTTTATAAACAGGTTAGCTTGGTTTTTAGCTCCTGTTAACAGTGTAGACCAAGCCCGTTGATTATATTTTGACCTTGGACATATTATTTCATCAATAATGAAGCTATCACTTTGATGTATTGATGCTTTGCCGCATTGAAGATGAGTGAGTTATGGCGCGCGGTCGCGTGTAGATGACAATAAAAATGGCGCTAACAATTGAAAATAACTGCTGCTTGTCTCGGTTCAAATCAAATAAGCTTGCACTGACAAAATTTAACGCTAATATATACTGTTTATTTATACAGTATCTGTGTCATATTGGAGGTTGTTATATGCGCGTCATTCCCATTGCAGCCAGTGCCGGCATTACCGGTTTTGAGTCACCTGCAGCCGAGTACCTTCAATTAAGCCTCAGTCTTGATGAGATGTTAGTTCAGCATCCAAGTTCCACTTTTATCGGCTTAGCCGAAGGCGAGTCGATGCAAGGTGTGGGAATATTCGATGGTGACTTATTGATTGTTGATCGCCATGAAACTGCAAAAAGCGGGGATGTGATAGTGGCTAATTTTAATGGTGAGTTTGTGTGTAAAATTATCGACATGCAACGACGAATGTTGGTGTCATCTAATGAGCAACATTTACCCGTAACCATATGCGACTATGATGACTTTAGCATCGAAGGTGTGGTGATCCGCTCAATTCGTTGTCATCGTCAAAGTCCACTGTTTATCAGCAAAAAAGGGTAAATAACAATGTTTGCCTTAGTCGATGCCAATGCATTTTATTGTAGTGCAGAACAGGTTTTTCGCCCTGATTGGCGCGGCAGACCGATTATTGTACTGAGCAATAATGATGGCTGCATTGTCGCGGCTAACCGGCAAGCAAAAGAGGCCGGTATTGAAAAGTTTTTACCCTATTTTCAAGTTAAAGCATTATGTGCTCAACGTAATGTCATCGTGTGTTCGTCTAATTATGAGCTCTATGCCGACTTATCAGCAAAAATGATGGCGATAATAGGCCGTTTTGCGCCAGAGCAGCATGTGTATTCCATTGATGAAAGCTTCCTCTCTTTTAAACATTGTTATCCCGCTATCAAATGTCTGTATACCCAAGGCCAGTTAATCCGACGAGCAGTATGGAAAGAAGCCCGTTTAGCGGTTTGTGTGGGAATGGGGCAAACGTTAACCTTAGCAAAAATTGCCAATCACGCCGCTAAAAAAATACCGGGGTATAAAGGTGTGTGCGTTATCGAAACAGCGCAGCAACGTAATGATATTTTACGCCAACTTGCCGTAAAGGAGGTATGGGGAATTGGCAGACGTATTAGTAAAAAGCTTGAATTGATGAACATTCGCAGCGCACATGATCTCGCTTCCATGCCTCCGAGTCTCGCGAGAAAACAATTTAGTATTGAAATCGAACGCACGGTTCGTGAGCTAAATGGCCAAGTGTGCAAACAATGGGATGAGGCTAGGGCAGATAAGAAACAAATTTTCTCCACTCGTAGCGTGGGTGAACGCATTTGCGATGTTGAATCGCTATTACAAGCACTGAGTAAACATGTTGGCATTGCGGCCGCTAAAGCCCGTCAACAAGGCTCACATTGCAAAACCATGTTGTTGTTTGCCAGTAATTCGCCCCATGACGAACGACCCGTGAGTTATAAAGTTATCGCACATTTTCCATGTCCAACCCATTGCACCATTGAACTCACCAAAGCCATGACAGAAGCCGCTCCTAGATTATTTCGCCAAGGTGTACGCTATTACAAAATTGGTGTGGGCTTGGTTGATTTAGCCAGCGAGAAAAACTTTCAATTTGATTTGTTTAATACCGCTAAAGTCAATTATGCCTTGATGCACACGCTTGACGGCATCAACCAACGATATGGACGCGATACGGTGTTTCTCGCCGTTCAAGGGACACAACAAAAATGGGCCATGCGCCGTGATTTACTCACACCTCAATATTCAACCCAATGGAAATGCTTACCAAGCATTAAATGCTAAGGGCTTTGAGATTAGTATAACTCGTTATTATTGATTGTTTATCAGCCATATTTACAGCCATTTATGGACAAAAAAATCATGTTTACATAAAGAGTGCAATCGATCACAAAATACAAACTATAATTGGCATATGCCATTTATAGGTGTATATATAGCATATGCCAACAAACATGAGTTGATTATGTCAAGACCGAAAATTCAGCGAACAATTTGTGGGGGACCAGCTAAAAGCTGTTTCAAGCCCAATGGTATTCCGATGGACAAACTTGAAAACATTGCAATGGATAGCGATGAGTTTGAAGCATTGCGTTTAGTTGACTTGTTAAAAATGCAACAGCAACAAGCGGCTATTCAAATGGGAGTGTCACGTCAAACGTTAGCTAATGTACTTAAGCTTGCGCGTTTTAAATTAATGGACTGCTTAACCAATGGTAAAGCGTTGTTAATGCAAAATGCACATGAGGAGAAATTATGATTACCGCCATACCAATGAAAGATCAACATATTGCCAACCACTTTAGTCGTGCCGATGAGATGCTATTTATCGATGAGCAAGGCCAAGTAAAAGGGCGCTTTGTGAACCCAGCGTTAGCTGAAGGATGTGAGGGTAAGCAACAATTAGTCAGTATGATACTGGCAAATGGAGCGGATCGCGTCATCGTGCGTAACATTGGTCAACAACTGTTATCTAAATTATTAAGCCAACAATTGAGTGTATTTCATGCAAAAAATGGTCGCACAGCAATAGAGTATTTTGCAGGTGCTAATTTAGCAGACTGTGAGCCATTTACCGAGGCAAGTCAGGGGCGTCCATCAATCAATAATATTGCTAAGAAGGCCAATGGTGGTTGTTGTAACCATGAACATGAGCATGAACATCATGCGCATGGTGAGGAAGGCTGCCATAATCAATCTGACTCGGGGACACATAAACGTTGCTGCGAGTCTGAATCTGAATTGGCAAATGAAACAGCTACAATGAAACGTTGCTGTAAAAAGCACTCAATAATGCATCATCATCATTAATGATAACGATGGTGGAGATATTGTTATTACAGCGTTGTAAGCTTTAAGCCATAGCGCTGTAATTTACGATATAAAGTACGCACACTAATATTCAGTGTTATGGCTAACTCAGCTGGTGATCCCTGATATTGCGAGCATATTTGAGAAAGATATGCACACTCCATGTCATCTAAAGTCACTATTTCTGTGTCTGTATTGGTGTTAACGACATCACTTGTTACTGTTAGTTGTACACTTTCAGGTAAATCATTGCTGTGGATAGTATCTTCGTTGGCTATCAGTGCCGCTTGTTCAATAATATTTTTTAATTCCCGAATATTACCAGGGAATGCATAGCGGCTAAGTAAAGTTAAAGCATTGACCGAAAACTTTTTATGTTTGTATTCAGAATACTTTATAAAATGCTTAACGAGTCCTGGAATGTCATCATGGCGTTCACGTAACGAGGGTAAGTAAATGGGAAATCCTGCAATGCGATAATATAGATCACGTCTAAATTCACCTTTTTCAACCAAATCCAATAAATTTTTATGACTAGCACTGACTAATCTAAAGTCAGAGCGTTTTTGTTTTAATCCGCCGACGGCTCGATAACATTGGGTTTCGAGTAACCTAAGCAATTTTACTTGCATGTTCAACGGAACATCACCAATTTCATCAAAAAATACCGTACCACCATGGGCTATCTCAATCAGACCCTTTTTACTGGTTGTTGCGCCGGTAAAGGCACCTTTTTCGTAACCAAATAATTCACTTTCAAATAGGTTTTCACTGAGTCCGGTACATTCAATGACCACAAACGGTTTATCATTTCGGCTACTGGCCTGATGCACTGCTTTGGCGACTAATTCTTTACCTGCACCAGTTTCACCTTGTAATAGCACAGCAATGCTGGATTGAGATGCTCGGTTAATTCTGTTGAGCATTTGTTTAAATGGCGCAGACTGACCCACCATGGTGCCTTTTTTAGATTCTGTTGACGCATAATCGATAGCATCTAAAATCTCCAGAAACCCTAATATTTCTCCACTGCTGTCTTTAATGGGTTTCATTAAAATATCGCAATATGACTTACCCTGTGCGGTGCTATGAATATGCACCGCATTGGCAGCCCTTTGCGTGCTTTGGCATTGTTGTAGCGGACACTCTTCGCCATGTTTATCACAAGGTTCGTCACTATGATGTGATATCTGATGACAGCGACTTTGACCTAAAATAACTTGGGTGTCGTAGGTTTCTATATAGGCTTGATTAACAGCATGAATAACATAATCAGGTGAAATAAATATCGCTGGTTTATCAATCGCGTTGATCATGGATTGCACAACAGTAGTGTTATTCATTTATTGCTCTCGTTTGCAGTACGCATCTAGCCGTTAATATCTAAATGACATTTTTAGCACAATCTAACACGATAATTGTCACAGCAATGTCATATTTGTCACTTTATAACCTAGCATGTGCATCATATAAATATCAATGTATTTTAACTAGCTGATTATATTGTATTTATATTATTTGTGTGATCTGGCACAAGGTTTGTATTCATCTTGTTATATGTTTCCTGACCATATTGGTTAGTAGAACATAAAATGGGGAGAATACTCAATGGCGAAGGTTGTCGTGCTTGGCGCAGGTACTGGTGGTATGCCTGCTGCGTATGAAATTAAAGATATCCTAGGTAAAAATCATCAGGTGTTAATGGTTAATGAGCGTGAAAACTTCCGCTTTGTACCGTCTAATCCTTGGGTTGCAGTGGGTTGGCGAGAACCCGAAGCGATATCTATACCAATAGCAAAATATTTGGCTAAAAAAGATATTGATTTTAAATGTGCTTTTGTCACTCAAATTGATGCTGAACAAAACCAACTGATTACCGCTGATAATGGCATTATTGACTATGACTATTTAGTCATTGCCACAGGACCTAAGTTGGCGTTTAACACCATACCTGGAGCAGGGCCAGAACACTTTACTCAATCAGTATGTTCACTGGAACATGCGTTAACCTGCAAAATCGATGTAGATAAGCTATTAGCAAAACCAGGTCCAGTGATAGTGGGGTCATTTCAAGGTGCCAGTTGTTTTGGACCAGCTTATGAATATGTGTTCATATTAGACAAAGTATTACGTGATGCAGGTATCAGGAATAAAGTGCCAATTCATTTTGTCACCAGTGAGCCTTATGTGGGTCATTTAGGACTAGACGGTGTTGGTGATTCAAAATCAATGCTCGAATCTGAGTTACGTCAGCGAGATATTAAATGGATATGTAACGCGAGTGTCGACAATATTGAACAAGGAACCATGCACATATCTGAACTAGATCGTAAAGGAGATCTTTACCTTTCACACTCACTGCCATTTAATCACGCAATGTTAATTCCACCGTTTGCCGGTATTGATGCCGTCGCCAATGTAGAAGGTTTATGCAATGTCAAAGGTTTTGTCATTACAGACGAGCATCAACAATCACCAAGATTTAACAATATTTTTGCGGGAGGGGTTTGTGTCGCAATTCCGCCTGCAGAAGTGACTCCAGTACCAACGGGAATGCCTAAAACAGGATATATGATCGAGTCAATGATGACCGCCATAGCCCATAACCTGCATAGCATTATTGTTGAAAATGTTGCACCTAAAAGTAAAGGGACTTGGAATGCGATTTGTATTGCTGACATGGGGGACACTGGTGCGGTATTCGTGGCTATCCCACAAATAGCCCCAAGGAATGTGTCATGGTTTGCTAAAGGTAAATGGGCACATTTAGCTAAAATTGGTTTTGAGAAATATTTTTTACGTAAAATGAAAACCGGAAGTAGTGAACCACTTTATGAAAAATATGGCCTCAAACTCATGGGGATAACTCGACTAGAAACAAAGGATGACGAATAATGCGCTTAACACACAAACAAACTAACTCATGGATAAAGTCTGGCCAAATGACTGGGCTAATCATGTTTATGAGTATTTCGACAATAGGGCAGGCTGAATCACTCACTGAGCAGCAAACACTTGAACAACAAGCTAACCAACGTATTGCTGACTTTAGCCAAGCATTAAAAGGCCAGTTAAAAGCAGCAATTAAACAAGGTGGATTAATTAATGCCGTGTCGGTGTGTCACTCTGTCGCGCCAGCCATTGCCGCTGAGAACGCTAAAGAAGGATGGACACTGAAGCGCACCAGTTTACGGATGCGTAATTCAGAAAATACGCCTGATGCTTGGGAGTTAACCCAATTACAAAAATTTGAAGTTATTAACGCTTCAGGGCAACAGGCTGCTGATAAACCCATCATTGCGAGTGAATATATTGTCAATGATGGGGAAACCCATTTTCGTTATATGAAAGCAATACCGACTCAGGAATTATGCTTAGGTTGTCATGGTAGCAATGTTGAACCTGACGTGAGTGCATTGATAAACAAAACCTACCCAAATGATAAAGCAGTTAACTTTGCTCTAGGTGATATTCGCGGGGCATTTTCATTGCAAAAGGTGATCAGTAATCCAGCTCAATCGATGACAACTACAACAAAGCTGAAACAATAGAATTAATGCATGAATAGAATATCCTAGTGTTACGTAGGGCTTAACTGCTGTTAAGCCCTACTACACCAAACCTAAGTCATACACATTTCATTATCGTGTCGTTATTTGCTACTTATTGCGACGTCATGCGCAGTTTATGATAATGATTTAATTTAATATTAAGCTGTCGTAATTAAGCCTTCACCGTCGTTGTCGAAATGATGTTGCAAATGTAGGTTAATTTTTATCTGAAGTGTTATCTAACAAATGCATTATGTATTTTGTTGGGAGTTAATTTGTCATGAGTAAAATCCGGATTGATCCTTTTTATCATCCAGCTAGCCATACAGTTACCTATGTGGTGACCGATCTTGCGACTTGTCAAAGTGCGGTTATTGATCCTGTTTTAGATTTTGATATAGCATCTGGCACAATAAGCACTGGTTTTGCCGATAGCATCATAGATCATATTGACAATAATGGATTTGAAATTGAATGGATTTTAGAAACTCATGCTCATTGTGATCATGTGTCAGCTGCGTGTTATATCAAGAAACAACGTGGGGGGATGACAGGTATTGGCGAACACATTACCCAAATTCAGCATACCTTTAAACGATTACTTAATTTAGATGACAGTTTTAAGTGCAATGGTGAACAGTTTGATCAACTGTTTACCGATGAAGAACTCATTAAACTGGGTCATTTAGATATTCATATCATGTATACACCTGGGCATACACCTGCCTGTGTAAGTTATCTTATTGAAGATGCCGTGTTTGTCGGCGATACCTTATCAACCCCAGAGTTGGGTACTGTAAATGTAGACTTTCCAGATAGCAGCACAACCACTTTATACCATTCCATTCAGCGAATATTGGCATTGCCAAATTGTACTCGGGTGTTCGTCGGACATAATAAGCTTGCAGAAAAACGCGCCGATGAGGTGTTAGAAACATCCGTTATAGCGCAAAAACGTTATAACAGTGTGGTTGGTGGTAAAGCAACCCTTGCTGAGTTTGTTAAGTTACATCAGCAACGCCATGTTGATTCAGATATCCAGCCTTTATTATTGCCCGTAATACAATTTAATATTCGTGCAGGCAATATGCCTCCAGCAGAAGCTACCGGTAACTATTACCTTAAAATACCGCTTAATCAGTTGTAATACTCGAGAATAACCAAGATAACCAACTAATATAACAAACTAATATCACCAACTAATACAATTAACTAATGTTAGCAACTAACACGAACCAGCATAACCCGGTTCGTGTTGTATTACTTTAGGCCTTATAACTCACCAACGGAAAACCATCCTGTTGCCATTGCATCATACCACCGGCTACAGAAAGAGGTCTGCTAAAGCCCATATTCTGCAATGATTCAGCAGCAAGTGCGGAGCGTCCACCAGAACGACAAATAAGGTAAATATCCTTGTTTGCTAACTCTTCTAATGCCATTGATGCTTCACAGTGATGACTCACCAAAGGGTGTTCTTGTATTTTCATCTCTAATACGCCGCGAGGAAAATTCACCGCCCCTTCAACATGGCCAGTGATAAACTCTTCATGTTCACGAACATCAATAATAACGGCTTCAGGGTTAAGCATTGCAGTGAGTAACTCTTGAGTTGTCACTTCGAGGATATTCGCTTTGATATCACTAATGTACTGTCTAGCTGTTTTCATGTTTACCTCAAGAATTAAATAACAGATTTAATAAAAATAAATATCGCCATTAACACCAAAAAGACCGCAAATACTTTTTGTAAAATGGCTTTAGGAACATACTGGCTTACCCATTGACCAGCCATGCTGCCTACAAGTCCGCCAGCAATCATGATGCCAATAACCGACCAATCAAATTGAAGCCCTTTGTCTGAAAGCAAACTGTAATATTTAACAAAACCAATCAGTGAGTTCATCGAAATAATCAATAAGCTAGTGCCAATGGCCAGCCACATTTCAATACCACCAAGCAATACCAGTGCTGGCACAATGAGAAAACCACCGCCGACACCCACAAAGCCAGTGACGACACCCACAGCCAATCCTTGTGTCAGGATTTTAACGATATTCAGCTTGGTGCCTGCTTTACATCTGCCAGATTGATTACGCCACATCATTACCGCGCCAACGAGCATCAAAACCACAAACACCTTGAGCTGTATGTCACTATTGAAAAAGGTACTTGCCCATGCACCTATATAAGTGCCTGCCATACCAGGTAACCCAAACAAAAAAACATGAGGCCAAGAGACCTTTTTTTGTTTAATAAACCCAATACTACTGACTACACTGATTGCACCAACGATGCATAATGATGAGGCAATCGCTAATTCTGGCTGCATACCAATGAGATATAGCAACACTGGAACCGTAAGAATTGAGCCACCAGAACCCAACATGCTCAGCACTAAACCTATTAATAATGCACCTATGATTGCTTGTATCATCTTGATTACTCTTAGGCTTAAAGTAGATTAATGGGGATTTTTAAATACACAGTGCCATTGTCTTCTGCCGCTGGCATTTGTCCTGCTCGAATGTTTACCTGTATTGCCGGAATTATTAGCCTTGGCATAGGTAAGGTGGCATCTCGTTTTTCACGAAGTGCAACAAAGTCTGCTTTTGATACCTTATTATTAACATGAATATTATGTTGTTTTTGCAGGCTTACTTGGGTTTTAAATTGGTGGTCTCGACCTTCAGTAGGATAGTCATGACATACGTAAATATCGGTTGTATCAGGCAAGCTGAATATGGTTTGAATTGAATCGAATAAGGTGTTGACATCACCTCCTGGGAAATCACATCTAGCGGTACCCACATCGGGCATAAACATAGTATCGCCAACAAAAGCGGCTTGTTCATTCACAATATAAGCTAAATCGGCTGGAGTATGACCCGGTGTGTGCATAATGCGGATCGAGGTATTACCTAGTTGTAAGAGATCATTATTATTAAATAGACGATCAAATTGGCTGCCATTAGGAAGGAAATCAGCCTCTAAGTTAAAAATTGTTTTAAAGGTATCTTGTACTTTAGTGATGTGCTGACCAATACCAATTTTACAGCCAATTTTATCACGCAGAAAACTTGCGGCAGATAAATGATCAGCATGGGCGTGAGTTTCTAATATCCATTGAACCGTCAAGTTTTGACGTTCAATCCAATGTAAAACACGCTGTGCACTGCGGGTATCAGTACGGCCAGATTTATAATCGAAGTCTAAAACAGGATCAATAATCACTGCATATGAAGTCGCATTATCGGCAACAACATAGGTAAATGTTTCACTGTCTTCATCTAAAAACTCATGGACACTAAAAGTCGAATTCATCACGAATCTCCTATCAATCCTATATAAAGAAGACACAGGGATTGGTATCCCTGTGCAGGTAAAAAATTAAAGTGATTTTTTACTGAAATACCAATCTGTGTATTCATATCCTTCGTCTAAACGGGCTTTTGCATCAGCAGTTGTTGCTGGTGGCGGTACAATGACTTGATCGCCAGGCTGCCAGTTTTCTGGAGTTGCAACACCATTTGCATCACTGGTTTGCAATGCTTTAACTAAACGAACGAATTCATCAACAGAGCGACCATTGCTCATTGGGTAATACACCATTGCACGTAATATACCTTCAGGATCGATAATGAAGGTTGCACGAACAGCGGCGGTATCACTGGCGCCGGGTTGGATCATTCCATAAGCTTTAGCAACGGCCATTGATAGGTCAGAAATAATAGGGAAAGTAATTTCAACACCGAAGTTTTCTTCAATGTTTCGTACCCAAGCAATGTGTGAATGAATACTGTCGATAGATAGACCTAATAATTCGGTATTAAGTTGAGCGAACTCTTCAGCACGTTGCGCAAACCCCATAAATTCTGTAGTACAAACGGGTGTAAAATCAGCAGGGTGTGAGAACAATACTAACCACTTACCTTTATAGTCAGTAAGTGAACGCATACCATGTGTAGTCTTGGTATTAAATGCAGGTGCAGGGCGGTTTAATTGTGGAAAAGAAACGATTGAATCAGTCATGTAATTACTCCAATAAGGTTAAGTTAAATTAGTTTCAATCTGTAAAATAGATTGCAAACATACTTAGTAATAGCAATAGCTAGGCCAACATCGGTAAGGTAATAATAAAAAAGGCAATTAAAATATAAGGTGTTGTTTTAATAAGTTTTAATATTTATAAAATAATAAATTATTAAGTAAGGTATATTTTAAACGAATGATCAATATCACTTTTTCAATGACATAATTGGCTCGATGACAATAATGGCAGTCAATATTGTCACCATAATTGAGTAAAACTCAATGTTTGGCTATTTATGATGAGTTTTTAAATCGTTTGACCTCAATGACAAATAGCAACTGAAAAGACTTATCAATTTAAGAGACAAAACAAGAATCTATTAGGATTCTATTAGAATAGTATTTAACGATGATCTGATTAATATAAAAAATGTGAAATGCACTTAAGCACAGCTATATCGACGAGAAAAGTTGATATTTAATGGATTATCAATGTATTAAATCTATAGGCGTTGAATTAGATTAAGCTGAGTTTGTCAAATGAGGGAACGTTTAATTCATTGAATAGAGTCAAACAAAAGGGCATGAATGGTTAAGTAAATTGGCGTGGTATAGCGTGACTTAATCACATACTAATCAACTAGGATGGGACTAAATTTGGCTAATTCAGCAGCATTGTGAACATCGAGTTTTTTAATGATTTTTGAACGATGAACTTCTATGGTTCGCAATGAAACAAACAAGGTTTCTGCCATCTGCTTATTGGTTTTCCCATCTATTAATAAATGAAGTACCTGATTTTCCCTATCTGTTAGTGTGCTGTAGCGTTTTCTTAATTGCATTGTTTCAAATGTGAGATTGCTGGTGGTCAATGCTTTTTCAATGGCACAGACAAGCTCGGTACCTTTTACTGGTTTTTGAAAGAAGTCACATGCACCTTGTCGAAAAGCATGAACCGCCATAGGCAGATCGCCATGACCAGTGAGAAATATAATGGCTAATGGACTTTGAGCATCTACCAGTTTTTGTTGTAATTCTTGGCCCGTTATTTCAGGCATTTTACTATCAACAATAAGGCAGCCAGCTTGGGTTATATCAATATTGGCTAGAAAGGCATTAGCTGAATCATAGATATGTAAATTAAAACCATATTGCAACAGCATAAATTGCATTGAATCGAGGATCGCCAAGTCATCATCAACCATGTAAATATGTTTAGAATTCTGCATTTGATTATAAAGTCATTGCTCAGAAGTTAATGAATATAAATACAGTGTAATCAAACTAATGCATTGAGCAAATTCTTGATTCGTTTTTGTGGCACATGCAACTTTTTTGTGGCGCTAGCTACATTAGACTGAACTAATTGGGTGTTATTAACATTTATTACTGGATGATCGTTAATGCGTTGTGGAATGTGGCTATTGTTAAGCTCCAGTTTTCTGTGGACTTTTTGTGCACAAGGCCTTGTGCTACCAGACAGTATTGAACCCCTTGTTCAGCAGCAAACACAACGTGAAGCTCCTTCTCAAGTTCACTATCGGGTTGCGGTACTCGCCAATTATGGTGTGATAAAAAGTATTGCTCGCTGGCAACCCTTAATGAACTATCTAACTCAACATGTCCCCAATGCCAGTTTTGAAGTTGTTCCATTGGATTTCAACCACATGAACGAGCAGCTACTCAGTGGTCAGGTACAGTTTGTGGTCACTAATCCTGGGCATTACTTTAATATGAGTAGTGATTTTCCAATTTCGTGGTTGGCCACCATGAAAAGTGACAAACATCATGGCAACACATTTGCAATCGGTGCGACCATTATCGTACGTAATGATAGTTCGTTAATGGCACTTGATGATCTCTCTGGTCACTCAGTAGTCGCCAGCGACCCTAGTGCACTAGGCGGCTATCAAGCGGCATTGGGGTTAATTAATTCCAAGGGATATTCCACAGATAATTTTTTCTCAAAAGTCACGTTTGTCGGTTTTCCACTTGAACCATTAATTTATCACGTTCGTGATGGCACAGCAGAAATTGCAATTACCCCATTTTGTACCTTTGAGCAGATGGTTGCAGAAGGTTACATTAACCCGAGCGATTTTAGAGTTATCAATGATGTTACGCCCGAAGGTTATGATTGTGCAGTCAGTACTTCTTTGTACCCTAATTGGTCGTTTGCCTCATCAGATGCTGTGCCATTAACAGTGAGGACCGATATTACGCGTGCTTTATTGTCAATTAGTGCAAACCATCCAGCCTCTATTGTAGGGCAAAATAGCGGTTGGGCTGCACCTATTAGCCAATTTGAAGTGATTAAGTTGTTTAAACAACTTGATATAGAATCCAAAAAAATCCCAGTGTATTTACAAGTTTGGCAATGGATTAAACTCAATCAACATTGGGGGTTTGGATTATTAGGTTTGTTTTTTGTTTCAACAATTTATCACTTATGGCTGGAATATCGATTTAGACAAAAAAGTGAGCATTTAGTCAATACAGAACGCCAATTAAAAAACAAGGCGTTACAGTTAGCCCGTTTACAAAGTGCGGCGATTTTGGGAGAAATCGGTGCCGGATTAGCCCATGAACTTAACCAACCTATTGCGGCAATCACTCAATACAGTGAAGGTGGCATGATCCAGCAGGCCAACAAGACTGGGCAAAATTCAATACAATATCAGTTGCTTGATAAGATACATCAACAATCTATCCGTGCAGGTGAAATCGTACATAGGATCAGAAGTCTATTGCAGCGAAAAAATACTGAAGAGACGGATTTTTATGTCAATGAGCAATTATTGATATGTTTAGAGTTACTCGAGCATGAATTTAAAAGCCACACCATTAAACTCAGCACCCAACTGACTCAAACCGACATCAAATTAACCGGCGACAAAGTCGGCTTTTGCCAAGTGTTAATAAATGTATTAAAAAATGCAGTTGATGCCATGTCTGAAAGAGATATCTCAAGTGAAATAACCAACCGTATTCTAATTGAGTCGCATTCTGTAGATAATACCCTGCAACTGAAAATTTATGATAATGGTATTGGTTTAACCTGCTCTGCAGATGATTTTAAAACCACCTTTTTTTCCACGAAAGAAAATGGCTTAGGATTAGGCTTAGCCATTTGTAATGACGTTATTATGTCGTTCGGTGGCAAAATAAGCTTATCAAAATGTGAAGATGATCCCGATTCACCTTGGCAAACCGGTTGTAGAGTATTAATTGAATTACCAATTAACCGCTAATTCAATAATTTACTAACAGATGTGTTCTTTCTCCTTGTTAAATTGTTCAACCTCTAACGTATCAAAAATCCTCAATAATTAATCCTGAAATTGCTATTTTTCTGTGTTAACTCAATATTTGCGAGCTCAAACCGTGATGTCAATCATATGATTATCTTGGATGTGGTTTACCACAATACCCTTAATTTAAATGTGGGTTAACAATGTGCATAGCGATGGGGCTTAGTCATTTTTTAGTTTACTAAATTCCATTAATCATCAGTTAACCGTAATAACTTCGTGCTTTGTAGATTATGAAGGTGAAGGGGGCAATCATGATTCAGTTAAATAGGCGTCATTTTTTGAAGGGGGCAGGTGCAAGTAGTGCGACTTGTGCTCTGGCAAGTATTTTACCCGGTTCAATTGCTGCAATAGAAAGAGAGCCATTAAAAGGTGTTTCTTCTGAAGTGGCCAGTATTTGCGAAATGTGTTCCACACGCTGTCCAATAAAAGCGCGGATTGTGGATGGCAAAAATGTCTTTATTACGGGAAATAAAGAAGCAAAGTCATTTGGCGGTAAGGTATGTGCTCGAGGTGGAGCAGGTCATAGCTTACTTTATGATCCAAAGCGTATTGTTAAACCTTTAAAACGGGTTGGTGAACGTGGCGAAGGTAAATGGGCAGAAATATCTTGGGCCGATGCTTATAAAGAAATTGCCGCGAAAATGAATCAGATAAAAAAACAATATGGCGCAGAATCCATTGCGTTTTCATCTAAATCAGGTTCGAACTCTGATCATGTATTTCATCTCGCTGCCGCATTCGGCACACCTAATACTTTCAATCACGCGTCAACATGTCCTGGCGCTTACGTTGTTGCCGCCAAAGCCATGTTCGGCACAAAAATGAAGCGCGATTTAAGTAATTCTAAATACATTATCAACTTTGGTCATAACATTTATGAAGGCATTAACATGTCTGAAACCAGAGGCATGATGCAAGCGCAAATGGATAAAGGTGCCAAATTAGTTGTATTTGAACCTCGATTTTCCATTGTGGCAGACAAAGCTGATGAATGGCATGCAATACGTCCAGGTACTGATGTATCAGTGGCGTTAGCACTATGTAATGTATTAATTGTTGATAATTTGTACGACTGTGATTTTATTGAAAAGCATGTTATAGGTTTTGACGAGTTTGCTGCAGAAGTAAAAGACTATACCCCTGAATGGGCCGAAACCATTTCAGATGTTTCAGCCAGTGCTATCCGCCGGATTGCTCACGAATATGCCAGCCATGCGCCGCATGCTGTGGTTGATTTTGGTCATAGAGCAACCTTTACTACTGAAGAGTTCGATATGCGCCGCGCGATATATGCAGCCAATATTTTAATTGGCAATATTGAACGTAAAGGCGGTATATATATGGGGAAAAAGGCTCCCGGTTACAACAAGCTTGCGGGTGAAAATGTTGCTCCAGCATTGGCAAAACCCGGTGTAAAAGGAATGCCAAAAATAACGGCAATTCGTATTGACCAAGTTGAAAAACAATACGCCATGATGTGGTCTTCTGGTGGGGTTTATCAAACGATATTAGATGCGACTTTGAATGCTAAGCCTTATCAACTTAAAGGTTGGATAATGAGCCGTACCAACCCAATGCAAACACTGACAGACAGGGCCAAAGTAGAACAATCACTTAAAGCATTAGATTTAGTGGTGTCATGTGAACTGTATATCAGTGAGACAGCCGCATTTGCAGACTATATTTTGCCAGAATCAACCTACTTAGAACGTGATGAAGATATCGCAGATAAATCGGGAAAAAATCCGGCTTATTACGTTCGCCAACCCGTAGTTGAAATCATCGGTGATACTCGTCCAAGTTGGCAAATCTTTAGAGAACTAGGCCAACAACTAGGACTCGGTGAGTTTTATCCTTGGGAAAATATTCAAACGTTGCAATTAATGCAAGTCAATCGCGATCACAGCCTATTGGAAAAAATCAAAACATTAGGCTACGTCAGTTACGGTAAACCGTTGATGTTACGTGAGCCAGAAATGGTTGCAGAATTCGCTAATGCATATCCGAATGCTAGAACTATCGATGAAGATGGTACTTATGCAACCGCAATGCACTTTAAAACACCCAGTGGAAAAATTGAATTAACCTCAGCCAAAGTTGAAGAAATGGCACCCGGTCGTGGTGTGATTAAACATCGTAGTGTGCAACTCAAAAATGCAGACGAATTGTATTTTATACAAGGCAAGGTTGCGGTACATACCAATGGTGCAACTCATAACGTGCCAATGCTCAGCAATCTTATGTCTGACAATGCGGTTTGGATCCACCCTTTAACTGCAGGACGGCTAAATATTCACAGCGGTGACGCAATTAAATTAATCAGCAGTGTTGGTAGTGAAGAAGGCACAGCCTTAGTCACTCCCGGCATTCGTCAAGACACCGTATTTGCTTATATGGGCTTTGGTTCAAAAAATAAAGAAATGGTAAAAGCAAGCGGTAAGGGTATTCACTGCGGCAATTTACTGCCTAATGTCATCTCACCTGTGTGTGGCATGTGTTTACACACAACTGGCGTTAAGTTGGAAAGAGTTTAGCCGGTAATTAATTGATTTGGAGTCTACTATGAACAAACGATATGTCATGGTGCATGATGAAAATAAATGCATCGGCTGCCAAGCTTGTAACATAGCTTGTCGGAGTGAAAATAATGTCCCTGAGGGTGTAACGCGTTTACAAGTAAGAGTTGAAGGACCTTATGGGGAGGCACCTAATTTACATTTTAAATATCATCGTGTGTCTTGCCAACAATGTGAAGATGCTCCGTGCGTGAGTGTTTGCCCAACTGGAGCGGCTTATATTGACGAAAATGGTTTAGTGTCTATCCATAACGATAAATGCGTTGGTTGTATGTATTGTATTGCAGCCTGTCCGTACAAAGTTCGCTTTATCAACCCAATCACTAAGGCCGCAGACAAGTGTAATTTCTGTAAAGACACTCGCCTAGCCAGAGGTGAGCAACCCGCTTGTGTTACAGCATGTCCAACAGATGCATTGTATTTTGGCGATGCTAACGACAGTGAAAGTGAAGTGGCACTATTGCTAAATACTAAAATAACTTATCAAGACAAAACTCACCTAGGCACCAAACCACGAGTTTACCGTATTCCGACTAAACGAGGAGGGATTGAATCATGAATAATACATGGGGCGACATGGCGCAATATGATCCACTAATTTGGAACTGGATCATCGCAATTTACTTATTTATGGCCGGTTTATCGGCAGGTAGCGTACTCATTGGTATTGGTATGCGTTGGTACAGCAAAGATAAAAGCATCGAAAGCCCAATCTTAAAAGCTTCAGCCATTATTGGCCCTGTGGCAATTTGTTTAGGCTTAGCGTGTTTAGTGTTTGACTTAACAAAACCGTTTCACTTTTGGCTAATCCTAATTAATTATAATTTTGATTCGGTGATGGCAATGGGTGTCGCTGCATTAATGGCTTATATGCCTTTAGGATTTATCTATTCAATAATCGTATTAAGGGATGATTTAGCTAAATGGAAACTGGGTTTTTTAACGCCAATAGGAAACATGTTTTTACCATTTCGTAAAGTTATTGAAGTATTAATGTTCGTATTAGCTATTGCTGTTGGCGCTTACACAGGCTTTTTAATCTCGGCAATGAACGCTTATCCTATGCTGAATACGGCAATACTACCGGCACTATTTTTAGCGTCTGGTTTATCAGCAGGTGCTGCGGGCAACTTAATTGTGGCATTAACCTGTTTTAATAGCAGTACTCATGATGGCGAGGTGATGAAGCTTCATGGGCTTGATTTACCGGTGATTATTACAGAAATGATGTTCCTGTTCATGTTGTTTACGTCACTGTATTTTACCGGCGGAGCGGCAGCTGAATCGTTAGCATCATTAAGCCAAGAGGTATGGGGCAGTGTATTTTGGTACGGCGTCGTGGGAATAGGATTTTGTATTCCTATTTTATCAATGTTTTTACCGTCAAGCACCCGCCATACCAAGGCGATGATGTTGACCGTGGCATGTTGTAGTTTAACGGGTGTTTTAGCACTACGACATTTCATTGTGTATGCCGGCCAAACCTATATTAGTTAGATTACGTTAACTACATGATTTAGTTAATGCCCTCTCAGACAAATCTGAGAGGGCATTTTTTTCTGCAAAAAGATAAGACTATTCATCTCAGAAAACAACTGACAATTCCAAAGCCACGCTTATCGAAAGTGTCGGCATGTAACGGGTAATTGGCAAGATGAGGCTTATTGCACAGACGAATATTGGTGGTCGCTACCAGTAATAAATCATCAGGCGTTATCTTTGGGTAGTACAGAAACGTTAATATAGGTGCAATTTGCATTAACTCAGCATCCACTCGCAATAGGGGCCGGCTAATAATGTTATCGATAGGGCCAATATTCACATGCATAAACGCATCGGGTAGGGTTCTGTCGAGTAAGATCCAAAAACGTTTTAATTTACGATAAATATCATCGGTACTAACCCCAGACACAAATGGCATTAATAGCACATCTAATTGACCTAAAAAAACGGGGATATTGGTTACCGATGGTACGTGATGATAAAGCACCATTAGCGAGTTTAATGCATCATCAAAATCTTCGGCTGGCGACATTTCTAAATGTTCCGAGCCTTGCTTGAGGTATTTAGCATAATCTGGCAATACATAACGCGGTTTAAACGGCGCGTGACCTTCAAACATGTCGCAAATACCCCCTTCTTGCATCGCATTACTCACCACTTCAGACATCGCGACATACGGCAGACTATTTTCAACCTCTAGCGCCAAGTAATTGGATTTTTGCTTAGGAGAAAGTTGAGGGTGCGTCAATATTTGCATAATGTTATCGGGTAATGCCATGTTGAAGCTCACTTTTAAATGACTAATGTCTATTGATATCAACCAATCTACCCAGTGAGATTGGTTTTAAACACTGAAAATAGCAGAAGCCGCCATTGATAGAATGGAAACCCGATGATGTAGATCACAATCGACAATATTGGCGCCTCGATTGGTTGTAAAACGCTTTTTGTTAAACCCTTATAATTAATTATATCAGTCGTTTATTGGGTAGATTATTTTATTGTTTAATAGGCCATTAGATAAACGAGTTGAGCCAGACTTAATCAAATGTTTGCTTCACAAAGGATGTTTACATTTGCCCAGCTATAACAAAAAATTATTTAAATGATAATATTTGATAATTTAATGTTTTAGCTTGTGAGTTGTATATTGTCACAGGAAATAAGGCGTCATCAATAGCCACATTTGATCGTTTTCACTGATGCAGCCATATTCCCTTTCGTCGAAGACATGTATCGCGCTTGTAATGACATTAACGCTCGTTGTGGAAAAGTCGGCTGAGATGCTTGGGCCGTGAAGGTTGTACAAGCTATATCGTTTTTATTGTCGATCCAATGAATACCAAATTGAATTTATTTACGTTAGCCAGTAAGCAGGAATACATTATGAAAGATCCATTATTTCAACCAATACAACTGGGTAAACTCTCATTAAAGAATCGTATTGTTATGCCGCCAATGACGCGTTCACGATCTACTCAGCCAGGTAATGTTGCCAATGACATAATGGCTAAATATTATGCGCAACGTGCATCGGCAGGCCTTATTGTTTCCGAAGGCACCCAGATTTCAGCTATGGGCCAAGGCTATGCCTGGACACCGGGCATTTATTCTCCCGAACAAATAGCAGGATGGCAAAAAGTCACTAAAGCTGTGCATGCAAAAGGCGGCGTTATGTTTGCGCAATTATGGCATGTTGGTCGTGTAAGCCATCCAGATAATATCAATGGTGAACAGCCTATTTCGTCATGTGCTTTAAAAGCAAAAAATGTAAAAGTGTTTGTTGATAACGGTACTGATGCCCCTGGTTTTGTTGATGTTGTCGTGCCACGAGAAATGACCAAAGCAGATATTAAGCTGGTTATTGGTGAGTACCGTCAAGCAGCATTAAATGCAATTGAAGCGGGTTTTGATGGCATAGAATTGCATGCGGCAAACGGATATTTAATTAACCAATTTATTGATTCTGAAGCCAATACAAGAACCGATGAATATGGTGGCAGTATCGAAAACCGCCTGCGTTTTCTTGGTGAAGTAGTGGCCGCAATGACAGATGCCATTGGTGCCGATCGTGTAGGTGTGCGCCTTGCGCCATTCACATCATTAAATGGTACCGTTGATGCAACACCAATTGAAACCTACACCGCAGCAGCGGTATTGCTTAACAGCCTAAATGTTGTTTACATCCATTTTGCAGAAGTCGATTGGGATGATGCTCCAGAGACACCTGAAGAATTTAAAGATTCTGTTCGAGCAGCTTATCATGGTGTACTTATTTATGCTGGACGTTACAACGGTGAAAAAGGTGCGCAGGCAATAAATGATGGCCTAGCGGATATGATTGGTTTTGGTCGACCTTTTGTGTCTAATCCTGATTTACCAAACCGCATAAAGCATGGTTATCCTCTGGCGCCGCACAACCCAGAGACATTATTTGGCGGCGGTGAAAAAGGCTTAACTGATTACCCAGAGTACAGTCCAAGCTAATATAACTTCAGTTTAAGTTAATATTGAATATCCTGAAGCGGTGCTAGTGCTAACGAAACACTAGCACCATTTCAGGTTTGCTTATCTATATATAAATCAAAATATCCTTTGCTTGTATTGCCCCAACATCATCATATCTTTGTTCACACTAGTGTTAGCGATGAACACATTTAGTTTTCGATTGTTTGCCGTTAATATTTATAACTAATCTTTTTTGCGTAAATAATTTCTTTTTACGTCACTCATCATTTTTCCTCATTTCTATAAGCTAATCCCTATCGAATATTGAATGAATATTTATAAATAAAAAAGGGAATAAAATGAAATCGACTATTAAAAACAATGTAAAAACAGGCGTGATTTTTGGTTTAAGTGCATTGGTGTTAGTGGGTTGTGGTAGCTCGTCGGAAGAAGATCAACTGACTTGGATCAATAATTGGAACAACTCACTTAATTTTGAAGCAAAAATGAAAATGTTAAATACGTGCTTCAAAGTAGCGGGTGTTAAACGTAATACCAAGCAAATGACAGATTCACAAAATGAAACCATGAATGAATGCGAGCTTGATTACGTTATGGAGTTGGCGGAAAAAGATGACATCAGTTTAGACAGAGACTTGTTAGCTGCTAACACACTGCAACTATAAGATTTTATACGTCATCCAACTGCTAATTAGCAAAAGTGAACAAAGAAAGGAATAACGATGTCATTAAAAGATAAAGCCTTCGACTTAGCCAACGAAGCCAAAAGGACTGCAGGGCAGTTAACTCATGATTTACAACAATCTCAAGCATTTGAGCAGGCTAAATCTTCGCTTTCCAATACTAAAGAACGGGCATTAGCCGTCGATCCTGCTGGCATTAAATTGATGAACTTTTTTGCAGTATTTTGTTTAGCATTTATGTTGTTAAGTACATTTTTCCCGCTAATGAATATGATGGGAAGCAGCGTGCCGTTAAGTGATATCACCCCGACCTGGTTATATTTGGTGACTATTATTGCTTTGTTGAGTCACTTATTTGGTGTTAAGCAGTCAATTTCTCGTGGTTTATTACTGTTACTTTTATTGTCGATTACTTATACCGTATATCAACAAATTGCAGATATATTTCAAACAGCACAAATGTTTGGTGGTGCAAGAACAAAAGACATTATTAGAGTCGCCGCAGAAGGATTGAAGTATGCCGATATTGGCTTTTACTTGTTTTTAGTCAGCTTGGTACTGGTGGTCATTGCAACGATTAAACCCGGCTACAAAACAAATCATGCATTATGGGCTCAATTGGTTCAAAAGTAGTTCGTCATTGTTCAAGTAGCCCGTTACTGACTGGCTACTTTTTTAAGGCTTAGCGTTTATGCAATTTAAACCTCGTAAACAGCATATTTATAATTCGGCTAACCTAGTGGGAAAAGACTATATTGTTGGCGATATTCATGGCCAAATTAACCTGCTGTATGAACAATTACTGGCACAGGGTTTTAACTTTAACACTGACCGTTTGTTTTGCACCGGAGATTTGATCAGCAAAGGTGAACAGAGTATTGAGTGTTTAAATCTACTCACTAAGAAGTGGTTTTTTGCGGTAATGGGTAATCATGAACAACTGTTTTTATTGGGTTTTCAGTGTGCAAGTTATTGGGATTGTTTACGCCAAAAAGGCGGGGACTGGTTATCGCAGCATATGCAACGCTTTGACTTATTAATCCGCTGGAAAACCATGATTGATATTATGATGCCATTAACCCGAACAATTGTTGTAAATGGTAAATCTGTTGGAATAAGTCATGCGTCTGCTACGCATAACTGGAAAACCCTACAAAGTGGGGCATTGTCGGATGAAGACATCTGGCACATTTTATGGAGCCGGCCACTGCATCAACTAAATAGCTGTGTTGCTATTGATGAGGTTGATTTTGTGGTGCATGGACACAGCTCGGTCGAAGGAGTCACTCGTCATCATAATCGCTACTGGATTGATACTTTCACTTTGAAGCAAGAATTGACCATCATTAACCTCAACATGTTACAACCGTTACAACAGAGCTAACTTAAAATACTGTAATTACTAGTAATTGAGGATGAAGTAGATGATAATTGGTTTGTTAAAAAATGTTGAAGATAGGGATAATTGTGTCAATTAGAGAGTTAAACAACGCCACTGAATTATTAGTGGGTTGGCAAAATAGAGATAAACACCAAAGCGAAGAGTTTCTTACTTACGCTTACCAAGATATTCGAGCTATTGTTGAAAAATATCTCTCTAAACATCAACCTAATGAGACCATTTTACATGATGCTTCTATTACTGAGTTAGCGAACGAATCAGTGGTTAAATTGCATCGTTGGCGTAATGACGAGCAACCATTTGAAAGCCGCCAACATTTTTTTGATTATGTGCGCGTGTCAGTTTGGCATTTGCTGTTTGGTAAGCCGCATAAATCACTTGTGGAGCATCAACAGGCTAAATACGATTTTTTACATTCACAATTATTAGACTCAGAAATAGTGTTACCTAATTGGACCGAAAGTCTGGCACTTTCCTCAGCATTAGAGTTACTACAACAATCCCATCCAAGACAAGCTGAAGTATTTGAATTGAAAAATTTTGCCATGGTGTCACATCAACAAATAGCAGATATGTTGGCGTTATCATCAAGAACCGTCGATAACGATTTAAAGTTTGCTACGGTTTGGCTTAGAGCAAAGTTAACTGATGATTGATATTGTTGCCCTATATAGTGAGTTGGCCAGTTTATCTAAAACAGAACAACAACAGCGCTTATTACCATTAAGACAAGTCTATCGTGAACAAGTGCTAGCACTTGAAAAAATGCTTTCCGTTGATGACACTCCGTTATCAAGCAGCCAATTATTATCTCAACAATATGCCAACCACAGCCCTTTTTCACAAGATGAATTGATTGGTCAACAAGTAATGGGCTTCACGATTACTCAATTAATCTCTAATGCAGGCGGTATGGGGCTGGTATTTCTAGGTGAACAACGCTTAGAAAATCATGATACTGGCTATATAAAAATACATAAAGCAGCCATAAAAATACTACGAACTAATCGTTTAAACACTCAGCAGCAAAAAGCCGTTTTTTATAATGAAGCCTCCATTTTAATGACTTTAGACCATCCGAATGTGTGTAGCATATATGGCGTGTCTGAAGTATTAGGCCATGCTTGTATTGTCATGGATTACATTGATGGCCACGGTTTAGATGTTTGGTTGGATAATAATAAATTCAATCAAATACAGAGATTTAATCTATTTGAACAATTACTGCGAGCGGTGAGTTATCTTCATGGAGAAGACTTGTTTCATGGTGACTTAAAACCACAAAATATCATTATCAATGACCAAGGTCACCTAGTGTTGATTGATCTTGGACTGGCTTCAAAATATAAACAAAAAATCAGCGAAGATGACAACCATACTCAAGATGTTATTCAAGCATTTACCCGTCATTGGAGCGCACCTGAACAAGTGGCAGGGCATGCATGTACCGCACAATCGGATGTATTTTCACTGGGTATGATGTTGCACTTTTTACTTACGGGCAGTGTAGTGGCTAACGGCAAAGTTTCGATGTTAAAAAGCACCGAACTTAACGCGATAATTAATAAAGCCATTTTAAATCAACCAGATCGGCGGTATACCAATGCCGAATCATTTAGACAAAGCATCAATATTTACCAACAAGGAATGCCCGTAGCAGAATATTCACAAAGCGGTTCTTACCAATTACACAAGCTGTTAAAGCGCAAGCCTTTTACTTCACTCGCATGCGTGTTGTTTGTGTACTCAGTTGCCACCAGTTTGTGGATTGTTTTTCATTAAAATTGGGGTAAATAAAATCTCTTATGGGCATCATCAAAACAATGCCCATGAGAGAAAATTAATGATTAGTAATGGCACGATTTACAATCACGTTCAGCTATTTCTCCGTTGTGGCATTTCCAGCAGAATTGCCCACTATTATGATCCTTTAGAGTAAAACTGTAACGTTTAGGTTCAAATATTGCTTCATGTTCTTTAGTGCTATGACAATCAGTACAAATGTAAGAACCTCCTCTTGCATGGGTTTGATAAGAAAAGACAACTCCGCCTTTTCCTCCACCACCGTATTGCCGATCTTGTTCTGATGGTGTTGCCCAAGCGTTTGGCAACACCAGAACCGCGACAACCACAGCGGCTAATATATCCCGATATGCTGTGGTGAGTTTCATTAAACCTCCTGAATGAGTATCGATGGGTCTACATTATTGACATCTGCAACGCCAGTTAACACCATGCTAGACACTAGTTCGGTATGATAACGTTTGAACAACATCTCGACCCCTTCAACCCCACCACCGAGACTTGCACGTATCATAGGGCGTCCAACCAACACTGCTTGAGCACCATAGGCAAGAGCTTTAAGAACATCGCCGCCGTCGCGCACGCCACCATCCATCAAAATTGGCATTTTATAACCACGGTCACGTACAGCTTTGACTATCGATGGAAGTACATGCATTGTTGCTGGTGTAGAACTTAGTACTCGACCGCCATGATTAGAAACAATGATGGCTCCACAACCTGCTTCTGCACACATAAGAGCTTCATCAACTGTCATGATACCTTTAGCAATGAAAGGGATTTTGGCATAATTAACAATCTCTTTAAGCTTTTTAAGATCCTTTGGTTCAACGGTTTTACCTGGTAAAGCACGTGCGGCTCTACCGGCAGAGTCAACATCTATAGCAAAGAAAGGAGCACCTGCTTGTTGAACTATATCAATTCTTTCAAAAATTTCCTTTTGAGTACGCGGTTTTATTTGTGCAACTGCTCGTCCTTTAAACTCTTGAACTACATTCATTCTTCTTTTGTAAGTTTCTAATGGGTCCCCTATACCATCAGCGGCCCAACCAATGGTGCCAGAGTTAGCAGCCCCCTGAATAATACCGCGGGCATATTTTTCTTCAGTCATCATTTCACCATCAAAGGCGAGTTTATTGGCAGCTCCCATGTTATAAGTCAGGCCTCCTGTTATGCCCGTAAGAATTGGCATAGAGAGTTTAACGCCCAATAGATTAATCTCTGTTTTAGGTTGAGTAATATTATGTACGGTTCGCATATTGAGGCTTACTTCTTCAAAAGCTTCAATGTTACGCACAAAGCTAAGACGCTTGCCTCCCATACCAGGCACTGTTTCACCGCAAGGACCTTTACCATTACAACGACCTGCACCAGATATATCGCAAGCTGCACATGTATCCATAATTTTACGAGCATTCATCAGAACGTCAGTCAGGTTTTGAGGTTTTTTAACATAACCGGCTACCGCTATAGGTTTATCTACTGCTGCCGTTGTAGCTTGAGCTGAAGATGTAGACATCGTTAGGGTGCCTGCTGCAGCAGCTAACACAGCACTTTTAGTTAGAAAGTCACGACGATTTTGATTAAGGTCATTATTATTCATTTTTTAATTCCTATGGTTGTTTCTTGCTCACACCATAAATTTATATCAGCCTTATTCGATATAGGAGTAATCAAGTGCCGAAGTGAGTAATAGATCCATTGTTCAGTAAAAAGTTGATATGCACACACAAGTTTATGCATTTGGGAATATCAATAGTGACTTAACTATTATTCATTATGTGAGTTGATTTGCAGAACAGAACAAAATCAGTGCCAATCAAAATCATCAGCGCTTATTGTTAGGTGACATAGTTTGGAGTTTCGTGATGAATGTAATTATGATTAATTGGAGATCCCTCTGCTACATATCAATTTTAGTATTCTTTTTACAACCAAACGTATATGCAGAGCAGCAACTTACTTTGAATGTACATAGCAATACACCACCGTTTGAATGGCAAAGTGAAACGGGTGAAGAAAATGGTTTTAATATTGAATTAGCACGCTATATCGCTCAGCAGTTACATTATGATTTACACATCAATCGTAGATCATTAGACCAAACACTTAAAACGGTAACTAATGATACTCGGCAATTAGCTGTCATCGCTGTACCTTCTGGTGAAATATTGGATATCAATAAGGCGTTACCGCTTTTGCCGACTTATATTAGTGCTTATAATCGACGTGGTGAAGAAAATGCCGACACGTGGGCTGCACTAAAAGGAAAACGTGTTGCAATCAAAAGCGCTTCATCTGTTGCAATGTACCTAAATAATAAACCACAAGACTTTATTATAATTCCAGTTATTACCAACGAACGGGGTTTTGAGTTACTCAGTAGTGGTGAGGTGGATTATGTTGTATCTGAGTTTTACTGTTCAAGACGAATGCTCAGCCTTTTCCCAATAGCAAAGACTGCGGGTAGACCACTGCTGTATAGCCAGTTTTATTTGATAATGTCTGATAAAGACCCTGATTTTGTTGCTGCGATCAACGAAGTCGTCAAGAATAGTTTTAACAATGGTTATTTTGATGATTTACTGAATCAATGGGTAGCATTCGGCAAGGAAAAAATTGAGCTTGGACAGGTTAAAAAAGACTTTTCTCAAGTCGCGTTAGTCACTGCCATAATTTCAAGTTTGGGCATGTTAATTACTCTTTATATAAGTTTCATATTAAGAAAAAAAACCAAATCTTTAAAACAAGAACTGCTAAATCGTCGTAATGCAGAGTTAGAAATTAAACGTATATCAGTACAGTTTCATTCGGTATTAGATGGTTTGCCTCACGGTGTTTGTTTGATAGCTAAAAATCAACAATTGATTTGGCAAAATGGTAAATACCCTTGGATTCTTGAACATGAAGTGTTAGCGCAGTCAAAACCTAAAATTAATTTGAATCAGTTAATATACCGAACTTTCACTGATGAATATTCTCAAAATTTAGAATTTACTTTAAACAACAAACATTGGAAATTAGAACTACATTTAATTTCCAATGACATGCTTGCATTGTTTTTAGAAGACAATACCGAAACATTTGAATTGAAGCAGGCAAGTGATCTTTCTGCCCGTCTAGCTTCTTTAGGTGAGTTATCTGCAGGCATTGCACATGAAATAAACAATCCTGTAGGGTTAATTACCCAGTCTGTCACTTTGGTTAGGGACTTGCTGGACGAACTTAAACTAAATATTTCAAACAATATTTCTTCAACTCAAAAAACTAACCAGCTATTAGCGGATATAGATTATGGCTGCGAATCAATTGATGACTCAGCGGGGCGTATTAGTCGAATTGTGCGAGATTTGAAACATTTCTCAAAGCCAATACTTGAAATCGCCCCTAAAGCGGTTAATTTGAATAATGTAGTGGAAACAGCATTACGATTAACTCATAACAATGTTAAACGGATTCACTTACAGCTGATGCTAAACAAGCAACTGCCCACAATTGAAGGTGATGAGCTGCAGTTACAATTAGTATTAGTTAATTTGATTCAAAATGCTTGTTTTGCAATGGATAAACCAGAGCCTTTATTGGTAATTGAAACGGGTATAGAAAACAGTAATATTTTTATAAAAGTAACTGATAACGGTTGTGGTATGGATACACAAACATTGGAACGTATTCGTGAACCGTTTTTTACAACTCGTAGAGATCTCGGAGGAACGGGGTTGGGTTTATCTACCAGCAATAAAATCCTTTCAATACATCAAGCACAATGGCTGATACATTCGCAACAAGGAACAGGAACTGAAATGAAAATATTATTCAGGAGTGTTTCATGAAATTAAGCAGAAACATTCTCATTATTGACGATGAAACAAGATGGTTACGAACCATTGAACTATTACTTTCTCGTCGTATACCTGAGGCAAATTCTTATACTTGTGAAAATAGTCGTCAAGCATTAGAGCTTATTTATCAATTGGATATAGCCTTGGTATTGCTTGATCTTAATATGCCAATACTTGATGGACGTGAGTTGTTACGAGATATTCGAGAACAAGCGCCTTATGTGCGAGTGATTATTGTAACAGGACTTAATGAAACTGAAGTTGCCGTTGAGTGCATGAAGCAGGGCGCATATGACTTTATTACCAAGACAAGTTCTACAGAGCAATTACTACTATGTATTCGACGAGCAATGGAAGTTATCGGATTAGAACGAAATTATCATAGAATAAAAGACGGTTTTTTTAATCGGCATAGCCTTAGTGTTTTTAGTAATATATTAACAACAGATATTAAAATGCATGATTGTTTTTGTTATGCGGCTACTTTACATGACAGTAATGAACCAATTTTTATCGAGGGTGAAATAGGCACAGGTAAAAGGCTATTCGCACAAGCTTTACAACAATTAATTTGCCCAGAAGAATTGCTAATTGAGATCTCGCTTGCTGATTTAACACCAGTAATGTTAGAAGCAAAGTTATTTGGTGATGTAAATACTCAAGGACTCTTACAAACAGCGAGCCATGGAATGATATTACTAACTCAATTAGAGTTAGCAACACCTGAAATACAAAGGATTTTAGCTCGATTATGTAAACTTAAAAGTTATTTACCGCTAGGCTCTCTAAGAGAAAACTCACTTAATTGCAGGTTAGTGTTCAGCAGCCATAGTTCATTAGAAATACTCGAACAACAAGCTTTCTCTCTAAGCTTAATTTATGCGTTACGACCTCAATGTATAAGATTGCCACCACTACGTGAACGCAAAAATGACATAGGCTTATTGCTTCAACATTTCAATGAAATGGCTTGTCTAGAATTGGGTTTTGACTATCTTGCTTTGCCACATAATTTAGCTCAAAAACTAGAGGGTTATTCTTTTCCAGGTAATGTTTCCGAGTTAAGGTCTTTAGTATATACAGCTGCCAATATTAGTAGCGGTTCTGAATTATCACTAGCCCCATTTTTTCATGTTATTGAACATAAGCACCATCTTGAAGTGGAACGAATTATGTTCCCAAATACATTACCCACTATCAATGAGACGGTTCAGCAATTAATTCACGAATCATTAGTGCGAGCTCAAAATAACCAAAGTGCTGCAGCTAAGCTATTAGGCATCACTCAAAGTGCATTAAGTCGTCGTTTAAGTAAAATAGAATAATATTTAATCATGATTAAATATTAATATAGGTGAAAAAACCATTGGTAGTTTTATTCTTATAGATAATTAATTATCAAATATATCTCGTTATAGAATATACAAGAAGCAGTTTTTCATTAATTTCTATTTACTATATAATTTTAAGTTTTGTTTATTAACGTGTTTTGATATTGCCATTGTCAATAACAATATGCAGTTTCGTAGATGATGAAGTAATGTTGTGTCAATTATGCCTATATTAGTATTAAATAATCGAGTGAACCAACCTAAATGGAAGCAATAATGCCATTACCTGTGCTGTATTCTTTAAGGAACTGCCCCTACGCAATGCGGGCCAGGTTAGCCATTTATGCTTCGGGTCAACAAGTACAACTGCGTGACATTGTATTGAGTAATAAACCTCCCGAGATGCTTAGCGCATCAGCTAAAGGTACCGTACCGGTGTTAATCACTGCAGATGGGTTAGTGATTGATGAAAGCTTATCAATAATGCAATGGGCTTTTTCGCAAACTGACCCAGATGACTATATAGATAAATCGATGCCAAACTCTTTGGCAGATATGTTGGCGGTTATTACAATATTCGATAATGAATTTAAGGGGCATTTAGAGAAATATCGCAGCTCAAAACGTTATCATGAACCATCACTAATACAAGATAGGCAGCAGTGTGAGCATTATCTGACGGATCTAGAATCGCGACTATGTTTACACCAATATTTAATGTCCGACAAACCTAGCTTAACCGATTTGGCGTTAATGCCTTACATTCGTCAATTTGCTAGGGTAGAGCGGCAATGGTACTTACAATCTCCCTATCCCAATTTACGTCAGTGGCTTAATCGCTATTTACAAAGTCGAATGTTCAGTAAAGTTATGTCGCAAAATCCAATGTGGTTAGACTCAACACAAGAAGTTGTATTCGGAGCAGGCCTATAGGCTTGGGTAGCATATCTAACTTTGACAATCAGTAAGAGTAGGCTTTATAAGACGTGTGTATCTAAAACTAATTGAGCATAACGTTCCATCGGAATGTTCATTTTCGTTGATAGTAATTTGGCATTAGTTAATAGTTGTTGTTCTTCTATTAAGGGAATGTCATTTTTGAACGCGAGTACAATCCGGTTGCCACTGGCTACTTCAAAACTCAATAAGCGATGTTCAAATTCTTGTGCTAATAATTCATCTAATTCGGCGCGCAACACATCAGACGTATGCCAGATATTCAGCACTAAGACACCTTGTTCGGTTAGTGCATTTTTACAATCCCGCAAATAGGACGTTTGTACTTGTTTTGGTTCCATGCCTTGTGCGCTGTAAAGATCTGAAAAAATAATGTCGCTTTGAGTTTTGGTCTTGTTAATGTAGTTAGCGGCATCGTCGATATGAATAAACAAGCGGTCAGTATCGGGTAAGTAAAAATATTCTTTTGCGGTATTTACCACCGCTTCACGGTATTCAACCGCGTGTACTTTCAAATCAGCAAAACTACTGAGCAGATTTTTTACCATGGAGCCGGCACCTAAACCCATAACGGTGGCAGTTTCTACTTTGGATATAAACAGAAAGGCCGCCATCATCGCCTGGGTATAACCCAAATGTAATCCATTAATGTCATTGGTTTTCATGCAACTCTGATAGATTTTGCCATCAAAGCTTAGAATGCGGCTGTTCTTTGTTTGGTAAACATAAATTGGGCCGTGCTCATCTACTATTGATGAGATACAAGTTCCTTTGATATCCATAGTATTTTTATATCTCTTAAAATGATGTCGATAACGGGTAGGGCATTATAACGGGAAATTGCTGAAGGAAAGTCACTCATAAACAAAAAGTGTCTACAGATTTAGGAGGAAGATCATTCTTAAGATACTCGATACTCAGTGCTTGCTTTATTCCTGGTGTTTTCGTGCTTTGCCAAGGACCTTTACTTGTAATCCCACAAGCCACAGCAGTTTAGATCTTGACATCACATTTGAATAAATTCTGTACCTTAGTTCGTCGTTTTCACTACTGACGCCATTGGCAGATATGAACGCGACGTCGGATCCAATGGTCTACGATACATCTTAGCTCGCACCGTCAGGCCCTTCATGGGAGCGTCATTATCAGAGTGCAACACAACGTCTTTCTATAAGCATTTTTCTGCCCAGCGTTCATCTATTTCAGGTACGTTCTATCTAAAAATCGCACGATATTTTTCAATGAGTTTGTTGACCTCTTTGATGATATCGCCACGATGAGCCGATAATTCTAATTGCCTTATGTTGGTCATACTTCTTCTCAGTAAGGTTTGTAAATATCTTGATTAGACAGATATTTATGTCAAGTTCAGTGCGGCAACGAACAGAGTGAAAAGTAAAATACACGTATTATGACCATCAACATCATGATTTAAATCCTGGTTGCTAATTTTTAATTATGTAGTAAATACATAATGTTGCATAGACAAAATGAGTTAAAAGCGATTGAAATTCAATCCGCAGATGGTGATATTTTTTCACCATTGTTTTATTTTTATGCTAGGCAGGCGATTCACTTTCCACCCAGAGTGACCTAAAAGCTTTAATTTTGAGGATAATATGCAAATAGAAACACTTCACGATGTTATGCAATGGACTAAAAACATGCACCAAGAACTGCATTATTTTGCAGCCAATTGTGCACAAAAAAGCGATAGTGTAAGAGTTGGTTTGCTGCTTAAGTACATTTCAGAGCACGAAAAAAAAATGGCGCAGGTAATGAAAAAGTTTGAAGATAATGGTAATAGCAGTGCACTCAACACGTATAGCCGGCATTACTACGAAAAATTCACTATTTCTATTCACACTGAAGGTGAGCATCCGTTTGAGAAGATGGATACGGATGAAATAGCAATTGTCACTCTTGAATATCACAAAAATATCGTCGGACTATTTGAGTATCTGCAAAAATGCAGCTGTGCACCTTCGGTGACTGAATTTCTTGATAATATATTGTCAGTTCAAGAGGCCGAGGGGCGATTACTGGCACGTAACATGAAACAAATTGACGATTTGTAGCATAAATGCCTCACAAACAAAAAATCACATAGCGTCATACTGAGTGATTTAGTACTAGAAACTTTTCAGAATGCACTCCTCTGGCAAGCAGAGCCTTTTTAATGACTAACTTTATGCGTTATTTTAGCCACCAAAATAACGCATAAAGTTAGTAACAACGGCCAATTCATATCAAGCCATATATAGATAATGCAACCTTTCAACAAATCTAGGCCGAATTTATGGGTTGTATTACCTCAACGTAGGTAACACTCCACTTAAACTCAGCGATATTGGCAAAACCAAACGATAGTTTATCAACGACATATAGCCTGATAAGGTTTTGAAAGTATGAGTTAACGTTAAGAGTTGGAACCTCTGTTAACCGTGTTTTATAGAAAGTACGCTAACGCACAGAGTCTAAAACTAAAGAGCAGTACAATTTACTCGTTAGTTATCAAATCTTGGGTATCACTTAGATATCAAATGTCTCCAATCATTGCAAAATACAATTTATTCATGCTGAGGTGAAGCACATGCTTTTTAATAATTCGAACATTACGGACTCTCCTATTCGTCAGAAAATTCGCGAGTTCTATCGTATTGATGAAAGTGTTGCGGTAGAGCATATTTTACCGTTAGCAGACGTTAACGATGAAGCTGCCAGTAGAGCGTGGGAAAAAGCACGTAAAATATCACTAAAAATACGTAGAGACGAATCAGGTAACGGTGCTGTAGATGCCTTACTCGCAGAATATACATTATCCAGTGAAGAAGGTGTGGTGTTGATGTGTTTGGCTGAGGCCTTATTGCGTGTACCAGATAAGCACACTCAAGATGCCCTCATTAGCGACAAAATTTCTCAAGGTGAGTGGCGAAGTCATTTGGGCAGCAGTGATTCACTGTTCGTTAATGCCTCATCGTGGGGGTTATTAGTGACCGGCACAATGGTTGATTATGCTGATGAACGCGAAAAAGATAGTTTTGATTTATTGAAAAAGATTATTGGTCGTTTAGGTGAGCCTGTCATTCGTAAAGCAATGAACTATGCCATGCAAATTATGGGTGAGCAGTTTGTTATGGGTGAAACAATTCAAGCTGCAACAGAGCATGCTACCAAACAAGATCGGCAAGGCTTCGTATATTCTTACGATATGTTAGGTGAGGGTGCGCGCACCATGGGTGATGCTGATAAATATTTTAAAGCTTATCAAGTTGCCATAGATGCTATTGGCGCGGTTTCACTCGCCTCAGGTAAGAACGATCCTCGTAGAGTTCCTGGTATCTCAGTTAAGCTTTCTGCTATTCACCCTCGTTACGAATTTGCGCAAAGACAACGGGTAATGACTGAAGCTGTTCCCAAACTTAAAGCGCTTTGTTTGCAAGCTAAAAAATACAATATTGGTTTAACGGTTGATGCGGAAGAATCTGAGCGATTAGATTTGTCCCTTGATGTTATTGAGGCGGTATTTAGTGATGACGAATTAGCGGGTTGGAATGGCTTTTCGATGGCTCTGCAAGCTTATCAAAAACGGGCTATTTTTATCATTGATTGGTTGCATGAGTTAACCGTTCGTGTTGGCCGAAAAATGATGGTGCGTTTAGTTAAAGGTGCTTATTGGGATACTCAGATTAAAAACACTCAAAAAGGTGGTTATGAACATTTTCCGGTATTCACTCGCAAGGCTTCCACTGATGTTTCTTACCTCGCCTGTGCAAAAAAATTATTAGAATATAGAGATACTCTCTATCCACAGTTTGCGACACATAATGCTTACACAGTGACGACTATTCTTGAACTGGCGGGCAATGACAAAACAAGTTTTGAATTTCAATGTCTATATGGCATGGGTGGTTCTTTATATGATCAAGTTGTTGCCAGTGAAAATGTTCAATGTCGCGTCTACGCACCGGTTGGTCCTCATAAAGAGCTACTAGCCTATTTAGTCCGTCGTTTGTTAGAGAATGGCGCTAATTCTTCTTTTGTTAATGCCATTATTGATGAGTCTCAACCGGTCGAATCTTTACTTGAAGACCCCGTTAAAAAAATGCATCGCTTAAAAGACAAATATAACGGCCAGATTATCAAACCTATTGCGTTGTACCATGATGAAAATGGTGTTGGTCGTGATAATTCCAAGGGCTTAGATTTAACCGACATAAATATGGTAACCCCGCTAAAAACATCACTAGATAACTGGGTTGAAAATAACCAGTTTTCTGAAAGTGATACGCCAGAGGGGGCTGTAGCCATTAGAAACCCAGCAAAGCAAAGTGAAATCATTGGTTTCCAGCGACATCATAGCAAAGATGACATGCTCGCGATGATCGATACAGCTCAAACTACATTTACCTCATGGTCACAAAAGCCTGTATCTGAACGCGCAGCCTTATTATGCAGTATCGCCGATATTCTCGAACATCATATGGACGAGTTAATTGCCTTATGCATCAAAGAAGCGGGAAAAACGACTCAGGATGGTATTGATGAAGTCAGAGAGGCTGTTGATTTTTGTCGCTATTATGCACAACAAGCGATAGTACTTGCAGAAGATGATCGTTTAGAAGCTCGTGGTGTGGTGTTATGTATCAGCCCTTGGAACTTCCCGTTAGCGATATTTATAGGGCAAGTGACTGCTGCCATTTCTACTGGTAATACGGTGCTGGCAAAATCAGCCGAGCAAACAAGTTTAATTGCATTACGCGCTATTGAACTAATGACGTCTGCTGGATTACCTCATGGCGTTGTACAAGCGGTTATTGCCAAGGGCAGTGAAGTGGGAAGTATTATTATTCCTAATGCACATATTCAAACGGTTATTTTTACGGGTTCGATTAAAACAGCGACTATTATTTCGCAAACTTTGGCTGATAGAGACGGCGCAAAAGTCCCTTTTATTGCTGAAACAGGCGGTCAAAACTGTATGATAGTTGACTCCACAGCTTTGCCTGAGCAAGTGGTTGATGATGTTATTTCTTCAGGATTTCAGTCTGCAGGTCAGCGTTGTTCTGCGCTCAGGGTATTATTTTTGCAAGAAGATATTGCTGATACTGTTATTACAATGCTTAAAGGCGCATTAGCAGAATTACATGTGGGTAATCCAGAAAAACTCAGCACTGATGTAGGTCCCGTCATTGATCAAAAAGCGCTAGATTCACTCAATGCTCACAGCGACTATATGAAAACTCATGGTCAATTATTGTACCAATGCGCGATATCTAATGAGACAAATGAAATAGCAGAAAACGAACATTTCTTTTTTGCGCCGCGACTTTATGAAATAGACAATATTAGTGTGCTCAAGCATGAAGTATTTGGTCCCTGTGTTCATATTATTCGTTTTAAAGGCGATGAAATAAAAAAAGTCATTGATGATATTAATGGCACCGGTTTCGGTTTAACGATGGGTATTCATACGCGGATTGAACAGCGAGCTTTTCATTTGGCGACACTATCCCGTGCAGGTAATGTATATGTAAATCGCAATATGATTGGCGCTATTGTGGGGGTGCAACCTTTTGGGGGGCGTGGTCTTTCAGGTACAGGGCCAAAAGCGGGTGGGCCATATTATTTAACACGTCTAGTGAAAGAGAAAGCCACTCCCGATGCCGATAAATTTAACTTATTACCATCGCAAGTTGATGCTTTAGTGAGCGATTCGAGATCGAAAGCAGAAGCAGAATTAATGATGGATAGGGCGGATATAGCAGAAAAAACCTGGCGCTTGACCGAGTTAGATCAGCGTATTTCTTTTGTGAGTCAAATGTTAGCCGAAATGGCTGATATCGATATTGTTGATGATTTAGCCGATGACTTAAATAGTACTTTGACAGCGGCTAATTCACAATTAGTGTGTGTTGAAAAACATCTGCAAAAGCCAACAACGCTTCCAGGTCCAACAGGTGAGTCTAATATACTCTATTTGGAAAATCGCGGTAATATCATCTGCTTTGCTGATGAAAATGTGACTTTTCACTTTTGGATACTCTCAATTGTAACGGCTTTGACAACCGGAAATACCGTTATCTCGGTCGTTTCTGATTTATTTTATGATCAAGCGTTAGCCATTAGAGATAAGTTCGTTACAACAGGCGCAGATGAGAATGTTTTTCAAATTACCCGCTTATGTCATTTAACCACTTTGTTGGCGCATCCTGCGTTATCAGGAGTCGTTGTTGATAGTCATTGTGGCCGAAAAAATTATATCAGTGACAGATTAGCCGAACGTCAAGGGGCAATTTTACCAATGATCAGTTCAGAATATTTTGATAATCTCATTCAACGTTTATTAACAGAAAAAGCCGTTAGCATTGATACTACCGCATCTGGTGGTAACACGTCGCTGATGACTTTAGATGAAGAGAACTAACTATTTTTGAATGTTATGTTTAAACAAAAATTCAAAATATTTATAAATCATCAACTGAAAAGTTGATGATTTATTCTCCTAATGTTTAGGTTTATTTGTCACAACTGATAAAAGTACTAATGAGTGACAACAGATAATACTTTCGGTGCGAACCTAACTTGATGGGGTTTATATTGTTTTTACATTTCATTTTGGCAAAAAATTAAGCCTGATTTAATGAGTTTAACTACTCAGCCAACAGGATTAAGCGACCACCCAGTTAAGGTCTATTCGCAGTAGGTTACGGTGATGAATCTATTCTTATTGCGATTAATAAATCTTTATTCAATATCCCCATTCCTCATGTTAATCCACTAGGCATTATTGTTGGTTCGATATCGCACAGAGCTTAAGTCCGTAATGGAGTAAAGTGTTGCTTGGTGTTACGGGAAAATACTTTTCTTACTCTGCTTTTATTTCAGTAAAGAATATTAATACTCGACCATGTCATTTCGTCTTGGTTTAAGGAACGACGTTGAGCTTTATTACTGGGACAACGATCAATCACCTACGCTATACAATATAAAAATTAATACATGTAAGGAATAAGTGCTAGCTGGATTTTTAAATTTTTTAAAGTCAGCATTCAGAAAAATCAGTATGAATATATCCATTAATAAACTAAAAGGAAATTTAATATGAGCAACATTAATATTGGCATTGATAAAAAAGATAGAAGCGAAATCGCTGAAGGGTTAAAAAAGTTATTAGCCGATACTTATACGCTTTATTTACAGACGCATAACTTTCACTGGAATGTGACAGGGGTGAGGTTTAGGGAGCTGCACTTGATGTTTGAAGAGCAGTATATGGAATTGGCCATTGCTGTAGACGATATAGCTGAACGTGTTCGAACTCTCGATGTTGCTGCGCCAGGCACTTATAAAGAATTTTCCAAGTTAAGTTCAATCCATGAGGTAGATGGTGTCCCGCATGCAACGGAAATGATGGCAGTATTACTCGTTGGTCACGAAAAAATTATACAGACCGCTCGTGATGTTTTAAAAGTGGCCCATCAATCAGACGACGAATCAACGGTATCTCTTGTATCTGATCGAATGCGAATACATGAAAAAACATCGTGGATGTTGAGAGCTTCAAATAAGTAGATTGAGCGTTTCAAACTACCAAGTTTTTGAAATTAAATGGGCAGATTATTAACGTTATTTACTTATTATATATTAACTAAAAAGGATACAGATTGAATGGGCACTTTCTCACGCTTCGCAATTGCTATCGTTCTGCTCCTTGTCGTCATCGGCAGCATCTTCGGCTACAAGTTCTATCAAATTAACCAAATGCAGGCCAAATTCTCTCAGCCACGCCCCGCAACCGTCGTTAAAACTACAGAGGTCGCTAGAGTATCTTGGCAACCGAGTATCCAATCAATCGGTGGCATCAGAGCTATCAACGGCGTCATGATAGCCAATGAATTGCCCGGTGTAGTGACAAAAATTTTGTTCAAATCGGGTCAATCCGTCAAAAAAGGCGATATCCTGATCCGCCTAAACAGCGATATAGAGCAAGCCGCTCTTACAACACGTCTAGCTGAGGCACAGCTTGCTTCGAAAGCATTTCAACATAACTCAGACTTGATTTCCAAACGGGCTGTGTCACAGTTCGCCTTAGATGAAACAAAGGCTGCGCTGGATGTAGCCAGAGCACGAGTAAAAGAAGCCGAGGCCCAGTTTGGTAAAAAAATACTCACGGCTCCCTTCGACGGCATACTAGGACTGCGTCTAGCGGATATAGGTGAAAACTTATCTGTGGGTACACCTGTCGTTGAAATCAATATGCTAAATCCAATTCTGGTCGAATATACTCTGTCTGAACAGGAACTGGCCAGCGTCGATATTGGTGATCTCGTTGAAGTCACTGTGGCGGCAACTGGCTCAGAGGTATTCAAGGGAACAATTACCGCAATTAATAGCTCTATCACGCCAGAGACACGCACAGTTAAGCTGCGCGCCCAACTTCTAAACCCCCAACAAAGCCTCAAACCGGGTATGTTCGCTACCATTAGAACCATGGCAGAGGGTGAAAGGCAGGTCATTGCAATTCCAAACATAGCCCTGTCGTTCAACACCTACGGCGATTTCGCCTATGCATTAACTAAAAATGAAAAAGGCCAGCTGGTGACTGAGCAGCGGACATTGGAAACAGGCGTTACACGGGAGGGCATGACTGAAATTAACAAAGGGCTAGAACCCGGTGAACGTATCATTGCCTCTGGTTTGCTGCGCTTGAGGGCTGGTCAGCGAGTGAAAATAAAGCAAAATGACAAGATTGCAGACAGTACAGGAGTTAAATAAACATGCGTTTTACAGACATTTTTATACAACGGCCAGTTCTGTCCATTGTTGTTAGTCTACTAATATTACTGGTTGGGATTCGCTCTATTATGGAGATGGAGATCCGCGAATACCCTGTATTGGAAAACACTAAAGTCACCGTTACTACTGCATATCCAGGCGCCAGCAGTGAATTGATCCAGGGATTCATTACCCAACCTTTGCAGCAGGCTATTGCCGAAGCAAAAGGCATAGACTTTCTGAGTTCATCGAGCATACAAGGTTTTTCAACTATCGAAGCGCAGATGGAACTCAACTACGATGCTAATGACGCACTCGCGGAGATTCAATCTAAAGTTGCCAGTCAGCGTAACGAGTTACCTGACGAGGCTCAGGACCCTGTTATCAACTCGACGACGGGAGAAGGTCGCGCGCTCATGTACATCGCCTTCTTCAGCGATACCATGCAAGTTCCACAGATCACGGATTATCTTGCCCGAGAAGTACAGCCAAAACTACAAGCCCTATCCGGTGTAGCCAAGGCCGAGCTGCTGGGGCGTAGCTTTGCGCTGAGAGTCTGGCTCGATCCTCAAAGACTTGCAGCGGTTAATCTCACCTCGACAGATATTGCTCAAACCCTGCGTCAGAACAACTATATTTCTGCAGTTGGGCAAACCAAAGATGAATTCATCAAGATCAATCTCACTACTAATACTGACGTTGCAAACACCAAACAGTTCGAGAATCTGATAATTAAATCGACCGAAGATACTGTCGTTCGTCTCAAGGATATCGCCAGGGTAGAGCTCGGGTCACAGACCTACGAGAACATAGCACTCTATAAGGGTAAACCTTCAACTTACGTAGCCATTAATCTATCTCCGGGTTCTAATCCACTGTCTGTGGCAGAACGTGTTAAAGAACTCCTGCCGGATATAAAGTCTCAGCTGCCCTCGGATCTGCAGGTCGAACTCCCCTATGATGCATCAGAATTTATTGATGATTCAATTAATGAGGTGATCAAGACGCTTATCGAGGCTGTGGGTATCGTTCTTGTCATCGTATTTCTATGCCTAGGATCTCTGCGAGCGGCAATCATTCCCTCAATAGCTGTACCGCTCTCGCTCATCGGTGGAGCTTTCATCATGCTTGTGCTGGGTTTCTCGCTCAATTTGCTGACGCTGCTCTCACTTGTGCTGGCTATAGGCTTGGTTGTCGACGATGCTATCATCATTGTCGAGAACATACACCGGCATATCGTTGATGGTAAATCAAAGAAGGAAGCGGCGTTGATCGGTGCTCGAGAAATGGCGAATCCAGTTATCGCCATGACGATAACCTTGGTTGCAGTCTACGCGCCTATTGGTTTCATGGGTGGGCTGGTTGGTTCGCTTTTTACCGAGTTTGCTTTCACGCTTGCTGGTGCCGTCGTCATTTCAGGCATCATTGCCTTGACGTTATCGCCTATGCTGGCCAGTAAGGTTCTCAAACCACATGGACAGTCGACCCGCTTCGAGAGTGCAATTGAAAGTTTGTTCGACCGACTCGCCAATACTTATCAGCGCTCGCTGGCTATCATGGTCAAGGCCGTCTCACCTGTAATCATGTTTGCGCTAGTCGTACTTGTGTCGATTTTTTTCATGATGATGCTAAGCCAGAAAGAGCTTGCACCGACTGAGGACCGTGGCATCATTCTGTTTCAGGGTAAAGGACCGCAGACAGCCACACTCGAATACTTGCAGAAGTATGGCACAGAAATGCAGACAGCCTTCGAGCAGGTACCAGGCTACGACGAGACGTTCATGCTGGTTGGTATGACGAGTCCAAATGCGGTGTTTGGCGGTTTCAAAATGAAGCCTTGGAGCGAACGGGATATATCGCAGTTTGATATCATGCCTCAACTGCAGGCTTCTGTGGCAGGGATTACTGGTTTGAAAACAGCCTTATTCCCAATTCCATCCTTGCCTGGCTCAAGTGGCGGTCTACCCTTTCAGTTTGTACTAACTTCGGGCAGTGATTTTACTCAACTCGATCAGATAGCTGATGAATTCGTAGGGGCTGCGATGCAGAGCGGCAACTTCACATTCGTGCAGAAATCGATCGACATCGATAAGCCCGTCACCCGAGTAAAGGTCGACCGCGAACGCGTAGCCGATCTCGGTTTGTCGATGCAGGAAATTGGTCAGGCGCTTGGCGGTATGCTTGGCGGCGGGTTTATTAGTCGTTTCAACATGGAGGGGCGCTCGTATGAAGTTATTCCCCAGGTTGAGCGCTACGCGCGACAAACAGCAACGGCGCTCAACGATTATTTCATCCGCGCCGACTCTGGCGATTTAGTTCCGCTCGGCTCGGTCGTTAGCTTCGAGCATGATGTAGAACCCTCATCCAGAACACAATTCAATCAGCTGAATTCGGTCACGATCGAAGGTATTCCAGCGCCATCAGTGTCGATGGGAGATGCCATCAGTTTCATGAAAACCAAGGCGGTCGATATCCTACCTCGGGGGTTCAGCTATGATTTTAAGGGCGAGTCTAGACAGTTCGAAAATTCTGGCAGTGCGTTAATCGTGACCATCTTTTTATCGCTACTCGTTATCTATCTGGTGCTTGCTGCGCAATTTGAGAGCTGGCGTGATCCATTTATCATTTTAATATCGGTGCCGATGTCAATTGCAGGGGCAATGGCCTTCATTATGCTTGGTTTTGCGTCGATGAACATCTACACACAGGTTGGTCTGATAACATTGATTGGCGTGGTCGCGAAGAACGGTATTCTTATCGTGGAATTTGCCAACACACTTCAGAAAAGAGGACGCAACAAGCGCGACGCGGTAATCGAAGCCGCAGCGATTCGACTTCGCCCTATTATCATGACTTCGCTGGCACTTATCGTCGCCATGATCCCGTTGTTAATTGCAGCGGGCCCCGGAGCACAGTCGCGCTTTGCGATTGGTATAACCATTGCTACAGGGCTAGGTATCGGTACTTTGTTAACTATGTATGTGTTGCCTGCTTTTTATATCGTCCTGGCGAAGAAGATTGATACTTCAGAGCTTGAGGGGCAGGGTAATACCGCTGATCAAACTCCGACTTAAACAACGAACATGTGATTGTCGTACTCATATTTTAGTAGCGTTCAGTTTTGATTGATTGGCGCAGTCACCCAAGATTTGGCTAATCTTATTGATTGAAAACATTGTAAAAGAGGACTTGAAAATGCAGTCTGTTCGTTGCCGAACAGACTGCATTTAGTTTTATGGGTATGATTTTACTGTGCGATTGGGAACATTAAGTAACCAATAATTTCAGTTAAAGTCAAAGACAATTCCGCTTTCTGAAGTTTGTCAGATGACTGATTGCTCATTTATAAATAGAAGGGCTTGTACTGAGCTCTGAGGGAAAACTATGATTCAAACCAACCAAATTAAACCTGATATGCCTGTTGTCTGCTCCGAAGATGGTCAATTTGCTACTGTAGATCATATGGAGGGCACTGATACCCTCAAGCTTAAAAAAGACAAGAGCGGTCAACACCATTACATTCCATTAAGCTGGGTAACCTCAACTGAGGGCGATAAAGTTAAAGTTGATCGTCCAGGAGACCAAGCTATGCAGGAATGGTCTCAAACTCCGCCAACGGGTACAGGACACTAAAGTCTTGTTGTACCACTAAACAAAGATGGCATTCTACTCATGCCATCTTAAGACTTGAGCGGGAAGCACGGTTTTTATTTCCCGCCTTTACTTTTCTCCAAGAATTCACGTGAAAATGATAGAGATCAAAAACAGTGTTCAAGTTTTAGCTTTCGCGCCGTTCAAAATAGCAGGAGACTTGCCTAATGAGTTTCGCATTCAGCAACCTACATGATAATGGCTGATCTCCGCGACGACATGCCCCGTCCTTAATGGCCAAGAAGCATAGCGAAAACCGCAACACGGTTTAATGTGGTCTATTTTACTGCTCAATATGCTGTTTACAGTATTGATAGGCGCAGCCCCTACGTTTACAGCAATGTAGCTTGGCTCCATAACGCATTTTTCATGTATGCGGGCTCTATGAGTTCAGGGTCTTGCAGTTTTATTTTCCGTAAAGCGTTTTTGTTCAATAAAGTAGTTATAAAATAATCGAACAAACGCAATTTATAGTATTTGTTCGAACTCTTAAACCCTAAAAATATTTTCTACTCTGAAGATAAATATACTTCTTAGGCGAGATGATGACAGGTGATTAATATGGCAAGCGAATCTAAAAATATATTGCAGCGTGGTTTGGAATATATGCACGAACCATTTTCCGGTTTTATTCGAGCTCAGACTACCTCCAGTCTGTTTCTTCTGTTATCTACAATTTTAGCCCTATGGTGGGCAAACTCAGTCTATTCTTCTACATACTTAGATCTTGTGCACACTCCAATTGGAATATTTTTGGGTGATGTTGAGTTACGATCTTCACTCAAACACATTATTAATGATGGTTTAATGGTGATATTTTTTTTATTGCTTGGACTCGAAATCAAACGAGAGGTGTTAGCTGGAGACCTGGCTAAACCGGAAAATAGGCGCATGTTGATTGTTTGTGCCATAGGCGGAATGATTATACCAGCTACGATCTATACCTTGTTCAATTGGGGCCTTGATTCACAGATCGGTTGGGGGATCCCAATGGCAACCGATACCGCATTTGCGCTAGGCGTGCTTACCATTGTACGAAAATACATACCTGCCAGTCTTTTGGCTTTCATTGTTGGACTCGCCATCGTTGATGATGTTGGGGCGATACTTGTTATTGCACTATTTTATACCCAGGAAATATCAGTAATCTATCTTTTTAGCGCATGTTCACTTATAACTTTCTTGGCAGTAGCTAACTACGCAGGCGTAAGACAGCCACTTTTCTATATTATCATCGGTATTGCAACCTGGTGGATGATGCTCATGTCTGGCGTTCATGCCACTGTTGCTGGCGTTGCAATAGCATTGACGGTGCCAGCACGGCCGAAGTTGGCGTCGGCACAATCGCTTGATAAGGCGAAAACGACAATCAGCTCCCTTCAGCAAGAAATTGAAGAGGTGGACGTTCTTGGTAGTCAGGAGGATCATAAACAGGTATTGGAAGTGCGCGATTTAGCAGAACATGCTGGGACTCCCCTGCGTCGTTGGGAAGATGTACTGCATTTACCTGTAGCACTCTTCATCTTACCGCTGTTTGCGTTGACTAATGCTGGCGTAGTGTTTAGTTTTAGTTCGTTTATCGACAGCCTCCAATACCCAGTTGGATTAGGGATTATTTCTGGCCTTGTTGTAGGCAAATTCATTGGCATTTCTGGAGCGTGCTGGCTGGCCCTGCACTACAAAATAGGCAGATTACCCAAGGGAGTTAATATTCAACACATCATTGGTGCTTCACTAATAGCTGGGATAGGCTTCACCATGTCCACATTTATTGCGACACTGGGGTTTGACGGGCAACCTGAACATCTCCATAACGCAAAAACATCCATTTTGGTCGCGTCGGTTATTTCTGCATTTTTTGGTGCGTTATATCTTAGATTCATTGGTACAAACAAACGAAAAAAATGACTCAATGAGACATCATAAGTCGGTTAACATAAATGTTACCGATATTGCATCATCGTTTACGTTAATAAAAGAGGATTATGTGGTGCTTGAACTGGTTATAAATTTTTAGTTTAATATATCTGTTTTGTAGGCATTAAAAAATGTTTTTTATTGCCTATTAATATTTATTCTACTGATTAACAGAACGGGTATAAATTTATTTTATTATGCTCAGATTATGCAAAATGTTTACAGCATAAAACGTTTTTTGGGTCTCCAAAAAAGCATTACCCGCAGTGATACCGGCACGATAATCATGTTGTAAATCCATATCAGTACTCCCTAACAATTTACTTTGAAGATTATCTTCCGCAAAAATTTGAATAATTTCGACATCTTCAGGAGGGTTAGTGATAAAGGCGAGTTCTTTTTGATAAGCTTGCTCATGCTGCACTAAATAATCAATCATTTTTGGGCAATACCCAGACACGTAAATCCATGACTTAAGTTTACGTACCCAAGCAGCCTGAGTATGAACGTCAGCATTCACAGTTCGAATAACCACAATTTTTTTAGCTCCACGGTGATAAGATTCTCGCACAGGTAAAGGCTCAGCAAGTCCACCGTCAAGGTAGATGTCAGTATCAACACTTGCTTTGGCCTTATTTTTTGAGCTAACGGCCTGTCTAGGTGCGAGCTTAACCCCTTGTTTATACAAAAAAGGAAATGCACTCGAGGCTTTAAGCAATTGACGCCAGTGACTTGTATGACCGTTTGGGCTTAAGAAATAGCCTTGTCTATCGCGTGAATTCGTTGCGCTGATCAAAAATTCTCGTTGACCCAATGATTTATTTGCTGTCGTCAAGTCCAAGGCAAAGCTACCTTGAATGGTTTTATCAAAGTACCAATCCAAATCAACAACATTGCCACCTGCTAATCCACGGCCTAGTTTGTAAAAGTTATTCCGACGTGTTAATTCACCAATTAATCTCTTGGCATAACCTTTCTGGCGAGATAAAAAGCTTGTAATATTTTGTGATCCTGCAGACGCCCCTATAAATAAATCGAAAGGATCAAAATCATTCTCTAACCACGCATCTAATACACCGGCTGTGAATATTCCTCGTTGCCCACCACCTTCTGCAATAAGTGCCATTTTAACACATGACTCTTCACAAGGATTAATCTGGGGGGGTGATGCAATGACTTTCATAGCAGGCCTTTTTATAAAAAATGCTGAATAAAATAACTTCGTAGAACTTGCGATTAGATATCTGTTGGCAGTAACAATGACCTCGTGTGTTTAAGCAGTACAGTTCCGAGTTCACTAATCTTAACCGCGCGAACAGAACTTAACCTTGCGAAAAGACGAACGGAAGAGTCGTACCATGAACGCGAGTCCTGTTAGGATTTTTACATGGTATTTCACGATAGCAGGGCATTCGCTGTGGATCCGATTCAGCGCTTACTCACTGAACAGGAGTTTATGCCTAGGAGCGAGTATAGAGGACACAAACCCACCGCTCCTGTAAGCAGCGGCACAACGCCAATATAGCCCCATATGCCAATTGTGTCGGTGGCAGCAAGTCCAATAAGAACTAGCCCGGCGGTAACGCGGAGCGTGCGATCGAGCATACCTTCATTCGTCTTCATCGTATTTCTCCTTTGTCGAGTCACTGGGCCACTCTGCTAAGTTACAGATAAGATCTAATATCGTTCCAGCCTTACGCGAATCGATTAGATGTCCATTAGAATAAATCGTAACTGTTCCCGGCGTCTGTTCGCCAGCGCACGCGAGATAATTTTCAGGAATGGTTAAATCGAATGACATGGCGAATAGGCTAAATTATTTTCTGCTAGGGTTTATCATTTGAGATAACGTTACTTTAAAAAACGGTCAATTGTATTTAACTTGTCAACATTCGTGAGAAAGCAAAAGCCAGAGGGTACGGTGACGCACAGAGTCAAAGTTCATAGCACAGTATGATGTGTTATTGGATCTTAAATAAATAGTTAACCATTAATAAAATGCTATTAAATTCAGTAACCTATTAATTTTGCTTAATTAAGTGTATTTCGTGAAGCTTATTTTAAACGGAGAGCGACATTTATGGCTGCAATAAAAAAACGCAAAGTGGTCGATCATATCGTAGAGACGATTTATCAATACGGTGTACGTCATGTCTTTGGCATTCCAGGGGATGCTATTAATGATTTGATGGACGCCATACGCCGCCATGGAGAAATCGAATTTATACAAGTTCGCCATGAAGAAAGCGGGGCATTCGCTGCATCAGCCCAAGCAAAATTAACCGGTAAACTTGCCGTTTGTGTTGGTACTGCTGGAGGTGGGGCCATACATTTGCTCAATGGTCTGTATGACGCTAAGCTCGACCATGCTCCCATTCTTGCAATAACCGGACAGTTACCACGCAGTGAAATCGGTAATCACTCGCATCAAGAAATTAATTCATCAGCTCTGTTTTCTGATGTGGCTGTGTTTAATCAAACCTTATTTGCCTCAGATCGTGTTCCCGAGATTATTCAGCAAGCGTGTAATAGCGCGCTGATTGAAAAAGGGGTTGCTCATATTGCACTGCCTGCTGATGTTGCCACTGAGCAAGTTGAAGCTGACATTACGGGCCATCCAATAGCGGGCGCTGAAACGGGACCAACTAAACCTTTAGCATCAGCATTAAACAGTGCAATTAGCTTAATTGAGCAAGCTGAGAAAATTGTTGTTCTAGCGGGTGTTGGGGCTATACCAGCACGTCAACAGTTACTTACTTTGTTGAAAAAAAGCAACTCCCCACTTATCAGAACACTAAAAGCCAAAGTACTACTTCCGGATGAGCATGAATATTCCTTAGGAGGGCTTGGCCTACTTGGTACGCGGCCATCTGTTGATGCAATGAATAATTGTGATTTACTTGTGATGCTGGGGACTGATTTTCCCTACAAAGAATATTATCCAGGAAAAGCCAAAGTTATTCAGGTGGATAAAGAAATTCGACATATTGGTCGACGTTGCCCTGTGGATGTATCGATAGTCGGAGATGTAAGTGAAGTACTAGACCAATTAATCGTTGATTTACCTCAAAAAGAAAACGACAACTTTCTTACTGAATGTCGGCGTCAGAAAAGGAGTTGGTCAGAAGAGCAAAGCGAAGCAGAAAACTCGCAAGATATGCCAATAAAACCCCAGTGCCTGGCTCGAACCGTCGGCGAGCTTGCGAACAAAGATGCCATTTTTCTTTGTGATACGGGTACAGTGACCGCATGGGTAGCACGACATTTACCCGTTACTGCACAACAATTATTTACCCTCTCAGGCAACTTGGCCACAATGGCATTTAGCATGGCTGGTGCGATAGGCGCGCAATTGAAATTTCCTGATCGGCAGGTGGTAGTCCTTATTGGTGACGGTGGTTTTAGCATGTTAATGCAAGAGTTTATTACTGCAGTCAATCTAACATTACCCATAAAGGTTATTATTTTTAATAACGCCAAGCTAGGGTTAATTCAACTAGAGCAAGAAAGCAGCGGTTACCCTAATTATAAAACAGCATTAAAAAATCCAGACTTTTCAGAGTTTGCTCGCTTATGCGGTGGTGAAGGTTGGAGTGTAGATCGCCCTGAGCTGCTAGTAAAAGCGTTGGGAGAAGCATTTGCTAGCAAAAATGCCTGTGTGATCGATGTCCATATCGATCCTAATGAACTCGTCATGCCGCCAAAGCTCGAATTGGCTCAAGCGGTAAATTATTCGATTGCTAAAGCTAAGGAGTTTTTAAATTCAAATGACTGATTTAAAAACATGTGGGAACGATTCCGAAATGCTATTACCTCAGTTTATGAGTTGTGCAGGCTAGTAGAAATATATCATCCTCAAGGTGAATATGCCGAAATAGGTGAATCTTGAAATGGTTAAGAAATGTTGGTTAGACCGTTAGACGTTAGGGATACATTTTCTCATATTTTGAGTCTACATTTAGTTGGTAACGCTAAAACGTTTATGTCCACAAATGGGTTAAGGGCTTAACCCATTTGTGCTCATTTAAGTGTTAGTCGATGATATTGTCAGCTCAAAAAAATTCGTTTCAGCGTACAATATCCAATCAGATTATCAACACAGATAAATCTTACTCTACCTTAACGTTACGTTATTGCCTGCAACACTCGAATAATTCTGAGTTTAATCTATTGCTTGCACCATGCTTGCGGCATAATGACGTTAAATATTTAACAGAGTAGTTATAATGGATAAGCAGCAAGACAGTTACATGACCGAAGAAACACTAATCGAAGTAGTCGAAAATCAAATCGCCGACGGTGAACCCAAAAAGGTAAAAGAAACCTTGATGCGCTTAGTCATGACAGGTACACCGCGTGAAGAAGCTATTCAAATGATGGCTTGCGCGTTGGCTATCGAAGTTTTCGATGTCATGAAAAATGGGTCCTCTTTTAACGAAATACGTTATGGCCAGCATTTGAATGCACTACCGAATATGGATTGGATGGAAGATTAATAACAACTCATAAATTCCTGTTTTGTTTATCCCGATAAGTGACATTATAGGGGGCTAAGTAAGATGTTTGATTTGCATCTTCGATGAGTAGTGTTGGAGCCTGTTTAGATCTCCTAATCGCAACTAACAAGAGACTATGGCGTCAATAGTTAATTTTATGCTTTTGGCGCTGCCCATAAAACACCATCTCTTAACATCGAATTTAAGATCACAACCATCTTTCTAAGCAGGCAATAATAGCCACTTTCTTTGGTTTTCCTGCCGCAACTAACCGCTTTTTAAGTCTCTTTAAAAACAGGGTTAGATTGTATCGCTGACATCATGGCCATGTATAAAAACCGTTCTCACTTGATGCCGACCTCCTAATGGCTAACATGGCTAATGGCTAAATATTAAACACTCAACTTAACCAATTGGAACGCCAAACAGTTGATGAATGCATTGTTGGGTACCGTAAACGCTTAATAGATATCAGCTGGTTTATGCGTTCACTCAGTGAGCCAATAGCCAGAATGACTAACAAAGAAGATAAGTGTACAGGTCGCTTCTGGGAAGGGCGCTTTAAGTCACAAGCACTACTTGATGAAGCCGCAGTATTAGCCTGTATGGCTTATGTGGATTTAAATCCAGTCAGAGCTAAAATGGCCGCAATCCCTGATACCTCAGATTACACCAGTATTCAACGACGTATAAATTCAGCAATGAATGGCGAGCAACCAACAGAACTAATACCGTTTGTGGGTAATGAAAGACTCAATATGCCTAATGGGTTAATGTTCAGTGTGAAAAACTACATCGTGCTGGTTGAGGATACAGGTCGGATTATTCGAGAAGATAAGCGTGGAGCCATTAGCTCAAGCAGCCAAGACATCCTTAATAGATTAGACATCCCCGAAGAAAATTGGCTTAAAATCACCACAGAGTTTGGCGCATTATTTAAAGGAGCAGTAGGCGCTTTGCCTGCCTTATCCGAATATTGTGAGCATTTAGACCGAAAAGGACGACAAGGCGCTGCAAATTGCCCGCGCTGGTTGTGTGCGTAAACAATCACTTCTGAATCCCACAAACTATTTTCTACTTGATTGATATCAAGCTTTTCTGTTGCCTTGGTTTTAACTAATGAGTCATTTTGTGGCTATTGAGTAAACATTTTTCAAATCACTCGGTTGAATCTGTATGTTTAGAAAATCATAGCAGGTGTTGGCAACTCAAAAACGAAAGGCGTTATGTGTTACCTTAAAAATGGGTGGCATATTTTAATTGGAATATTTTGATGGAGATAGTGATCTCAAGCTCTTGGTTAAGAACATACCATGAACTCTGTTTACCCAGACTGAGTAAACTAGACCTTATATGGCTTGATTATTGTTATTATTGTGCCATGAAATAAATGGCAACATAGGCTGAGAATTCCGCATTAGTGCCAGTAGAAGCAATCATATTCTGCACGTCCCATCATACCTGCACATCTAGACAAGAATTAACCTAAGGGGTCTTTAAGCATGAATAAAGCAAAGAATAGTGGCAACCTTGATTTGCCAGTTGACACTTTCAGTAGCCACACCCCAACACCAACATCAGTTTCACACTCCATACCCGCGGGGTTTGTGCGCGTGCGCGGCGCCCGAGAGAATAACCTGCAGAACGTTGACGTGGATCTACCCCGGGACTCGATAGTTGCTTTCACAGGGGTGTCCGGCTCTGGCAAATCCTCGCTCGCTTTTGGCACCATTTTCGCTGAGGCCCAGCGACGTTTCTTCGAGTCCGTCGCGCCGTACGCCCGGCGTCTGATCCAGCAAGGTCATACGCCTCAGGTGGACGAAATTACTGGATTGCCGCCAGCCGTCGCACTCCAGCAGCGCCGAGGTACACCCAACTCACGCTCAAGTGTAGGCACAGTCACCACTCTCTCGAATTCTCTGCGGATGCTTTATTCCCGTACAGGTATTTACCCTGATGGAGCTTTGCGTCTCGAGTCGGACTCCTTTTCACCCAACACCGCCATGGGCGCTTGCCCTAAATGCCAGGGACTCGGAACCGCGCACACAGTCACCGAGGCATCGCTGGTGCTCGACCCTTCACTGAGCATTCGCGAAGGCGCCGTTACGGCTTGGCCTGGGGCGTGGCAGGGTAAGAACTTGCGCGACATCCTCACTGCGCTCGGCCATGATGTGGACATACCTTGGGAACAGCTGTCCCGCGCCGATCGCGATTGGATCTTGTTCACCGAGGAACAACCCGTTGTCGACATCATGCCGGAGCGAGAACGGCCCCGGCCTTACAAGGGGAAGTTCTGGAGCGCGCAGAGTTATGTGATGCACACGCTCGCCGATTCAAAAAGCGCTTCGGTGCGTAACCGTGTACTGAAATATGTTGAATCTGGACCATGCTTAATATGCGCGGGCAGCGGACTGCGCAGCGAAGCACTCGCCGTTACCTTTAACGGCCGCACCATAGCCGAGCTCAACAGCTTGTCGCTCACCGAGCTTCGCCACGTGCTTGACCGTCCGGCGGCCGCCAATACCCCGGGAGCGACTATCACCAAGGATCTCACTCGCCGCCTCGACGTGTTGCTCGATCTCGGCCTCGGATACCTAAGTCTAGGCCGCGCAACACCCACGCTCTCTCCTGGTGAAATGCAGCGGCTGCGCATAGCCACCCAGCTGCGCTCTGGGCTTTTTGGCGTAATCTACGTACTCGACGAGCCTTCCGCTGGGCTTCACCCGGCCGATGCCGAGCCGCTCCTAGCCGTACTCGACGAGCTCAAATCTAGTGGTAACTCAGTTTTTATCGTGGAACACAATATGGACGTGGTACGCCGTGCCGACTGGGTCATCGACGTCGGCCCGCATGCGGGAGAGCAGGGCGGAGTGGTCCTCTACAGTGGACCTACGGCTGGACTCAAAGATGTACCTGCCTCGATCACGCGAAAATTTCTCTTTGCAAGCGAGCGTCCAGTCCCGGCTGCACGCGAGCTGCGACAACCGCTCGGTTGGCTTGGCCTGACGGGTATCACCCGCCATAACCTACGCGGACTCGACGCTGAGTTTCCGCTCGGCATACTGACCGCGGTCACGGGTGTATCGGGCTCAGGCAAGTCCACTCTAGTGAGCCAGGTGCTTGCCGAGACTGTTGGCCTGCACCTTCATCCTGATCTGGATCCCAGTGACGGGAACGCATCCACAGCCTCGGTGGCCGGGGATAAGGATGAACAACCCGAGCCTAAACCCGTCGAAATCACCACGGTTGAAGCGATCAACGGCGCGGATCTGATCGATCGACTGGTGCGCGTTGACCAGAAACCAATCGGTCGCACACCGCGGTCCAACCTCGCCACCTATACAGGCCTGTTCGATGCCGTGCGCACCACATTCGCCGCGACCCCCGAGGCTCGGAGCCGAAAGTTCGGCGCTAGCCGGTTCTCGTTCAACGTGCCGGGTGGCCGCTGCGAGACCTGCCTTGGCGAGGGATTTGTGGCGGTCGGTCTGCTTTTTTTACCTGGCAGTTACTCGCCCTGTCCCGACTGCGGTGGCACGCGGTACAACCCTGAGACCCTCGAGGTGACATACTGTAACAAGAATATAGCCGAGGTGCTTGGGCTTACAGTGGATGCGGCAATGGTGTTTCTCGCCGATGTACCCTCGGCATTGCGCAGCCTTAAAACCCTTAGTGAGGTGGGGCTCGGCTACCTACGACTCGGCCAACCCGCCACCGAGCTTTCCGGAGGAGAGGCGCAACGCATCAAGCTCGCGACCGAGCTGCAGCGGGCACGCCGCGGCCATACGCTGTACATTCTCGACGAGCCCACAACAGGGCTGCATCCTGCCGACGTGCTATTGCTGCTCGCCCAGCTCAACCGGCTTGTCGATGCCGGCAATACCGTGATCGTGGTCGAACACGACATGGACGTGGTTGCCGCCGCCGACTGGGTTATTGATATCGGCCCTGAAGGCGGTGACAAGGGAGGCGGTATAGTGGTCGCTGGCACGCCCCATGCTGTGGCCGCCCACCCGGCGAGCCGAACGGCGCCTTACTTGGCCCAGTGCATCTCTACCACCTGAGCGACTGCCTGTCGTGGCAAACTAGGGGTCGCGCAATAATAAAGCTGACAGCTTTCTGAAATAGGCATAAATTTTGACCAGTGTACTCTTGAAAAAAGACTCTTAGCTGATTTGGGGCCAGCCTAATAGTTCCCGTATCATCAAACATGTCAATAAACGTTTTTGAAGCTTTTTTTTGCCAGCCCCAGGCGATCCGTACATAAAAATAGACACCGACTGTAGATCCGCAGGAAACGTGTTTAAATTGGTCTGTTCACGTGCTATCTGAGTGCGATTTGCTTTCGCATAAATGATGCCTTGGTTTCAATTTCAGTTTTTCTCTGTCATAGGTTTTGATGTGTTTACCAAATTAAAACAACAAGATAATAGCGAATGCAAGGTGAGTGTAAATTTACCATAGCTTGTATGTATCTACATGAACGGTTGGGTGTAATAACATCACGATAACATGGCACAACCTATTAATTATGATTACGGCAGGCAATATCGCGATGAAAACGCCAATAAAACGGCGTTTTACCGCTAGGGAAATCGCTGATTTATTAAGCCATTGAATGGCTTTTTTATGCTCTCCGCCCGTTAACTTCGTTGCTTATCGCACTCATCGCGGGCATCGCTCACTTTGTTTGCAGTTTACCGCCTCATTGGTTTTACGCCGGTTGATACTTCGAGTATTGATGCCTATAAGGACAAACATAGTAGTATTTGTTTGGTTGAACTTGCTAACAAGTTTATCGACAGTCGCGACAAAAACACTTCCTTTTTCAGCACTATGTCATCTATTGAGTATTGCTCAATAGATGACAAAGTTGTGCCGTTTATCTACACGCTTATATACATACAATGGCGTAGAAATGCCTGTAAATAAGTGTATGTACGCAGTCGCACAGACAGTCAGATTGGCTGATGACATGATTTGAAGTTCTGACGTTATCGTACCGTGCGATTAAAGATCCTCAGATGAAGGAGTGACATGCCAATGGATAAAACCTTAATCATAGATTATTACACTGACATTCTTTGTGTCTGGGCTTGGATTGCTCAGAAACGTGTTGATGAACTTAATAAAAAATTGGGGCACAAAATCGAACTTAAATGTTACTACGTTGACGTTTTTGGTGATGTACCGACAAAAATAAACACTCAATGGCAATCAAAAGGCGGGTTTATTGGCTTTGCTGAGCACATACAACAGTCAGCATCTGCCTTTGAATATGCCTATATAAACCCAAAAGTATGGACGCAAGTTAGACCCACTACTTCAGCCAATGCGCATTTGATGCTTAAAGCGGTAGAGATTACTTATGATAAAAAGAAAAGTATCGATATGGCGCTAACATTTCGAACCGCATTTTTTGTTGATGGCTTGGATATTGGCAACCTTGAAGTCCTCTGTGATTTAGTTAACGCCAATGGACTAGACCTAAACACCATCAATACCAGCATTGGTGATGGCTCTGCTATGGCATCTTTAATGGGTGATTATCAAAAATCAAAGAGTCAAGGCATTAACGGTAGTCCTTCATATGTCCTTGATGGTGGGCGTCAAACATTGTATGGCAACATAGGTTTCGGCGTAATTCTTGCTAATATTGAAGAGCTTTTGAAGCATCCAACAGATGAGGCAAGTTGGTGCTGAAACGAAAGTGTACAGAGGTGAAGTTGAGAAGCATGTCTTCGATTGGAACATGAGATTCTGCAACGACCCTGCGCTATTTTACGTAATCAGATTAGCGCCTTTGCAGCCGTCACATCTGTTGGATATCGCACAGACGAATACCTATGGCCAAGTCCAGACTGACATACATTGAAAGTATAAGTCGTCTCAGTTTACCCAATCCTTAGCGCCGAAACTGACCAGATTACATCTGTTTGTGACAACCGGCTTATGGTAATCAGATAAGCTATAAATGCTTTAATAACAAGGGAATAATTACCATTACTGTCAAAAAGTGAAACCCTTCTTGAGAAATTTGATATTTAGGAGACAGACCATGATTGAAAAAATAGCAACTATCCAGTGGCAAGGTCAAGGTAAGAAAGGCCAAGGTAAAATAAGTACCGAGACTGGTGCACTGAAGCAATATCCTTACGGCTTCGGTAGTCGCTTCGAGGATGACCGAAGTGGCACTAACCCTGAAGAGATACTAGCCGCAGCCCATGCCGCGTGTTTTACGATGGCGTTTTCATTCGCCTGTGATAAGGCAGGGTTTGCCACCGCCAATATCGACACTAAGGCCAGCGTACGTCTCGCTAAACAAGGTGAAGGTTTTGTTATAGACCGCATCGCGTTGACGATGATCGCAGAGGTTGCGGGCATCGACGAGGCGAAATTTCAGGAGATTGCGGCTGCGGCAAAGTGTGACTGCCCGGTATCGAAGGCTCTTGCCGGAGTTGAGGATATTACCCTGCAAGCGACACTGAAGTAGGTCATCTCCTGAGACACGCTGTCAGCCCGCGCCATGCAACTACAAAGCAGCAACTAAACGGCAGCAACGCCAAAGTCAGACCGAACGCTAAAACTAAGGTTTAATGACTGTATTCATATCCTCTTCCAGCATTTTTCTAACCGTCGGCAAGATTGCCGACGGTTCTTCTACGGAGAATAACTTTCGGTCTGGTGTCCGTGCGTTAACACATTCATCAATAGACCTTATTTGGCAACTAACTCGGATACATAGACACAGAGCCGTTCGTCAATCCCATGAAAATGACACCAACGTTTGATAGCGTACAGACAGCGTTGCCGCTTTTACCTTTTAATAGTTCTGTATCGCCCTCATGTTGGGACATTTAGTATTTGAAGGAGACGGTACCTATGTTACGCACCGTTAACAATATAGAGGACTATGTCATCAGTGTTACAGATGGCAACATTGGTCATATCAAAGACATTTTTTTCGATGATGAAACTTAGTGTATTTGCTTTATCGTTGTTGAAACAGGCACTTTAGGATAGCAGGATAAAAAGTTGCTTATATAAAAGACAAATCACGGAGGGCGTATGCATGACCATGAAGATAAAAAGTCACATTATCAAAAAGATAGTCTGACATTAGTTGGTGCGGTTGCGCTTGGCACCGGCGTTATGATTGGTGCTGGCATATTTGCCTTGACGGGGCAGATGGCCCAGATGACCGGAAGTCTTTTCCCGCTGGCCTTTCTTTCGGCTGCGGTGGTTGTGTTATTCAGCGCATACTCTTACGTAAAATTGTCCAATACTTATCCTTCCGCCGGTGGGATTGCCATGTACCTAAAAAAGGCCTATGGCAGCACGGTGACAACCGCCTTTCATTCCCTGTTGATGTATTTTTCTATGGTGATTGCCCAGAGTTTTCTGGCGCGTACCTTTGGGACTTATACATTACAGCTGTTTGGAATCGATGATAGCAGTGTGTTGGTGCCGACACTGGGTGCTGGATTATTGCTGGTAGCGTTTCTGATCAATTTATCCGCCAACAAGATGATCGAAGGTGTCGCGTCGGTGCTCGGCTTTATTAAGATTGGCGGTATCGTTTTGTTCGGTATCGTTGGCGTAATGGTAGCTGGCACGGTGGAAGTCGATTTCTCAACAGTCAGTCCAGACGCCTCAACTTCTGGTGCAACAATAGCTGGTTTTATTGGTGCAACCGCGCTGGGTATTTTGGCCTTTAAGGGCTTTACCACCATTACCAATAGTGGTTCAGAGCTTACTGACCCTCACCGAAATGTGGGCCGAGCTATCATGATCTCCATCGGTCTTTGTGTGGTAATTTATACGCTAGTCGGTTTTGGCGTCGCAAGTAACTTATCACTCGAGCAAATCATCGAAACAAGAAATTACTCGTTGGCTGCAGCCGCAAAGCCTGCACTGGGCGAATACGCGGTCTGGTTTACGGTTGTTTTGGCCATGATAGCAACAGCAGGCGGTGTTATTGCCAGTATATTTGCGGTTTCCCGGATGTTGGCAATGCTGACTGATATGAAACTCGTTCCCCACAGCCATTTTGGCATGCCCGGTAGCATCCAAAAGCACACCCTGGTTTATACCGTCATTTTAGGTTTGCTGTTGACCATATTTTTTGACCTAACGCGGATTGCGGCCATGGGTATCATCTTTTATTTGATTATGGACATGGCGATCCACTGGGGTGTTTTACGTCACCTGCGAGACGAAGTGGGTGCTAAACGCGCATTCCCTATGGTCGCGATTATCCTTGACTTGATCGTTCTAGCCGGTTTTGTCTGGATCAAGATAAACAGCGATCCATTGGTGTTAGGTGTCGCTGGTGTTGTCATGTTGGTTATTCTGCTTGTTGAGATCCTATTTTTACGACATAACCCGATCGAGCCAAAAAAACACAACCACGGATGAAAATAACCAAATACTACCTTCTAGTGCTAACTACCCGAGACAGCCTGAATGCAGCTGTGTAGGGGCTCACTCCGTAGGACGAACTTTAATCATGGAGATAAATAATGAAATCTGTCGTTATATTTGGGGCTGGCATTGCCGGATTAAGCGCCGCACATGAGCTGGCCGAACTGGGGTATCTTGTTTCAGTTTATGAAACGGCTGATGAGCCGGGGGGATTCTTCAGAAGTTCACGCCTTAGTCACGACAATATACCGACCGAGTATTCTTGGCACGGCATGGGACCTTGGTACCATAATGTTTTTGATTTGATGAAAAAAATTCCATTCAATGAAGAGGGCAGCGTTTATGATTCGGCCCTGTCTCGGCCCATTGATTTTGGCATATTCCCAGATGCTGGTCAGGCGCAATTTTACGATAAGGGATTTAAAAGTATTAACAAGATGTTTGGCATGAGCAATTGGGAGTTTACCAGAGCGTGCTATTTAATGTTAAAGACTTGGACCTCAAATCATCGAAGCCATGTGGCATATGCCAAGGTGAATGCGGCTCAGGCTTGGAAACCTATGCTTAGCGTGCAAAGTTATAACGCGTGGCGTTCTTGTTTCGGTCCTTGGATTGGCTCAGATTGGTCCAACGTGTCACTGCACACCGCAGGGAATTTTTTTAGAAAGCAATTTACGACAAAGCCTGCGCACCAGCATAAATCTGATCAAGATGGACCCGCATGGCAGCAAGGCGCCGGAGACGGTTGGCTGCTCCTAAAAGGGCCCAGTAGTGAATACTGGTTCAATCCTTGGGTTAAATACCTTGCACACAAGGGCGTGAAATTCTATTGGCAGAAACCGCTCACCAAATTAGTGTTCGACGGCAGCAAAATAGTCTCCGCTTTTGTCGGTGATGAGGAGATCCAAGGCGATATTTATATTGTGGCCATCAATCCTTACTTGATGGTTGATATTTTAAGTAAAACTCCCGCGCTTGAGCGGCAAGAAGAATTAAAATTGTTTACACCGCTTGTTCAAGACGGCCCACACACTCAAGTCTCTTTTCGGTTAGCATTTTCAGACGAAATCAAACTTCCTCGAAAGCGGACTGCAGCGGTGATCAGTGATTCAGAATTTAATTTGACCGTGTTCGCCGAAGAACAAGTTTGGGACAAGGATGTGGATTTGGGGCAAAACATCAAATCTCTTTGGACTGGCACATCTTGTATTGGCGGCTTCCCTGGGAGGATATTCCATAAGCCAGTCAATCTCTGCACCAAAGAAGAATTTATCGAAGAAGTGAAGGCTCAAATCTTGAGTTGCGGTGCACTAAATCAATTGATTAAACAAGCGAATGACGGCAAAGAGTTGAAAGATTTTACAATTGAAAAAGTTGAAGTGTGGCATGAATGGCACTTTTCCTGTGATGGAATAACGCCGCTACAGCCAAAGTGGGTAAACACCACCAACACTCAAGCATTTATGCCATCTCAAAAAACACCAGTGTTTAATCTATTCTTGGCCGGAGCCCACACTAAGACTCAGGCTCAAGTCTGGAGTATTGAAGGTGCTGTTGAAAGTGGCAGAAGAGCGGCCAAAGCGATAGATAAACGAGTTAACGTATTGGATCAATATCGACCCAGATGGATTAAATTGTTATCGAAAATCGATGACATCTTGTATCTAATTAAAGCACCGCAGCTTCTAGATTCTGTGGTTTTATGTATCGTTTTATTGCTTATTTTGTGGTTTTTGATCTGATCATCTCTTGATTGATCTTAGCGCTATCCAGAAGGGATGAGCGACATTAAAAGTGCCATAACATCAACATTGGCCCTAATAGGTCTTACAACGACAAAGGAGTTTAACCATGAACAAGAAAGAAGCTTACCAAAAAAAACTACAGGCACAATTAGACCAGTGGAGCGCAGAGATCGATAAGCTCAAAGCAAAAGCTGATAACGCGGAGGCCGATGCACAAATTGAGTACTACAAACAAATCGAGGAACTGCGAACGATGCAAAAATCGGCCAATAGCAAACTTGTCGAACTTAAGGCATCCAGTGACGATGCATGGGAGGAGCTTAAGGCCGGTATGGATAGTGCGTGGAATTCGCTTGGCAATTCGCTGAAGTCGGCCACCTCTAAATTCAAATAAACAGCATGATCATTGCGCCAAATAGGCGCACTATAAATTAGTACTGGAGTGCAACATGGACATTATTAGCTTACTCATATTTTTGGTAATTGGCGCCTTGGCCGGCTGGCTTGCAGGCAACATAATAAAGGGAAGAGGATTTGGTGTCATAGGCAATATTATTGTAGGAGTTGTTGGTGCTGTGGTAGGTGGTTTTATATTCAGCTTACTCGGCATAACAACAGGCGGTTTAATAGGCTCTATCATTATGGCTACAATAGGCGCTGTTATTTTGCTATTTATAATTAGTTTGGTTAAGAAGAAAGCCTAGTTCCTTAAACACAACGATACATGTTGAAAATTCAAATTGGGAGTGGCCACATGATTAAGTTAAGACAGTTTTGGGGGAAACTGCGATCGAGCTTTTGGTTTATGCCTTCACTGATGGTTGCTGTCAGTATGACCTTAGCGGTTGTGTTGGTCGAAGTGGAGTCTGCCGGTTTAAACCAATGGCTAATTCAGTGGCCACGGCTGTTTGGGGTCGGTGCAGAAGGCGCTCGCCAGATGTTGTCCACCTTGGCTGGTTCGATGATGACTGTAATGGGGATCACTTTCTCCATGACACTGCTGGCCCTAGTGCTTGCGTCGGGCCAGTACACCTCTCGCATTTTGAGGAACTTCATGCGTAACAGTGTCACGCAAGCAACACTGGGGGTTTTTGCGAGCATTTTCGCTTATTGTCTTATAGTATTACGCACCATTCGTGGTAGTGGTGGTGTTGATGAATTTGTGCCCAGTCTGGCGGTGTTTTTTGCCTTAGTGATGTCGCTTGGTGGTGTGGGGGTTCTTATCTATTTTATTCATCATATTGCCTTGTCAATCCAGGCATCAAGTATCATCGCTTCGGTCGCTCAGGAAACCAATGCTGCCATAGATAGGTTACTGCCGATAAAACCGGATGAGGAACTTGATGAAGATGAAATGCGACACCCGATACTCAAGTCTCTGGATGAGCGGGTCTGGTATCCCGTACCGGCAGCTCGCAGTGGCTACATTTTAGGCGTGAACAACAATACATTAATTTGCTTGGCGAGTGACAACAGAACCATAGTGCGTATGGAGCAAGGGATCGGCTCGTTCATTGTCCAAGATACGGCTCTGGTGTCGCTAGCTCTTACTTACCCGCCAGAGCAGAAACTCATAGATGCTTTGAATGCAGCTTACAGTATTGGTCGCCATCGCACAGTGGATCAGGATCCTACTTTCGGTATTCGACAGATTGTGGATATGGCTATAAAAGCGCTGTCCCCCGGGGTTAACGACACTTCAACGGCAGTGATGTGCGTGGATTATCTCACCTCGATTATGGCTCGATTGGCCAGTCGGCAATTTCCGCCATTGTACCATTATGAGGGAGAAACTCTGCGAATGGTGGCGATGGTTCCGAGCTTTGATAGTCTATTGGCCGATGCTTTCGACCAGATTCGAAGTAGCGCCGAAAAGAATTTTGCGATACTGGTACGCATGCTTGGTGCCATCGAGACTATCGGAAGTCTAACGATCTGCCCGAGCCGCTTTAGAGCACTCGACAAACAGCTGCAGTTGATTGCAGAGTTGACCGCTCGCGGCTTTGAATCCAGTCATGATCGCGTGCGGCTTGAAATGCGACTGTCCAAGGTGCGTGAATCGTTGGACGGTCAGTTTGCATTGAGCGCATTAGTTGGGAAAGATTAGTTTTATGCAAATTAGACGGATACTAGGGGCTGTTGATCTTTCAAGGTTGGTTTTGCAGCGAATTGTTGCTCATTTGTACAAGGCAGAGACTTTTTATTCTACATAAAAAGTCGATAACGCAGTAAAAATGACCAACAAACGCTGCCCGAAGGGTTCGGCTAAAAACATTTTACTCTTTGTTGAGAAAATCTTTATTAAGCGAGTAGTGCTTAGATTGCTAGGCAGCAATCCACTCGCCTCGATTAAAACGCTTTTATCTCGAACAAAATTTAACCAGCAAAGATCAACAGACCCTAACATACAACATTCATTTTTTTGTTGACCAATTCGCTAGCTTTTCCTGGGTGTACATCCAACGCACTCTATTTACAATCTCATCGTTCACTATAACTCATATAATTTTGCTATCCGCAATCGCAAAACATTCTTTCAAAACTCGATAACGATACATAAAAGCCCGACCAATATGATATTAGCAAAGCGATATTACAGTGATAATGGACGGCGACGGAGGCGGTTAGTCACTAGTCAGGCTCTGCAAGGCATTGGTGATCTCACTCATCCGCGCCGCCGTGACTTTACCATGAACCTGCGATATCAGATTACCGTTCTTATCCAAAACAACAATGACCGCCTCTTCGCTATCGGAGGGCACACCCAACGCGCTTTCCATGATCTGTGAGTTGAGAATCCAGGTTTGATCGTGATAGCGCTGCGGCACTTGTTCTTTGGCTCGGCCAATGGCATCTTCTTCCGACATAAAGAAGGGTAAATTGACAGCCAGTACGTCGCGAACCCGATATTTACTATGATCTATCTCTGAGCGCAATGTGTTAACCCACTCCCGAGTGGATATTGCGGCATTGCGAGACGGCGTAAGTATGAGCAGTGTCGGTTGACCTATCAGTTTGTTACTGTCAACTTTTTCGCCGCTAAGCGCCGTCGCTGTAAATGACGGCCATGGTCCATCGCCTGCGATAGCAGACGGCCCACATAGGGTTAGTATGGCAAGTAGGGTCAGCTCAGTGACTCGTCGGGATGTTGAGCCCCAAAGTGTTATCGGTATCGTTGGTCTGGTTAGCATAGTATTCCTCCGCTCAGTGATAGGGGCGCGAACAAGCAGGCCAAGCCAGATCCAAATACAGAAGTCGCAGCATTCAGTGAAACTCCTTCATAAATCATCTTGGCTCTTCTCATGTCTGACAAGTAAGCATCACACATACAATATGCGATTGACGACATTTCATCTGTTCGCTAGCGAACTTTCTGCCAACCAATGATCCTATTGGATCTGCAGGGGGCTTTTGTGGGTATGTGTTCTATCGAACAGACCAGGCCAATGCCAGCGCGCAAGCTGTAGTTCTCTGACCTTGGTCGCAATGATCTTTTTCTCGGACTAGGAAAAGTTCATCCTCATCATACATAACAGGATATCTAGCTTATGCTTTTCGAAACGTTTTCTAACCGCTCGCTGCATCTATCCAATCGCATGGTAATGGCGCCGTTAACACGCAGTCGGGCTACGCCTGAGCACACGCCGAACGCGCTGATGGCAACGTACTACGGCCAACGTGCGACGGCTGGACTGATTATTACCGAGGGCACTTCGCCCAGCCCCAACGGACTGGGCTACCCACGCATCCCCGGTCTTTTCGATAGCACGCAGATGAATGCATGGAAGGCAAGCACATCAGCAGTACACGCCAAAGGCGGTAAAATCTTCTTACAGTTGATGCACTGCGGTCGAGTCGCGCATGTCGACAACTTGCCAACAGGTGCCGAAATACTCGGGCCAGATGCCGCGATATGCCCCGGCGAGATGTATACCGACACCCTAGGGATGCAGCCCCACAGTACGCCCCGTAAAATGACCGAGGCTGACATCGTCCATGTGATAAATGAGTATGTGACGTCAGCGAAGCTCGCGCTGGAGGCAGGTTTCGACGGTGTCGAAATACACGGCGCCAACGGCTACTTGATCGAGCAGTTTTTGAATCCGCTTATCAACCTGCGCACTGACGGTTACGGCGGCAGCATTGAAGGCCGCAACCGACTCGCGCTGGAGATTGTGCGTGCGACAGTGGCAGCCATCGGCAGCGATCGGGTTGGTATCCGGCTCTCTCCTTACGGTGTGTTCAATGGCACCGGCGCATTCCCCGACATAGAGACGCAGTACCTGGCATTGACTAAGGCACTTTCCTCACAGGGGCTTCTCTACATCCACTTGGTTGATCATTCATCCATGGGGGCACCAACGGTACCCGCCGACTTTAAGCTTAAGCTGCGCGCTGGTTTCGATGGTCTGTTCATTCTGTCTGGAGGGTTAGATCATCAAAGTGCTGAACAGGCGTTACGCGATAAACATGGCGATCTGGTCGCCTTTGGTCGACCGTTTTTGGCTAACCCTGATCTCGTCGCTCGGATGCGCCAAGATGCAACGCTCAACACGCCAGACGAAGCGACTTTTTACGTACCTGGCGCCAAGGGCTATACCGACTATCCAACTCTCGCGACTTCTCAAGAGCGTTAGCGCCAAAAGTCATCGCCGAGGTATAGCACAATTCAGCAGAAGCCTGCGGCACTCATAAGACCAAATTAAAACAGGATCTCACTATGACCTACAAAAGCATTAATCCCAACAACGGAACAATCTTGAAGACCTTTGATGAAATCAGTGATGCACAGCTTGACATCAAGCTTGCCTCTGCGCATGCCTGTTACCAGACATGGAAAAACACCAGCTATAAGCAACGCGCTGCTATTATGGCCAAGGCTGCGGAACTTCTGCATGCGCATACTGATGACTTTGCTAAGCTGGCGACACTGGAGATGGGGAAGCGAATTGATGAAGCCCGTGGCGAAGTAAATTTCAGTGGCAAAATCCTCAGCTATTATGCAGACCACGCGGAAGCGTTTTTAGCACCAGAGAAACTTGACCCGGAACACGGCGAAGCCCATATGGAAAGCAGCCCGATAGGCGTGATTTTTTGCGTCGAGCCGTGGAACTTTCCCTTCTATCAACTTGCTCGTGTCGCAGGCCCGCAACTGATGGCGGGCAATGTTTTAGTGGTGAAACATGCCAGCAATGTGCCCCAATGTGCTATCGCCTTTGAACAGTTGCTGATTGATGCGGGCGCACCTGAGGGGTTGTACACAAATCTTATGGTTTCGCACCAACAGTCTAACCAGATTATCGACGACCCGCGCGTCAAGGGCGTGGCACTGACAGGTGGTTTTGCCGCTGGCAGAAGCGTTGCCGCCCGAGCAGGGCAAAACCTCAAACCCTCGTCGATGGAGCTCGGTGGCAGTGATGCCTTTATCGTGCTTGATGACGCTGATCTCGACAACACTATTCCTTGGGCTGTTTGGGGCCGTATGTACAATCAGGGACAAACCTGCTGTGCTGCTAAACGCTTTATTGTGCTCGATTCGATTGCTGACAAATTCATCGAAAAGTTTCAAACCGCGCTTGAACTTCAGCAACCTGGCGATCCGATGGACGAAACAACGACCAAGGGACCGATGTCGCAAGAAGCCGCTCTGGTTAATATTTTGAAGCAGGTCGATGATGCTGTAGCCCATGGTGCTAAGGTGTTAATGGGCGGCAAGCGTATCGACTGCCCGGGCTCTTTCATGCAGACCACGATACTGACCAACATTGAGCCAGGCAACCCTGCTTATCGCACTGAGTTCTTCGGCCCAGTTGCGTTGATTTTTCGGGTCAAGGACGAAGCCGCGGCCATAGCGCTTGCTAACGATTCTGACTTCGGACTTGGTGGATCTGTGTTTACCGAAGATGCCGCTCGTGGCAAACGCGTCGCCAGTCAGATTGATACCGGTATGATGTTCATCAACAATATTGATTGGACAGATGCCGCGCTTCCGTTCGGCGGCGTCAAAGATTCCGGTTATGGCCGCGAACTCGGCGAAATGGGCATTCAGCAGTTCGTTAATAAGAAGCTGGTTCGCACCATTTCGATGGCTGCACCCGTTTAACGGTTGCACAGCTAGGGGTTAGCAAGCTGATAAAAGTAATATTTCACAAGCAAAACCCTATATGGCAATGGCATAACATGGCGAACGAGCTTAGTTATCTAAGATAGTGACATAGTTATCGAGAGTTTAACTAAATCGATGGGTTAGGTGGCTGTGGTTTGAAAATGCTATGGTTTGACAATGCTATGGTGTCACAGCGCTGAGTTTGAATGAAATTAATTCATTGCACCTTAAGTGTCTAGCTGTGAAGCCGATTAATCTTGCTTGGGAGGATATAGAAAGGGCATGACGTTATTGTTTTTAATGTTTGGGATGATTTGTTATAAACGACAAGATAGCTAAATATACCATGTCAAGCCACCAATGAGGGGTAGCTTGGCATAGATAATTTAGTTAATAGATGATTAGTTAATAGGTTTCTAGTCTATCGGTTTCAATTTTTACCACGGCATAACATTCACAGCACAGCGTTTCGAGTTTTTGTCTGTTGGTCACGGTAATTTGACCGCGCTTATAGTTGATTACCCCAAGTTTTTGCAGTTTACCGGCGGCTTCAGTTACGCCTTCTCGTCTGACGCCTAACATGTTGGCGATCAACTCTTGGGTCATTGTGAGATTGTTGCTAGCCAGTCTATCAAGTGATAGCAGCAGCCAACGACAAAGTTGCTGGTCGATAGAATGGTGCCTGTTACATATTGCCGTCTGCGCCATTTGTGCCATCAGTGCTTGAGTGTAACGTAACAACAGTTCTCGAAGGATTTGATTGTCATTAAATTCATCGAACAATACTGATGCAGACAATTTATAGGCTCGGCCTGCGCTTTGTACTATGGCGCGATTTATAGTGCTTTCTCCCCCCATAAACACGGCAATGCCCACTACACCTTCATTGCCGACAACAGATATTTCTGCCGATGCCCCATCTTCGAGAACGTTCAGTAAAGAGACAATACTGTCAATGGGGAAATAGACATTTTCAAGGTTTTGACCAACTTCATAAATAACTTTACCTAAGGGCAGTTTTATTATCTTTAATTGCGGAAATAAACGCTGTTTTGTCGCTTCTGGTAATGCTTTAAGTAATACGTTCTCATTTGGGTCAATCATTGATAACCTTTTTATATAAAGTGAATCACTCACTACTAGCTATGATCTTACTTATGTTATTGCTTTATTCATGATGACATAATGCTCAAGTAACGATGATCTTCTTATTAATATAACAGAGATTTTTTGAATCGAGTTGGTTAAAAGTGCCTTGTTGCTTCTATGGACTGATTTTATGAGGTTTTAAAGCACCATTTTCGGCAAAATTAGTGCCGTGTTCAGCGTCATTAGCAATCACAGGGACGAGTGGAACTCATAATTTTTCGTTCAAAAGGTATTTCATGTTGTGTTGTATATATTGCACATCGACAGGATATTTAGTGGGGGGAGATAGTAAAATAAGGCCTTTTGATAGCTGTGTGTTACTCATATTAAATCGACTAAATAACAACCGGCAGTCATTACTTTTATAAAGAAAATCAATAAATTAGGTTGCTGGTTATGAAGATTTAATGGCATAAAAAGGCAGAGCAGTAAAGTGATTTTGGGAGTGATTTTCTAGTGGCTGCTAGGTATTTGTCCTTTGCCGTCGGAGTTAGTTAAGTTTATGTGCTTTAAGTTTATGTGCAGTCTGATGCAAAGTGCACTTAACATCAGATTTTTCCCTCGGCCTAAACTCACATGTTGAAGCGCCTTGATAGATATTTGCAATTTATTTATTTTGAATATCATCAAGCGCCTGTCGAACTTCATTCAAAATTAATCTGTTTGCCACGTTTTCATCGATATCGGGCACATCCCATCCAAAAATCGCGCGATATTTCTCAATCAAATTGTTGACGTCTTCGATGATATCGGTGCGGTAAGCCGCTAACTCTAATTTTTCTATTTCATTCATGCCAGTTCACCTTAAAAGTTATAGATAGATCTAGACTAGGCTAGTATTCATGCTACTTCGGTGCGACACCGAACAGATTGAATAGGGGATTTAGTGCAAGCTTAAAGATATTCACTCTATTAGCAAAGCAATTATTTATTGTTTGCCATCTTTAATCTGGAGCAAATACAGCATGTTATATACATTGACTGATTTACAAAATTTAACCGTTCACGCCTCTGATGGCGATATTGGACAGACCAAAGATTTTTATTTTGATGACAAACATTGGGTGATCCGATATTTGGTGGTAGAAACGGGTTCTTGGTTATTAAGCAAAAAAATATTGCTTTCACCCATATCAATTAAAGCGTTTAATCAGGAACATAAGACGCTTACTGTTACAATCTCAAGAGAGCAGGTAAAAAACAGCCCTGACATCGATAGCGAGAAACCAGTCTCTAGGCAGCATGAGGTCGATCATATGGAATATTATGGTTACTCACATTACTGGGGTAACACAGGTATTTGGGGAAGAGAGCCTAGTCCTAACATGATGGCTCCTGGCTATTATAGTGTCGCGCCAAAGCCAGACAATTTAGATAACCCAGAGATGTCCGCAGACGTTGAAGCTGCACTATCACGGGATAATGATCATCATCTACGTAGCAGTGATGCAGTGACGGGTTATCACCTTGATGCCATAGACGGTGAATTGGGTCACTTGCAAGGTATGTTGATAGATATCGACACTTGGGCTATTCGTTATTTGATTATCAACACCAGTAATTGGTGGTTGGGTCATCTGGTTTTGATTGCGCCCAAATGGATTAAAGAGGTGAGTTGGCCTACCTCTAAAATTTATGTTGATATGACACAGCAGCAAGTGAAAGATGCACCCACGTACGATTCCTCAGTGCCTTTCAATATTGAACATGAGCAAAGTCTGCAAACTCATTATGGCCGTAATGATGAATAACATTATTACCTCTCTATGAGGTGTTTGGCTGTCGTGTTTACGTTGTTTGTTTAAAAAGTGTTCTTGGAGTAAGTTATCTATCTCAATATGAAAATATAGTCAATATCAGTTAGTCATTGCAGTTTTTTCTTCTTGAAATTACTGCAATTAATTGAAAATACGAGACTAATTTAATATTTAATACGAGGACTTTGAACCCAAGGGGTACCCTTTATAAAAACAAGCTATCTGTTTTCAAAATTTAACGATAAAGCTTTATCAGAAATGATGAAGCTTTATTGTGTAGATATAAGACTCCCATCAGATTCATTAGACCATTACACAAAGAACCTCGCGGGCCTGAGACACACAGACCTTTAAATACTCTTCAAACGTGTCGACTAAATTAAGGGTTCCGATGAAGCTTGAATGGTGGCTGGATTTACTTTAATGAATGAAAGATAAACACTCATGCAGGCGCTTTGGATTAGGTTGTTGCTTCAAATTGGCTGGCAATTTTGTTTTGATACAGTCAAGGGTTTGCTAATATCATGTGCACTCTATACTCGACATCTTGTTTCATACTTTCTGATTTGAATCCCGCGCGGGCACGAAATACATAGCCCTGTCGAATATCAAACATAAGCTTTGCACGTGCTAATGATGGAAAATTGGCAGGTAAAACACCACTTGCTTTTTCTAGCTCAAAGCGTCGCGATAATCGCGCATCGGTATCTAATACTGCCCTTTGTAATAGTTCTTGTGCTCCCTCGACCTCGCCAGCACTTGTAGCAACGCTGGAACTGAGAAAGCAGCCTTTTGCGCCGCTACCATTTGCAGTACTGTAATCAATCACTGCAATCATGAACGAGCGGACAGCTTGGTTAATATCGGGTTCTGTTTCAAAGGCTACTAATGGTGCGCATGCATCAATTGTGGCGTAGCAGTTTATAGCTTCTAAATAGAGTTTACGTTTGTCACCAAAAACCGAGTAAAGGCTAGGGCTGTTAATACCCATTGCTTGGGTTAAATCTTTAATGGAGGCGGCATCATATCCTTGTTTCCAGAAAACATGCATCGCGGACAAAAGCGCTTCGCTACGATCAAAAGCGCGTGGCCTACCAGCCTTATTTTGAATCATATCGGATACCTCAACGCTGTGGATTTAATGATTTATTTTAGTATCAATTGATACATAACTCAATTGATTAAAACCCATTAACCTAGGTAAGGTAATGATTATGCTCTAGGAAGTTGTCTATATTGGCAATGTAGTTTTGTAACGTTCACTATGAAATATTGACACCTTGGCATTATTTTGTTTTTATAACGTTCACTACAAAACATTGGAATAAACATGAACTCATCTAAATTAGTAGCAGGACAAACCTTTCCAGACATCACTCTAGCGCTGCTTGGTGGTGGTGAAATTAATCTTACGGCTGCTCCGGCAGAGGGCTGCGATTGGCGTATGGTGGTTGTTTATCGGGGTAAGCACTGTCCCATTTGTACTCAATACCTATCGACGTTGAACGAGCTGTTGCCTGAATTCAAGAAGTTAGGTGTTGATGTTGTAGCTGTATCCGCCGATCCCATAGAAAAAGCGATGGCTCAAATGGAGCTGGTTAAGCCTTTATTTGATGTGGCGTACGGCTTAAGTATTGAACAAATGCAAAAAATCGGGGTGTATATTTCAAATCCTCGCTCGCCGGAAGAAACTGACCGACCTTTTGCCGAACCCGGATTGTTTATTATTAATGATAAAAAACAGGCACAAATTATTGATATATCGAATGTTCCTTTCTCTCGCCCAGAGCTGAAATCAATGATTATGGGTTTAGGTTTTATCCGTAATCCACAAAACAATTACCCAATAAGAGGAACCTACAAATAAAAAATCATGGCCCTCTACATAAAGAAGTACGGCAAGTAATTGTGTAGTGACATCGTATTTTAGCCACCTAAATAGAGGTAATATTATTGCCTTATACATGACTTTAGGTGAGCAAATGAAATCAAATACCAGAAGCACCCCATAATACCGTTGCTGTAGCGGTATATTATGGCGTGCTATCTTTTTGGCAAGTGGATGCTGCGGTGAAAGCAGGCCATTGTGGTTTTATTTTCATAACGTTCATTCATCAATGGCGGTATCGTTATGTGTTACAACGCTTATAAATCGATTTCGACGATGCTTATTTTATTTAAATTGCTGTGTGATGATTGTTTTTTAGGAACCGCACAACAAAGCAATACCTCACCTTCGGTTGGAGTGACCACTGGCTAAGTTCTATAAGTGATTGATCCTTTTAGCAGTCTTACTGCGCTCGTGCCGCAAATTCCGTTACAGCAACTGAAGTTAGGGGTGAGCCCATGGTTTTCTGCTGTTTCTAAAAGTGTCACATCATTTGCGTTCCATCTTTGTTCAAAACCAGACTTCACAAATTTGATGACGGCTTCATCGGCTTCGTTTTCTGCTTCAAGTAACTTTATTGCTTCAAGTAACATTGATTCATTATCGATTTGGCGAATAAGTGCCGCAGGCCCAAACGCTTCGGCAAAAATACGTGCATCACGTACCCCTAAACTACGTATTTCATCATAGAGTGCTTGCATAAACGCAGGTGGACCACATAAGTAAAAATCATAATCGTCTAGTGCTAATATTTGCCGAAGTGTATCTGCGGTAATGTGGTCGATTGCATTAAAATCAATGCCTATTTTTTCCTGCTTACTAGGTTGAGTGATAATTGAATAGTACCGAATTTTACCATTAGATTTTATTTCAGCATCTTGGAAGTTTTGTGTAAAAGTGCGTTGTTGGGTCGTTTTGGCAGCGTGTAATATGGTCAATGGTCTTAAATGACGGGTACGCTCAGCTTCATTTAGGATATGCGAGGTCATCGCAATCATCGGCGTAATACCTACGCCTGCGCCGATTAATACAGCCGGGCGCTTTTCTGCTGCATCAATATAAAAATTACCCGAAGGAGCTTTAGCTTCAATAACATCGCCGACGCGCACATTATCGTGTAAGCATTTCGAAATAGTGCCATTAGCTTCTCGTTTAACTGAAATGCGGTAATACATGTCTCCAGTTATTGCCGATGCATTAATCGTTAATGTTGTTGAGTCTGGTGATGTTATAAATCCTGGATATCCCGAAAGCATCGATGCCCAAGGCCAACCTTGTTGGTTAACACTGCCAGCAACAATAAAGGGCAGTTGTTGATAAAACTCACGATGTTGTTCTGGAATGTATGGACGTATTGCACGTTGTCCAAAACTCTCCATCACAGCGCGTTTACCAACACGATCCTGAATGTTCTGTTCACCAGGATGAAATGGCGATAAAGCTGATTTTTGATGGGTCTTATCGGTACCAAAAATCCGCAGTGGATGTGCGAGCTGCGCAGAGCTAATCGTCTTATGCTACTAATCCAGCTTTGGTTGCTGGCATAGCAACAAATCCTCTCAACCCTTCAATGTTTGTTAACCAGCGACGTACATTTGGGTAAGGTGCTAATGACACATCGCCTTCAGGTGCATGAGCAACATAACTGTATATAGCAAAGTCAGCTAAGCTGATTTTATTTGCGACCAAATAATCTTGGTCGATAAGTTGTGCTTCTAATTTTGTTAACGCTTTTTCTGCTGTGGCTTTAGCAAACACCGGATCTGATGGTGAATTGAAAACATTAATTAATCTCGCTGCGCCTAAATGACCAAGTTCACAATCGGAAAATCGGCGCGAGTTAAGTTTTGCATCGTGGTCAAAATTCAGCTTCATTTATAGAACTGACGACAACCAGGGTCAGAGGATATTTATTCCTGTGGATCACAATCGTCTATCAAAGCAATCAGTCTTCTACATGCACTTGCCGTACTTGAAATCTGATTGGTCAAGGTAGTCTAGTTAGTACAGATTTTACGTAGGCGCGCATTACAAATGTCAGGCATTATTTTCCGCAACCAGAATAGCTAGATCTCACGTTAAATTCGAATCTCAGTTGTCCTGGTATCAATGAAAAATGGCTCTAGGCCAATAGTGGTGTGGGCTAGAGCCATTCAAATTTCAGTGGGATCAAGTTTCGATCTCAATGTCGAATATCACAAGAAGCTATTGAGTAACACTACACAAATACCCTATTTAACATAATATACATTGTGCGCATAAGTATTATTATGTTCAATACTGTGTATACGAGGTTCCTGATTGTGTTTGGCCAGCCTTAATGGTCTTCATTAAACATATCTTATCGCGAACGTAATTGTAGTTTAATGAGTCATTGTACCTAAATATACGATTTAGCATCGTGCTGAGATTGCATACTTTCAATTTTTACGGTCAATGGTAGCCAACTATTTAATCTCAGCAAGATGATTTAGTGGTTTATTGAATGCACTTTGATGTCGTTCAGTTTGCGTGGTGTGCAAATATTGTGATGTGGTGTCGATACTTTCATGGCCGGCATCGGCCTGGACATGTGATAACGGTCGACGGTTAATATTGATGTCGTGCGTTATCCCAGTATGGCGAATATTATGAGCACTGAGTTTGCGCATAAGTTGGCTGTCATGTTCAAAACCATCTTTGGCGGCATTGTCTGCGGCTAAGTTAATGAGCTTGTCGATTTCGTCTCGTATGTGCCGAATTCCAAGATTGGCATTGATGACTCCTGATTCACGACCATGTGCAGCGGCTTTATGGCGGACAAATATTGGGTGCTGATCATTGATGTTAGGTAAATCACTAAGACGTAGATAACGACGATAATCGACTAAGCCTGCAAGCAAAGCTTTTGATATGGCAATATTACGCGCTTTACCGCTTTTAGAAAACGGTACATGGAAATACCAAATCCCAGAATGTGGGTCTTGCCTGAACTGACTCATGATCGGTGCATAACCTGCGCGAGCACTGATTTCTGATATACGTAAATAGCAGCTATATAATAGTGTGATTAAAAACAAACTGCGTTGATGTTGTTCTGGTTGATTTTGCGCTAATTGTTCAACAGTACTGATAACGTATGACCATTGAAGTTCAGTGAATGCATGGTTGTTGTTGTCTTCGTCGATGGTGAATTTACGTTTAATAGCAAAGCGACTGTGTTTAAGCCATAACTGAGCTGGGTTTCGTTCGGTGTATTCCTCACTTATTAGATAGCCATAGAATGATGATAATATTGCAATCTTTGTCTTCAGCGCATTATCACTCAGTTGATATGGTAGACATTTCCCTAGGTGTTTTTTACCTATAAACGGTCGCCATTGTGGATTGGGAGTTCTATCACCGGTAGCTTTATCGAGTTTGAACTGAGCCACATTGAAGTAACCGATTAGTTCAATTGGCGGTGTTTGACAGTAATCGATGTATTTGGCGATGTCTTTACGCGTCACCGCGATTGGCGATAATGCCACAACATCAAAGCACCAATGTAGATATGTGGTTAGTTCACTACGGTAGGCTTTATAGTTATTTTCAGACTGTTTTTGTTCAAACAACCAATCGGCGCAATGCTCTATGATAAGCCCTGCATCGGCGACTTTTTTAATTGATATGTTAGTAATGTATTGATTGATTTGAGCATTACCTTGCAGCACAAATTCAGCTGCATCAAAAAGTGGCAATACTGGCGGCAACTCATCAATCATTTTATTAGTCATGTGATTAAATATAGGCTATTGATTATATTGCCTTATTGTACTATTTTTTAGCTGATGCCGATAATGTTATTTATCGGCATCAATCGTGCTCATTTTGCATATGAGTTTTGAATATATGCATATCTAGGCTCTGCAATCTCGTCATCAGTGATTAATTGTTGCATGCATTGCTGGATGGCGTTTGATGGCATGCATGATTGTTGGCATTGCTTATTGTGACAAGTTGAGCGTTTTTGACAGCTCATTAAACATAATTGCCAAATGGTTTGTTTACTCGCTTTGTCTAAGCATTGTAAATCGGCCGCACATAAATGACCGGCTTTGATTAATTGCGCCACTTTATTTGCATCAATTGACACATTTACTCTGTTCATATGTGCTCCTTTTTATCGCAACGGTAATAGAAATCTGTAAACACGATGTTGGTTCATCAGTCGAATTCTTTTAATCGTCTTATGCCCTACTCACCCTAATGGGTAATATGTTATGTGTTAATAATACATTAATGAGAATGATTATCAATTAGAATATAATGGTTATCACCACTTCTTTGTTTTAGATCATGATAAAAGTATCAATAAACCGTAAATATAGGCTCTAAAGCGACATGTTTGCGAGGATGGTATTTGCAGAGGTATATGGTTTGATTGTGTAAATGGTGATTTTGAATATTATTCTATGCAGAATTAAGCTTATAAAAGTACAATTCTATAATATGTACCGTTATCTATCTAAACTCTGCCCTAGCCTTCAGAAATATTGTTACTTTACTTGGTTAGGCTCTCCCTGTAATTGTTGTGTATATTTTTGTAATAACTCAGAACATCGATATTTATGCCTATTTAATCATTTTAATCATTTTAATCATTTTAATCGTTTATCTAAACGGCTAAATGACGAGATTTCGCTATGTACTAGGCATAAATAAATTTGTTGTGTTCATTTACATGACCATTTTATCTTTAATTGTTATCGGCTAAAAAGTCGTACATTAATGTTCTAGGTTGTTGTTGGTAGTCAAATGAGACAAACACTCGCCACACCATATAATTGCTACTGCATGAACCAAAAATCAGGTTTCCGTGTATTTCATTGTCTGTTATAGAGGATAATGACACCGGTATAACCCCCATGAACATATCGCGACCTTCTACTCTAACTGAAACATTAGTGATCGCTTGTGTAGATGTTAACGTAAGATTTAATGGTTTTTCACTTGGAGTATTGACGGGATCGATCATTAAACCGACAGTGATATCGGCTACTTTTTTGTAACATTCACCTGTTGAAAATTGACATAAAGTTTGGTCTACGGGGAATGTTTGTTGTTCTGCTGTTTTATCACCATTGCAGGCCATTAAAAACGTTAGGGAAATTATAAAAATGACGATTTTGTTTATTTTATGCACAAATTTTAACCTTTCTATTTGTATTGATAACATGATCCTCCCGATATTGATCTAAATCAAATTTGAGACGCGTTGTGAAGTATCTTTTTTGACTTAGCTCAAGTATCATTACATCGCCTTGTGGTAGAGAACATTTACACGAGGTAACATCTTGACTATTGGCCTTAAAAACGGTGTAAACAGCTCGATTTATCGCCATATGTTAATCTAACAGGTAAAGTCCGCTTTACTAAATATTAAAAGTATAAGTAATAAGCCGTGGAAGCATTATGATGAACCATTCCCAGTCTACAGGCGCTGATTACAACTACACTATTGTCCGCCAATTCGCATTAACCACAGTTTTGTGGGGAATCTTTGGTATGGCAGTGGGTGTATTTATTGCGGCTCAGTTAATCTGGCCGCAACTGAACTTCGACACACCTTGGTTAACGTTTAGTCGTTTACGACCTTTACATACCAATGCGGTGATTTTCGCGTTCGGAACATCAGCTCTTTTCGCTACATCCTACTACGTTGTGCAACGCACTTGTCAAGTCCGTCTATTTGCGCCTAAATTGGCCGCATTTACCTTTTGGGGTTGGCAAGCCGTTATTATTGCAGCTGCAATCACTTTACCTTTGGGTATCACCCAAAGTAAAGAATATGCAGAATTAGAATGGCCTATTGATATCGCGATTGCGATTATTTGGGTTAGCTATGCAATTGTATTTTTTGGCACAATCGCTAAACGAACAACCTCCCACATTTATGTGGCGAATTGGTTCTTTGGTGCCTTTATCATTACTGTTGCAGTACTTCACATTGTTAACTCAATGGCAGTACCAGTAAGCTTATTTAAGTCTTACTCACTGTACTCTGGTGCAGTCGATGCGATGGTTCAGTGGTGGTACGGTCATAATGCGGTAGGCTTCTTACTTACAGCTGGCTTCTTGGGGATGATGTATTACTTCGTGCCTAAACAAGCTGGTCGTCCAGTGTACTCTTACCGTTTATCTATTGTTCATTTTTGGGCATTGATTGCGTTGTACATATGGGCCGGTCCTCATCACTTACATTACACTGCCCTTCCTGACTGGACTCAGTCATTAGGCATGGTAATGTCATTAATTTTATTCGCGCCATCTTGGGGCGGTATGATTAACGGTATTATGACCCTGTCTGGTGCATGGCATAAGCTACGTACAGACCCTATTTTGCGTTTCTTAGTTGTTTCATTGTCTTTCTACGGTATGTCTACCTTCGAAGGCCCAATGATGGCAATTAAAACGGTCAATGCATTATCTCATTATACTGACTGGACTATTGGTCACGTTCACTCTGGCGCGCTAGGCTGGGTTGCAATGGTGTCTATTGGTTCTTTGTATCACTTAATTCCAATATTATTCGGTCATGGCCGTATGTACAGCAGTAAGCTGGTTAACGTTCATTTCTGGTTAGCGACTATCGGTACTGTGTTGTATATCGTTAGTATGTGGATTTCTGGTGTTATGCAAGGTCTTATGTGGCGTGCGGTTAACGCTGATGGAACACTAACTTATAGTTTCGTTGAGAGTTTAGAAGCTTCATATCCATTCTACTTTGTACGCTTTATTGGTGGTTGTTTCTTCTTAACTGGTATGTTCCTTATGGCTTATAACGTTATCAAAACCGTTAAAGCACCTAAAGATTCATTACCTGCTATTGCAGAAGCTTAAGGAGCAGATTCGATGAAATTTAATCATGAATTAATTGAAAAAAATGTCGGTCTGCTTGCTATCTTCACTGTTATCGCCATTAGTTTTGGTGGTTTAGTGCAGATTACCCCACTGATATTTCAAAAAGACACTACTGAACCTGTTGAAGGTCTTATTCCTTATACAGCGTTACAGATTGAAGGTCGTGACATTTATGTTCGTGAAGGTTGTTACAACTGTCACAGCCAAATGATCCGCCCTTTGCGTGCTGAAACGGAACGTTATGGTCATTATTCTGTTGCTGGTGAATCTGTTTGGGATCATCCATTCCAATGGGGTTCTAAGCGTACCGGACCTGACTTAGCACGTGTTGGTGGACGTTATAGCGATCGATGGCATGAAGTTCATTTAATGAACCCTCGTGACGTTGTACCACAGTCAAACATGCCTGGTTTTCCTTGGTTAGCCGAGAATAAACTAGACGGCGTTCTGACCGGTGACAAGATGACTATTCTACGTAACCTCCATAAAGGTGGTTATAAAGGTAATGATCTTTACACTGATGAAGAAGTCGCCGGCGCTCAAAAAGCGGTTGAAGGCAAAACAGAAATGCAGGCACTGATTGCTTATTTGCAATCTTTGGGTCACGCACTCAAATAGGAGGCAATGATGGATTACGGTACTTTTCAAGGTATTTTAACCATAGTTGTTATGGTGACCTTTGTAGGTATATTTTTCTGGGCATACAGCAAGCACAGCAAGTCAAATTTTGACGAAGCGGCAAACTTAGTGTTTACAGAAGATGAACTTACAAAAATGTCAAAAGACTCGGGAGATCAGAAGTAATGATTATGAGTAACTTTTGGAGTATTTGGATTTCTGTACTGACGATTGTGGTTATTGTTGGTTGTTTTATCCTTCTAAAACTGGTGAATAATAATTACACCGGAGTAGAAGAAGGTAAATCAATGGGCCACAGTTTTGATGGCATTGAAGAACTGAACAACCCACTCCCTAAGTGGTGGGCATACATGTTCTATTTGACCATTTTTTTCGGTGTGATCTATTTAGCTCTGTATCCTGGCCTTGGTAACTACAAAGGTCTATTTGGTTGGACAAGCTCTAACCAAAGCATTGGTACTGATAAAGGCATTAAAGCTGACTCAGCTGCAGCGCTTGAAGCAGCAAAAGCAGAAAACCGTTTATCTCAGTATGACCGCGAAGTGGCTCGTGCTGAAGAGAAATACGGTCCTATTTTTGCGGCCTATTTAGCGACACCATTAGAAGAACTGGTTAAAGATCCTGAAGCATTAAAAGTGGGCGGACGTTTGTTTTTACAAAACTGCTCACAATGCCATGGTTCTGATGCTCGTGGTTCTAAGGGTTTCCCTAACCTTACCGACAGTGATTGGTTATATGGTGGTGAACTTGCCACAATTAAAACCACAATCATGAATGGTCGTAACGGTATGATGCCGCCTAAAGGTGGTTTACCTATCGAAGACAGCGAGATTAAAGGTCTTGCTGAATACGTGGTTAAATTGTCTGGACGTGAACATGACGAAGCGTTAGCTGCCCAAGGTCAAGGATCATTTATGAAAGGTTGTTTTGCATGCCATGGTATGGATGCAAAAGGTAACAAGTTCATGGGTGCACCTAACCTAACTGATAATATTTGGTTATATGGCGGTAGTCGTGGTGTGATTCAACAATCTATCACTAACGGCCGCGCTGGCGTTATGCCTGCATGGAAAGACATTCTTGGTGAAGAGAAAGTCCATGTGGTTGCTGCTTATGTTTATAGCTTATCAAACAAATAGTTATATATAAGTAACATCAAGGCCTCGAATTTATCGAGGCCTTTTTTTTAAGTGATTATTAAGCCATTACGGGGTAAAATACCCCCCGAATTATTTCAATGATTTTAGGATGTATCATGTCGACAGAACCCCCTTGGTATAAACAGTTTTGGCCTTGGTTTTTAATTGTTTTACCTATGTGTGCCGTTATTGCCAGTTTAGCCACGTTAAAGATTGCTTTGGATAATTCTGATTCATTAGTTGCTGAAGATTATTATAAACAAGGCAAAGCCATTAACATGGATTTGCGTAAGATAAAATATGCTAAACAAATTGGCATGAAATTTTTGGTTACGGTTGCAGATCAAGAGTTAACCATCACTCAACACGGTGGCCCTGAATATCGTGCGGCGCTTAATGTCCGTTTTTATCACCCTACCATTGAAGCTAAAGATTTCAGTCTTAATGCCACGGCAGACGCCAATTATGTTTATCACATCCCTTTAGATGATGCGATTACCGGGCCTTGGGAAGTGCGTCTTGAAGGATTTGACGCTAAATGGCGTATCCAACAACGCATAGATATTAAAGATGACGTTGAATATTGGCTAAATTAACACCATATCCATGTTGTTTCTGTGTGATGACATATTTAATTAAGCTGGTATAAATAGATGACATCTTGTTTCCATTGCAATGAGCCGGTACTCACGGGTGATAAGTTCACCACTGTGATTAATGGGCAACCACAACCTATGTGTTGCCCTGGTTGCCAAGCGGTTTCGCAGGCCATTATGGATGCTGGTTTAAGCAGTTATTATCAATTCCGTAGTGAACCGGGTCATCGTCAAACAGGTTTAATACCAGAGCAATTGTCACAATACAGTGCCTATGATTTACCTGAAGTTCAGCAGGATTTTGTTCACAAAAAAGATAATATCAACTCAACGTCTTTGTCTATCGACGGCATTACCTGTGCAGCGTGTGCTTGGTTAATCGAACATAAGCTCAAGCCCGTTGCTGGTATCAGCAATGTTTTGGTTAACTCTACAACACAACGGGCGTTAGTCAGCTGGGATAGTCAGGTTATTCAACTCAGTGAAATCCTGCAGATTATCAGTAAGGTTGGTTATCAAGCCGCGCCTTATCAAGTTGATGAACAAGAAAAACAATCAAAAGCAGACAGTCGCAAGTTTTTATTACGTTTAGGCCTTGCTGGTTTTGCCACCATGCAGGTAATGATGTTTGCCCTTGCCTTATACACTGGATATTTTTCCGATCTAGAGGTTGAGTTTCGGGACTATTTTCGTTGGGTGAGTTTAATCTTTGCGGCACCTGTCGTGCTGTATTCTGCACAGCCATTTTATTTCAGTGCAATTCGCAGTTTATTAAGTGGCAAACTTAATATGGATGTATCTGTTTCTATTGCTATATTTGGTGCTTATGTGGCCAGTTGCATTGCCACTATTCAGGGTAATGGCGAAGTGTATTTTGAATCAGTATCCATGTTTACTTTCTTTTTATTATTGGGTCGTTATTTTGAACAAACGGCTAGGCAAAAAGCCTCAGTTAGTTCAAGCAATTTACATAAGCTGGTGCCACTCACTGCGCATCTGCGTTGCAACGGTGAAATTACTGAAATTGCCGCTAAACAATTAAAGATTGGCGATATTATTTTAGTTAAACCAGGTGAAGTGATTGCTGCAGATGCTGAAGTCGTTAGCGGACAATCGAGTGTTAATGAAGCAATGCTGACGGGTGAACAGATGCCAATTGGCAAACGTGTGTCTGATAGCGTTTATGCTGGCACCATTAATGTTGAACAACCACTTGAGGTCCGTGTTGTCGCACTTGGGCAAGATCAACTGGTTGCTGAAATTATTCGGTTACAGGAGTTAGCATCAAACAATAAACCCGCCATTGCATTATTGGCCGATAGGTTAGCGCGCTATTTTTCTGGCACGGTTTTATCGATAGCGGCAATAACATATGTGGTGTGGTTATTCATTTCTCCTGATGATGCCTTTTGGATTACCTTATCAGTACTGGTTGCGACTTGTCCTTGTGCCCTCGCCCTTGCAACACCAACAGCGGTAACTTGTGCTTCAGCTATTTTTACTAAGTTGGGTGTGATTCCTCGAAAGGCCGGTGTTTTTGAAAAGCTGCCTAAAATCGATCATGTGGTGTTTGATAAAACGGGAACCTTAACCTGTGGTCATTTATCGATTGGTGAAGTGAAAACCTTTGGCGGATATTCATCTCAACAAGTTCTCTCGCTCGCCGCCGCAATAGAGCAAGGTTCATTACATCCCATCGCGTTAGCTTTTTCACCTTTTTATGATCATCAACACAGAGTTGAACTCATTGATCACCATATTGGTTTAGGTATTCGCGCCAGCATTAATCAACAACAAGTTTGCATTGGAACTTCACAGTTTGTTATGCCTTCACTCAACATTGTGTCTCCGCAAGCCATAGAAAGTCAGTGGATTTATTTATCTATTGATAATGAATTGGTTGCCAAGATTGAATTGATAGACCAGTTACGGGCTGACAGTTTAGCAACAGTTAATGCGTTAAAAGCCGCAAACATAAAGCTGAGTATTGCGAGTGGAGATAATTCAGGACATGTTGAGTTTTTAGCGAAAAAAATAGGTATTTCGGATGTACATTCAGGTTTGTCACCCCAAGGTAAGTTAGCATTAATAAATCAATTACAACAGCATGCTAATGTTGCTATGTTTGGTGATGGTATTAATGATGCACCAGTATTAGCAGGAGCCAATTTGTCTGTGGCTATGGGCAGTGGCAGTGCTATTGCCAAAAACAGTGCCGACTTAATTTTATTAGGCGATCATTTATCTCGTTTTAACGATGCTATTTTTGTGGCTAAGAAAGCACAACAGATTATTCATCAAAATTTGTTATGGGCCTTTGCTTATAACATGGTTATTTTGCCATTAGCGGTGACAGGACATGTTGCCCCGTACATTGCAGCTATTGGCATGTCTGTTAGTTCACTTATTGTGGTGAGTAACAGTTTACGGCTTCTTAGGATTAAATTATGAGTATCATTTACGTATTAATACCTATTGCGATGTTGTTTGTCATTATTGCAGTTTCGATTTTCTTTTGGGCCGTAAAATCTGAACAATTTGATGACTTGGATAGACAAAGTGTGTCGATACTGTTCGATGAAGATGACACAATTGCAAACAATAATGCTAGTGCCAGTGCGAATACAAACAGCAATGTTGATGATGACTCATCCATAAATTCTTCCGCTATTAAACATTCCCTAAGTGATAGTTCTACGAGTGACATTTTTACGAGTGAGAATGATGTTACATCTTCTCCTATCGACCGTAATGTTAAACCTGTTGGTTCGACTACCACTCATATTAAAGCAGAGTAAGTCCAGTGATCGAATATAACGTTGGTGGTGCTTTTATTGTCGGATTGATGGGTGCCGCGCATTGTTTTGGAATGTGTGGCGGTTTAATCGGCGCTTTTTCAGCCAATATTCCTTCTCAAGGGCAATCTCGTTTAGGTACGCAACTTAAATTTCTTTTTAGTTATAATTTAGGACGTATTTTTAGTTACACAATGGCAGGTGCCATTGTAGGAGGCAGTGTGTCTGCCCTTGGTCATCTATTCGATGCTGATAGCTATTTAATCTTTTTACGCATTTTTGCGGGTATTATGATGATTTTTACTGGGCTTTATATTGCTCAGATATGGTTTGGAATTGTACACATTGAAAAAGTTGGCAAAATACTGTGGCGCTATTTACAACCGTTAACCCGTAAATTCATTCCTATTACACATCCGTTACAAGCGGTTATGGCTGGTATGGTTTGGGGGTGGTTACCCTGTGGGCTGGTGTACAGTACACTAACCTGGTCAGTTGCATCAGGTAGCGCATTACAGGGTGGTTTAATTATGTTCGCATTTGGTTTAGGCACATTACCTGCTCTATTTGCTGCCGGATTAGCGGCTAAAACCTTAGCTCAGTGGGTTCAAAAACGTGCAGTGAGATTGTTTAGCGGTGGGTTATTAATATTGTTTGGTTTGCAAACGCTTTATATCGCTTTTAATCAACTAAACTAGTTTATATATGTTAACAAATCAGATATTGTAACCAAGATATATATAACCTATAACTAATAAATATATAGTTTCGAACAATTTATTGTTAGAGATCGTCTCTTGTTCTACTTTAATATCGTGTTGATGGATTAAGAGATATCAACTAGAGGCTGTCTCCATAGAGTGAACAAGCTTAGATAGATTTGTGTTTATATATCAACACATAAGTGTCAATATTATACGCCCCATTCATTTCATTTAGTCCATATAACTCTACTGCTGAGCAGTACCTTATTAATGAAGAATGGTATAACATAGAACAATCTTCATTAATTGAGAATGGGTATGTCTTCAGATTTGATTAAAACTCGACGTCCACCGGCCAGCGGCAGTGCCATTCATTGTCATGACTGCAGTATGGAGGCGCTATGTATCCCTTTTACGTTAAATAATGATGAGCTCGATAAGCTCGACAACATTATTGAACGCAAAAAGCCCATCCAAAAAGGGGATCTTATCTTCAAATCAGGTGATGCTCTCAAGTCATTGTATGCGATTCGCTCTGGTACGATTAAAAGCTATACCATTACAGAACAGGGTGATGAGCAAATCACTGGTTTCCACCTTGCTGGTGATGTCATTGGTTTTGATGGTATACATTCTAAATATCATCAAAGTTTTGCCCAAGCATTAGAAACCTCAATGGTATGTGAAATACCTTACGATACGCTAGACGACCTATCTGGAACTATGCCTAAGCTTCGCCAACAAATTATGCGCTTAATGAGTAACGAAATCATGAGCGATCAAGAAATGATCCTCCTCCTATCAAAGAAAAATGCTGAAGAGCGCTTAGCTGCATTCATTAATAATTTAGCTAATCGTTTTGGTAACCGTGGTTTCTCCTCTCATGAATTCCGTCTTACAATGACACGCGGTGATATTGGTAATTATTTAGGGTTAACGGTTGAAACGATTAGCCGTTTATTAGGTAGATTTCAAAAGTCTGGGTTAATAGATGTAAAAGGTAAATATATTTCTATTACCGATCATGCGGCTTTGAGTAGCCTTGCTGGAAACGCTCGTATAGCTACTTAAATTGAATATGCATGATCTATCTCAACGTTTATTTATTAGGAAATATTGATACTGTAAATAGACAATACAAATAACAAAATTTATCAGTTTCGGAGGTTTTATGAAGGATTATAAAAAGATACTTGTGGTAATCAATCCTACGACGGATACCCAACCTGCATTGGCGCGAGCTGTTGAATTAGCCTCTAAAAGTCAGGCCAAGATAACGGCTTTTTTATCAATCTTTGACTTTTCTTATGAAATGACCTCAATTTTGTCTAGCCAAGAACGCGAAGCTATGCGTCAAGGTGTTATCGATCAACGTGTTGCTTGGTTAGAAAATGTAATAAGTGGCTCAAATAAGCTTAATAATATCAACACTGAAGTGGTCTGGCATAATCGCCCTTTTGAAAGTGTGATTAATTATGCGATGAAAGGCCAATATGATTTAATCGTTAAAAGCACCCATGAACACGACAAGCTAAAAGCCGTTATTTTTACCCCGACCGATTGGCATTTAATGCGTAAATCACCTATTCCTGTGTTGCTAGTAAAAGAACATGATTGGCCAGTAACGGGTAACATTATTTGTGCGGTTAATGTGGTAACTGATGATAAAGACCATCAGGACCTTAATGGTAAAATTATCAGTTATGCCCTTGATTTAGCGAAAAAATTCTCTGGAAATGTACATTTAGTAAATGGTTTTCCTGGCACGCCGGTTAATTTAGCGATTGAATTACCCGATTTTGATGCCAATGTATATAACAATACTGTGCGTATGCAGCATGAGCAAAGAGTTCAATATTTAGCTCAAGCTTATGATATTCCTTTAGAAAACTGCCATGTTGAAGAAGGTTTACCTGAAGATGTTATTCCTGAAATGGCAACTAAGCTAGATGCCGAATTAGTTGTGCTAGGCACTGTAGGTCGTACTGGTTTTTCAGCAGCGTTAATTGGTAATACCGCAGAACATGTTATCGACAGTATCAATTGTGATTTGTTAGCAATTAAACCAGACGGATATAAATCACCATTAGAAGATTAGTTGCAAGAGAATAGGTTAACTACTTTACCCTGCCCCAGAATACTGGAATAATACGCGCCCTGAAACACTTAGTTACTGGGCGCATTTTTATGTCTGAAGTTGAAGTCGATATTATCACTAACACAAATAACACTCGTATGCATAAACTGCAGAGACGCCTTCGACGTGAAGTCGGTTCGGCTATTGCAGATTATAATATGATCGAAGAAGGTGACCGTGTTATGTGTTGCCTATCTGGCGGTAAAGACAGTTATACCATGTTGGATATTTTATTAAATCTTCAGCAACGTGCCCCAATCAATTTCGAAATTGTGGCGGTTAATCTAGATCAAAAACAACCAGGATTTCCCGAACATATTCTACCCGCCTACTTAGACAAACTAGGCGTTGCTTACCATATTTTAGAAAAAGATACCTATTCAATCGTTAAAGAAAAAATTCCTGAAGGCAAAACGACTTGTTCATTGTGTTCGCGTTTACGCCGCGGCACCCTTTATGGATTTGCTCAACACATTGGTGCGACAAAAATTGCATTAGGTCATCATCGTGATGATCTTATTGAAACACTATTCTTAAACATGTTTTATGCAGGCAAGCAAAAATCTATGCCGCCTAAATTATTGTCTGATGATGGTGCCAATATCGTTATTCGTCCGTTAGCCTACAGCCGCGAGAAAGATATTGAAGAATATTCGACGCTGAAATCGTTTCCTATCATTCCTTGTAATTTGTGTGGTTCACAAGAAAACTTAAAACGTGGTGCCATTAAAGACATGTTGCAAATGTGGGATAAACAACACCCAGGTCGAATTGAAACCATTTTCACTGCAATGCAAAATACCGCGCCATCGCAAGGTGTAGATAGAGAACAATTTGATTTTGTGTCATTAGAACGCAATCCTGATGCAGCCAACAATGGTGATGTTGCTGATGCTAATTTACCAGCGTTTGATTTTGTTGATATTAATAACAATGGTCATATAAATTTAGACATCAGCAATCGGATTGATGTAGTTGAAACGTTTAAGCCTTAATGATAGTTCTGATGATAATAGACAAAATAAAGGCGTTGAATTCAACGCCTTTATTTCATTATTATTTGACTGCCACTTGATTGTTACTTCGTCACTAGCGGGCTGACAATATCGGGTTTCTGAGAAAATGATATCTGTTGTAATTGGTTGATTTTTTCAAGTGTTAGCGGATATGTTTCACTCACCATTGATTCTACATTATCAATAACAAGCTTGACCTTTTCGTTATCATTCTGCATCTTATCAAACTCAAATGTCAGTCCATTTATAGGGTTACGGAAGTACTTCATTGGAAAACCTTGTAACCCATCTAGTAATCGATTCATATCCGCGGTCAATGCTAACAGTTCTGTTTGAGTGTAGCTTTGCTTTGCTTCTTTAGCGCGAACTTGCATGGCAATAGCACATTTTGAAGCATCGCCAATTACATGAATATTGACGAGCGCACGGTCAGATTTTAGTTGTGCATCATAAGGAATAAATATTCGCTGTTGCTTGGTATACGTTAACGGATACTGTTCTTTTTCGGTTGTAATGCTTCCTGACTTTATCATGCAATCTGGTGTCATCGGCACACTGAATGCTAGCTCAACTAAAGGAAAGTTTTGTTTGTTAACTTGCTTTAATCGGTCATAAAAACCTTTGTATTCTAATGAAACGGTTTCTGCAAAACTGTTATTTATCATTAACATTGTTGATATAAACATAAATCCGTTAAGTAGCGTGCGATTACGCATTAGCGTTGTTTCCTTGTAAATATGACTTATTGTGTTTAAGCATTTCGAGTAGCTCATCTATGTATTCGTCTTTTCGTTCAGAATAATTAATTAATCCATAAACCAATTTGTCAGCAGTGAGTTTGACATTTTGCCCGCGTAAATCGGCACGAATAGAACGGAATAAACGATATGCTGGATGGGTATTCAAGTTGTTCATATACGCAACAATTGAATCTTTTGGTGAATCAAATACTGCTACCTCGTGTGTTTTACCGTTATCTCTGTTTAATGGTACTAAACCACAACCTTCACTAAAGCACCATTGGCCAAAAAAGTTAAACCCTTCAACAGCAAAACGAGAACTCCCCCAACCGCTTTCGTTGGCAGCTTGTATTAACACCATATTGACCGGAATTATATCGATACGTTTTAATAATGGCGTTAAGGTGTTCCGAGTCACTAATTTAACGTCATATTGATACTTTTCGAAAATTGAGTTTAACCTCTCATTATCAGATTTACTTAGCTCTAATCCATTATCAATTTGTTCTATAACACTTATTAGAAATTGACGATCTTGGTTAATAATGTGATTTTGCGCTTCTATCGCCGGACGAAAATAGTCAAAGAAGGTTTGTTTTTTAGTGGGGATGTGATCTATTTCAGCAAACATAGGCATATCACCTAAATCAATATGATTGAATTGATCGGTGCTTGACTGTAAAGATACAGTAGTGGTGTCAGGAATAATAAATAGTCTCATCGCCAACAAAGCAAAAATGGCTAAGCCTATCGCAAATGTCACTTGACCTATATTACCTATCTTCAATAGTACCTGCCTTATTAAAAATGCTATTTCGACTTATCTATTTTGGTAATTATAACCTTAAAATCGATAGGATACAGCCAACGACTTTTGAGCGATTGAGTGATTGCCATCTATTGATATGAGTATGTTAAGTCATCATCTACAAAAACTAAAATTAATTACACTTTCATGACAATATACAGTTAAAATTAAACCGACATTATCATTAGGCAGTTTTTCATTTTCTGCATATTTTTTATTCAACAACTCAAGGATTTGAGAACAGATTATGTTGAATCACAAACTTAAGAATTATCATCATGTAGTAGCCATAGGTGGCGGACATGGTTTAGGCCGCATTCTTGCTGCATTATCATTTCTGGGTCCTAAATTAACTGGGGTCGTAGCAACTACAGATAATGGTGGGTCGACTGGGCGACTAAGACAAGATCAACAAACAATTGCTTGGGGAGACTTACGTAATTGCCTTTCCCATTTGGCACATAGACCTTCATTAGGTTCAATGCTATTTGATCATCGCTTTACCGGTGACAATGAACTGTCTGGTCACAATTTGGGTAACGTAGTGCTTCATGCACTTGATCAACTTTGTGTAAGGCCACTCGAAGCGGTAAATTTAATTCGTGGTCTACTGAAAATTGAAACTAATATTATTCCAATGTCTGAAGCCTCTACCCATCTTGTTGCACTTTCGCATTGTGGTAGTAAAGTCTTTGGAGAGCTTAATGTCGATGGCATGTTAGAAGCGCCAATTGCATTGCTATTAGAGCCTGAAGTTGAAGCAACATCAGAAGCGTGTATTGCGTTAGCTAAAGCAGATTTAATTATAATAGGCCCCGGAAGTTTTTTAACCAGTATTCTGCCGCCATTATTACTCCCGCAAATAGCCAAGAGCATTCGTGATGCTAACGCACATGTCATATTGATTGATAATTTAACAGCTGAATACTCACCTGCTAGCACTTTCAGTATTGAAGATAAAATTGCTTGGTTCAATCAGATTATAGGTCAAAACGTTATTGCAGATGTCATACAACATGGCAGTAGCGTTAAATTGGCTCATGATCAAATAAATGGTGTTCGATTTAACCAATTTCCTTTAGTTAGTCAGCACCATCCCGGGTTGCATGATAAAAAGGCATTGTCAGAAGCTATTGACCAAGTATGCCAGCTGCATTATCAGCCGATTGATTTGGCAGCACAAATGTAAAACGTTATAAGATAGTTAAGTGAATAATGTAAATGATTTTACGATAAGTCGAGTTAAGCAACTCAGATGCATATTGGTAGTGATATTTGTGAACGGCGGGAAGAGTTTAAGGCGTTTGCTATCAATCAATTACAGTAGATTTGCTGACGTGTTGTTATATTAATTTATATAGAACAATGTTAATAAAAAAGGCTGCATTATGCAGCCTTTTTTATCTACGGTGCACTGGGTAAACTAGAGCACCTGAGCTATCGCTTTACACACCGCTGGCATATTATTTTTGGTTAAACCGGCAACACTAATACGACCAGAGCCCACAATATAAATAGCGAACTCATCTTTTAAACGAGCCACTTGGCTTTTATTCAAACCTGAAAAACTGAACATGCCATTTTGACGGGAAATAAAACTAAAATCTTGTTCAACGCCTTCGGCTTTGAGGCTTTCAACGAATAGTGCGCGCATTTCAGCAATACGTTCACGCATTTGAGTCAGCTCACCTTCCCATTCTTGACGTAATGCATCATCAGCTAAAATAGTACTGACAATTAATCCACCATGAGCTGGAGGATTAGAGTAATTAGCTCGAATAGTTTTCTTTATTTGGCTAAAGCTTTTAACAGCATCAGCTTGATTTTCACCAACAATCGTTACCGCGCCAATACGCTCATTATACAAACCGAAATTTTTGGAAAATGAATTGGCAATAAGCATTTCTGGAACCTGTGCGGCAACGGCACGAAGACCTTGTGCATCTTCTTCAATACCCGCACCAAAACCTTGGTAAGCAAAGTCAAATAATGGTAATAACGATTTAGTTAAACAAATATTTCCCACTTGTTGCCATTGCTCAATTGATAAGTCGATACCCGTTGGGTTATGGCAACAGCCATGAAGCAATACAACATCACCTTCGTTAGCATCTGATAAGTCAGCCAACATTGCATCAAAATCCATATCATGGGTTTCGGCTTTATAGTAACGATATTCTTTTACTGTTAATCCAGCCGTTTCAAAAATATTTTTGTGATTCGCCCAAGTCGGGTTACTAACCCAAATTGTTGTTGAGCCAGTATTACGAACTAAAAACTCTGCTGCCACACGTAATGCACCTGTTCCGCCTGGAGCTTGCGCAGTTACTGCACGTTTGTCTGTAATGATTTTGCTTTGAGGGCCAAATAATAAATTTTGTACCGCTTGGTTGTATGCCTGTACGCCTTCAATGCCGAGATAATTCTTAGATTTTTCTGTTTCAAGCAAAATAGCTTCAGCTTTTTTTACAGAAGATAAAATAGGCGTCTGCCCTGCTTCATCTTTATAAATGCCTACACCTAAGTTAACTTTGTGAGGGCGTGTATCTGCTTTAAATGCATCAGTTAAGCCTAAGATGGGGTCTGCTGGAGCAAGTGTTACTTGAGAAAAGATCATTACAACTATCCTAAATGAAGTGAATAGACAAACTTTGCTTAGTTATACCATTGTATGGCTACGGTGAGTAGTGAGATATTTAATAGTTGAGATAATTTTATGATAAATTAAACATTGCTCAACTTTAAGGGCATTTTAATACTCGTTTCAAAAATTAAAGCCTTAAATTAGGCATAAAAAAAGGAACCCTAAGGTTCCTCTTTTTAACGCGACAAACTAATTACTTAGTTAACGCTTCTTTTGCTTTCTCAACTAAAGTTGCAAAAACAACTTTGTCGAAAACAGCGATGTCAGCCAAAATCTTACGATCGATTTCAATAGACGCCTTCTTCAAGCCGTTAATGAAACGGCTGTAAGACAGACCATTTTGACGAGACGCTGCATTAATACGTGCAATCCATAACTGACGGAATTGACGTTTTTTCTGACGACGGTCACGGTAAGCATATTGACCAGCTTTAGTTACTGCCTGAACAGCAACACGGTAAGTACGGCTACGAGCGCCATAATAACCTTTCGCTAACTTTAAAACTTTCTTGTGACGAGCACGTGCGGTTACACCACGCTTAACTCTTGGCATTTTCTAAACTCCTAAATTAAGCGTATGGTAGTTGACGCGCGATTGCTGGAACGTCAGATTTAGCAACTAAACATTTAGCACGTAAGTGACGCTTACGCTTAGTGCTTTTCTTGGTCAAAATGTGACGTAAGTGTGCTTGCTTGCGCTTGAAACCATTAGCGGTTTTCTTAAAACGCTTCGCTACACCCTTGTCTGTTTTCATTTTAGGCATTTCTAAAACTCCGCATTGGGACGTTAATAAACGTAAGGCGAGCAAAAGCCTCAAAGACTTTTGCTACTTTAGGTTGCCCTACTATTTCTTTTTAGGTGCTAGCACCATAATTGCTTGTCGACCTTCCATTTTCGGGAAAGATTCGACAACCGCATATACTTCCAAATCAGCCTTAATACGGTTCAAAAGATCCATACCTAGGTTTTGGTGTGCCATTTCGCGACCACGGAAACGCAGCGTAATTTTCGCTTTGTCCCCATCTTCTAGAAAACGAATCAGGTTGCGTAGTTTTACCTGATAGTCGTTTTCATCAGTACCAGGACGGAATTTAATTTCCTTAACCTGGACCTGTTTCTGCTTCTTCTTTTGTTCCTTTTGAGCTTTCGCTTTATCGAAAAGGAACTTACCGTAGTCCATTATGCGACAGACAGGAGGCTCAGCATTGGGACTGATCTCTACAAGATCAACTCCGGCTTCATCTGCAACATTCTGAGCTTCTTTTATACTTAATATACCAATTGGTTCACCATCTAAACCTGACAAACGGACTTCAGGTACACCAGTGATTTCATCATTGATTCTATTAGGGGCTGGCTGTCGCCCTGCTGTTCTTTTGATCTTTATGACCTATTCCTCCAACAATTTGAGACTACGGAGCGAAATTTGTTGACGTATCATCGCGGCGAAATCTTCTAGTTTTAACTTGCCTAAATCGATACCGTCACGTGTACGCACCGCTACTTCCTTATTTTCCATTTCTTGATCACCAACGACCAACAAATAAGGCACACGTTTTAAAGTGTGTTCGCGTATTTTAAAGCCTATTTTCTCATTCCTCAAGTCAAAAGATGCTCGAATACCCTGATCTTTGAAGAATTTTACAATTTCTTCAACGTAATCAGCTTGTTTATCAGTAATATTCATTACAACAACTTGCATTGGAGCAAGCCATGTTGGGAATTTACCTGCGTATTCTTCTATCAATATACCGATGAAACGTTCTAATGAACCTAAAATCGCACGATGTATCATCACCGGAGTCTGGCGACTGTTGTCTTCAGCTACATAAGTAGCACCTAAACGAGTCGGTAATGCATAATCAAGTTGTACTGTACCACATTGCCATGCACGATCTAAACAATCATGCAAAGTAAATTCGATTTTTGGGCCATAAAAAGCACCTTCACCAGGTAATATTTCAAATTCAATATTATTATCTGTTAATGCTTGCTTTAAATCGTCTTCAGCTCGGTCCCACATGTCGTCATCACCAATACGCTTTTCAGGGCGTGTTGATAATTTTACCACGATATTTTCAAAACCAAATGTAGCGTATGTGTCGTATACCATTTGGATACATGCACTGACTTCTTGTTGGACTTGATCATCAGTACAGAATACGTGAGCGTCGTCTTGAGTAAACCCACGTACGCGCATTAAGCCATGTAATGAACCTGATGGCTCGTTACGATGACAACAACCAAACTCAGCCATACGCAATGGTAAGTCACGATAAGATTTTAACCCTTGGTTGAAAATCTGTACATGGCCTGGGCAGTTCATAGGCTTAATTGCATATTCACGGTTTTCACTGTTAGTGGTAAACATGGCTTCTGCGTATTTATCCCAATGGCCAGAACGTTCCCATAACACGCGATCCATCATCAGTGGGCCTTTCACTTCTTGATAAGTGTATTGACCTAGTTTTTGACGGATAAATTTTTCAAGTTCTAAAAATATGCTCCAACCATCGTTATGCCAAAACACCATTCCTGGCGCTTCTTCTTGCATATGGTACAAATCTAATTGTTTACCAATTTTACGATGGTCGCGTTTAGCGGCTTCTTCTAAGCGGACTAAATGGGTTTTAAGCGCTTTTTTGTCTGCCCATGCTGTACCGTATATACGTTGCAGCATTTTATTATCTGAATTACCGCGCCAATAGGCACCAGCAACACTCATTAATTTAAAATTTTGGCAAAAACGCATGTTTGGTACGTGCGGTCCACGACACATGTCGATATATTCTTCGTGGTGATAAAGTGCAGGTGTTGCATCTTTACTGATGTTTTCATCAAGAATAGCAACCTTATACACTTCGCCACGTTCACTGAATACATCATGAGCTTCTTGCCAAGAGACCACTTTTTTAACGACGTTATAATTAGTTTTCGCTAAAGCCATCATTCGCTTTTCTAAGGCTTCAATATCTTCATGGGTCAGCTTATGATCTAAATCTATGTCGTAGTAAAATCCGTTATCAATAACTGGACCAATTGCCATTTTGGTTTCTGGCCACATTTGTTTGATCGCGTGACCTAATAAATGTGCACAAGAATGGCGAAGGATTTCAACACCCTCTTCGTCTTTAGCCGTAATGATAGCTAACTCTGAATCTGCTGTGATTAAGTCGGTTGCATCTTTAAGCTCACCGTTAACACGGCCAGCGATACACGCCTTGGCTAAACCAGGGCCGATGTCTAATGCAACATCAAGAGTCGATACAGGATTGGCAAACTCACGTTTGCTGCCATCAGGCAAGGTAATAATAGGCATGAAGCTTCCTTTTCCAGTGGTGACCCACACGTAGGGTCACATGGTAATTAAATATGTTCAATTTGAACGAGAGACACGTTAATGAAATCAAGACAGTACAGGAGTCTTAGTTACCCAAAAACGTAAGCTTTTATTTTATGCGATAACCGGATTATGGCGCAACCATACGAGGGAAAATAATAAGTAGTTTTTCAATTTAATTTTAAATGGCTGTTTTAAAAGGATATAACCATAAATCAAATCAGAAAGGCCGTGGATATAAAATGTAAATATGCCCAGCAGGGTAACCATTAAGTCGAAATACAAATTATAGATGAATATATTTGATGGCTTTACCTGTTGTATTTAAAGGCGTTTAATCAAGTAACACTTTAAAGTCTAGTTTTTAAGTTAGTAAAGTCGCCTGCTTTCGATTTATTGATCCAAAACATATAATTCTCACTATACTTGTTTATAACGAGTGCTTGAGGAGTATTAAATATGAGACTGCTATCGCGCGCCATTAGTTGCCCTCATTGCGGGCATTACCAAGATGTCACTATAGATGCCAGTTCTGGTGACCAAGAATATTACGATGACTGTCGTATATGCTGTAATCCAATACACATCCGAATGCATCTAGATGATAATCGACGAACAATCGAACTTCATATTGATTCAGACGATGAACAAATTTATTAATCCTTAACCACTGGCTCTCATTACATAGCCAGTGGTTAATAATCAACCAAACACTTAGTTGGTTATCCAAGCTGCTTTTTGGCTAAAATGCGTTCCACTGTATCTACAATTACTTGTGTTTGGCTGTCTATTTCAATATTGATTTTGCTGCCAACTTTATAATGACTTAAATTGGTTAGTTTTAAGGTTTCAGGAATTAAGTGCAGTAAGAAACCATTGTCACTTACCTTGCCTACCGTTAAGCTACAGCCGTTAATACCCACAAATCCTTTATAAAAGATGTAGTTCATCCATTGAGGGGCGACTTGCAGTTCAATATTATAATGCTCATCAGTGTGACTAACCGCTTTTACTGTAGCTTGAGTATGCACATGACCTGATAAAATATGGCCACCAATTTCGGTGCCAAATGTTAATGAACGCTCAATATTAACCTTGTCGCCAATCTGAGAATTACCTAGGTTTGTCACCGCTAAAGTTTCTTCCATTATATCAAAAAAAACCTTATCATTTAGTATCTTGGTTACAGTAAGACAAACACCATTATTGGCTACGCTAGCACCTGTTACTAATCCTTGTGTTAATTCAGGAGTCATCGCAATTTCAAAAGTGTTAAGACCGGTATCATGATGAATTGACACGATTTCGCAAGTAGCTTGAACTATACCAGTAAACATATTTTTCTCGTTCCGTAATAGGTTTTTAATGAATAATACAGGGTTTCAAATATCACGCTTAATAAAATTAGCGCTCCCAGTACTCGTTGCGCAAGTGACTCAGACCATGATGGGCTTTATCGACACTGTTATGGCTGGTCGAGTCAGCGCGATAGATATGGCCGCAGTAGCTTTGGGAACTAGCCTTTGGTTACCTGCTATTTTATTTGTTCAAGGCTTATTAATGTCATTTACCCCTGTATTTTCTCAGCATCATGGGGCCAATAATCAACAAGTTATTCCGTCACTCATGTATCAGGCTGGTTATATTGCCATAATAGGCAGTATTGGAGTGATGATCTTTCTCGCATCTTCTACATATTTACTCGACTTGATGCATTTAGAACCCCAATTACATTCTCTGACGGTCGGATATATTAATGCCATTTTATGGGGAGCCCCTGCTTTTGTGCTTTATCAAGTATTGCGCGGTTGCAGTGAGGGCATCTCTTATACAATGCCAACCATGATGATTGGTTTTATTGGTTTAGCCATAAACATTCCTGCCAATTACGTGTTTATATATGGTGGTTTTGGCATTCCTGCAATGGGAGGCGCTGGTTGTGGCGTTGCTACTGCATTAGTGTTTTGGGCTATGTTAGTCGCTATGGTCATTTATATGTTGGTTGATAAAACCTTTAAAGAGCTTAAATTATTTAAAAAGTTTTATCGTCCTCATCTAGCCAGTATGTGGTCTATGACCAAACTGGGAATGCCAATAGCAATGGCGTTATTTTTTGAGGTCAGTCTATTTGCCATTATCGCGTTATTTTTAGCGCCGCTAGGGGCTAATGTAGTCGCCAGTCATCAAATCGCCCTCAACTTCTCTTCTATCGTATTTATGATGCCGCTATCAATCGGTATCGCAGTGTCTATTCGAATTGGTTATTACCTTGGACGTGGACAGCCTGAGATTTCGGCCTTAGTCGCCAAAGTGGGTTTGGGTTTATCATTCGTACTGGCTATTTTTACCGCATTTTTAACAATAACCTTTAGACACCAAATTGCCTTACTGTATAACGATAACCTTGAGGTTGTAGCATTAGCAGGAACTTTGATGATGCTCGCTGCGTTTTATCAAATATCGGATTCTATTCAAGTTGTTGCAGCAGGCGCATTACGTGGCTACAAGGATACCCGTAGTGCCTTTTACATCACCTTGTTTTCATATTGGTGCATCGGGATGACTACTGGCTATATTTTGGGATATACGAATTGGGTTGTTGACGCAATGGGCGCACAAGGTTTTTGGATTGGGTTAATCGCAGGGTTAACAACCGCAGCAATTTTGTTTTTTATTAGGTTGAAACACATTCAAACTAAAGGAGTTGTGTTTCAACAAATTGGTTAATTAAGTGTGTTTATTCAAGGTTAACCTATTAATATTGCTTAACCTTGAACCAAGTTGCACAGCAAATCACCATTTAGCGATAAAATTGTTTTTTTTGCTTGCATGCAATAGCCTATCCCCCTTAAGATGGCGTCCGCTTTGAAGCAAAATGATTTTAGTTTTGATTTAGACGATACACCTGTAGCTCAGCTGGCAAAAGAGTAACATAACCTACTCATTTGAAAGCAAGCAGTAGAGGTCGGTATTCTTGTAGTAAAAAGAAGTCCACTCGGGTGTACCACTCTTTTCAAAGAGTCTAAACATTGGAATTGTAATAAAAGTAAACAATACACCCGTAGCTCAGCTGGTTAGAGCACTACCTTGACATGGTAGGGGTCGGTGGTTCGAGTCCACTCGGGTGTACCACTCTTTTCAAAGAGTCTAAATATTGAGATTGTATTAAAAGTACACAATACAACCGTAGCTCAGTTGGTTAGAGCACTACCTTGACATGGTAGGGGTCGGTGGTTCGAATCCACTCGGTTGTACCATTCTAAATTACGTAATTCACTTTCCTGCTAACAATAAACTCTTTGAATCACTTTAAATTATTCATATATCCTAAATAAATTAAAATTTACGAAAAAGTCATATTTTTCAATATCAATAAAGACACTATAATCATTTCTAAATTTGAATGGTTTCATGTAATTAATGATACATACAGTGATGACGTGTAGATAATTTGTTGATTTTAGTCTCAACTTACATGGAAAAAACACGTTGTAATGCTGATGCCAAAGTTGAGCCTAGCGATCTAGAAGTCCTTGAAACAAAGACAATTGGAGACTTATACTGTTTTCGCCAAACATACTCGCCAGTAATGAATTGGGATGAGTTTTGCATTACGACTATTGGTACCAGTGACACCTCGAATTTAACTTAATCTTGAGAAACTAAAAATAATATAGCAGCCCCTATTATACCCGCAATTAATGAACCGAAAAGAATCCCCAGTTTAGCTTGCTCGATTAAAGCGGGTTGCCCTTCAAACGCTAATACTGATATAAACAATGACATAGTAAAGCCTACACCCGCTAAAAAGCCGATACCAATGATATGAGGAAATACCACACCTTTAGGTAACCTTACCGCACCCAGTTTTAACCCTAACCAAGCAAAAAGGCTAATACCAATCCCCTTTCCTAAAACCAATGCGAATATGATTGCTAGTGTGACCACAGTATCTTTAAAATCAGGAATTATAGTGGGTAACATTACGCCTGCATTCAAAAAAGCAAACAAAGGTAAAATAATAAGGCTGACGGGTTTGTCTAGTGTATAACCCCAACGTAATATCGGCGCTGTAGTTTGCTTGGCAATATCTTCAGCCTTTACGGCGAGTGCGTGTTGTTGTTCATTCTCAAGGATAGGAGTACCTAAACTGTCTACGTCCTGAAAGTCTTGAATGACATTTTGCATTTTACGACGAAACCAAACTTTGTTGGTATAAGGACGCGTCGGTACCATCATTGCAGCTAAAAGACCTGCCGTAGTTGCATGTACGCCTGATTGAAGAATAAACCACCAAAGAAAAAAACCACCCATTAAATAAAAAATAGGTTTTCTTATGCCCAGAATGTTGATAAAAAATAACACTAATAGCGTGAGAGCAGCCCAAAATAGTGGCAGAACTTCGATTTGTTCCGTATAAAATAATCCGATAACAGCAACGGCTCCCATGTCATCTACAATGGCTAAACCAGTAAGAATAATGTAAGCAGCACGAGGTGCTTTAGCCCCTAAAAGTGTTAAAATACCTATCGCAAATGCCGTATCAGTTGCCATAGGAATACCCCAACCTTGATACGCATTCGACGACTCACTAATCCAAATAATGCTTGAATATATCAGTGCCGGGAGCACCATGCCCCCCAGGGCCATAACAATAACTAATGCAGCATCTTTTATATCACTAAGCGCTCCGACCAAGCATTCATATTTAATTTCTAACCCTAAAATGAAAAAGAACAACACCATCAACCCGTCATTGACCCAATAATGTAATGAATGACTTATTGTCCAATCGCCAAGAGAAAGAGTTAATTTAAGTGTACTTAGTGCTTCATAACTGTTTTGCCATCCCAAGTTAACCATAAGAATTGCAGCTATTGCCGAAACAAGTAATACGATTCCAGCTACGATCTGGCTATTGATGAATGACTCCACAGGTAATGAAAACTTAAGAAAACCACGCTCTAACGGAGCATGATCACGATTTTCTTCCTTTATTTCGTAACCCATAACTTATCTCCGCAACATTACTGTCTGCATTTTTAACCGATAAATTTGTCCAAATGCCTTTAAAGTCAGTACATTAAATATCTCATCTATACGATACCACCTTTCCTAACAAAACAGCTTTATATCCTGTTAATAGCGCTGAAGTTTAATGCTAACGTAACATCACATTATCCAAACGATCAGAGCTAAACGATGTTCACTATAGATAAAGTGCCAAGAACTGTTTAAACGACTGACTTTTTCATCGGGTCTGATTGGATATATTTACTATCACTTTGATTGCAACATACACGGTTATATTGTTAGTGTGAGTCAACCGCTATAACATATATATCGAACAATTTACGGAGCGAAACTAATGGGATCTAACAATACTGATCAACATACACGCAGTATCGCCACTTTTGCAGCCTTAAAAACCGCTATAGCAAATGGTGAAGAGCAATTAGTAAAGGAGTTATTGGCAAATGAACCGATGCTAGAGCTTGAGAAAAGCTACCTCCTTGACCTAGCTCATCTAAACAATAATCTTACTATCATAAAATTACTTGAAGATATTCCTGAAAAATAGCTAAACAGAGAAATAAAGTGTGTTGATGTCCTCTCTATTTAGATAGCCATTTTCCCTTAAGATAATCGCGCATATAGCGGCGAAGAAAGACTTATCTAAACCATACGTAAATATCATTTGTTCACAAATTTACTATTCACTTTCCTCTTCTCTTTTTTCTATAGTAGCGCTTAATTTTTGATATATACCGAGTGCGACAATTAAGATAGCTGATACTATAATAAGTAACGCTGGATAGAGTAAAAGACTAAGATCTTTCGTTCCGGCTTTAAATATAAAAACCAGTCCTTCAATGCTGACTGCTATGGTAATAATGACTATAATTTTGGTAATTGTTCGTCTTGCCTCTTTGGGATCTCGCAGCTCTTTGTCCTTAAAAACTTCTTCTTCCATCATATACTGTGCAACATCAATAATGGCTGCAGCTATGATTATAGCCGCCACAGATTGAAGCATTAATGGGATAAATCCAGAGGTATACTGTATGCCAGAAATGACTTCATAAATAGACCACAGCATAATTATCAAAGATAAGATGATAAGAATTACAGCTGCGAACAGATGAACTCCAGCAAAAATTTTATTAAACAGTTTTTTCATATTTTTGACCTATAAGAATTCATCAACCAACGTGGTTCATTTAGCTATTAATATGTACACACTATGAGGTTATAGTCTTCATCCAATGTAGTGCTCATTAAATTTAACAACTCTTAATTGTCACAGTCTTATCCCCCCCGAAGGTTGATTGAGATAAGGTCGCTATAAATTGGCAACTGATGACAAAAACATCATATAAAGCTGATGCGATAGCTAAGTTTGTTGTGAATGACCAGAAGACATGAATGGAACTCAATGAAGTAATGGGATATCACTACCGCCAAAATGATGCAGTAGCGAACATGAAGTTAATATTCGTTATCTAGTTAACAAGTCGATTGTCATCAAGCCGTATTGGTTTTATTTTAATATCAACATAGCTGAACATGATCAATGTAAAAGCTGACGACTAAACGAAACCTGCAGACGTCACTCAGCTGTGCTTATCGACGCTATGAACAATTGAAGGGTAACACACTCGTGAGTATTAATGACCATTGCAAGGTAGCCCAGTTCAATCGCACCGAAAAGACACTTACACTAGTTTCTTTAAGCGTAGTAGAAATGCTCATAGTGCTATAGAGTCAATGTATAAGGTGACGTGTTTAGGTAATCCAATCGCGAAACCGCAATTATCTAACCTGTTGCAATTTTTAAGCTTCATTTAAATCTATTTATCGGTGCTATGCCGACCAATTTTAATACTTCCTTGTATCATTTTGTGTATAAACACAATAATGATTGGTCGCCATAATGCAGGAGAACTTTTAACTCTAATATGTTTATCTAACACATTTATTTGAATCTTGACGTCGCAGACTTAAATGCCGTAGCAAGCGAATCCCATGCGCTATCAATACCAACTTTAATGTCTTCCCAAGCATCGTCACCAGCCTGTTTAAGCTCGGTAAGCCTTTTATTGGCATTGTCCTGCATAGACTGAAGTTCCTCTATTTTTTTGTAGTATTCAAGCTGTTTATCAGCGGTTGCAGCGTCTGCTTTTGCTTTAAGTTTGTCTATATCCGCGCTCCATTCGTCAAGTTGCGCCTGTAATTTTTTTTCGTATGCTTGTTTCTTGCTCATAATGATTGTCCTTTTAAAAAAATAGTTACGTTATAAATTTTATACTGTTTCTACATTATTTGAATCACTGGCCCTAAGCGCATTACGTTATTTACCAGCATAAATTTACGTTACCACGCAAGACGGCATATTGCTCACTTATGCCTCATTATTCCTTGTTCATGTAATATCGTTATGAAGGGATTTTAATGGAACTGCTTGCAAGTTTTCTGCTAACGAATACTGTTACTTCATTTGTAAGCATGCAACCAATTCATCAAGCGAATGCGTTACATCAACCGGAATAAATACGTTGAAACGGCTGTTTGCTTCACAGGCAATAATATATTTATGGTGTGATTTATAGGCATTATCGATATATGCAATTGCCAGCTAAGTGGTTGCTTATCTGGCGCTGTAGCATGGACGCCTACTCTTTGGCACTCTTTAGCAAGCAATCCTTGATAGATCATAGAGAAAGCGCAGTTAAAGGAGTAGTATTACTGTCTATTTTTTGATTCAAACAACGAGACTTGTCATGAAATTCCTTGTTGATACTCACGCTCATACCATCGCTTCAACCCATGCATATAGTACGGTGCATGATTACTTTTCTGTTGCAAAAGAAAAAGGTATCAAGCTATTTTCCATTACCGATCATGGCCCAGATATGGCAGATGCTCCCCACTTTTGGCATTTTGTGAATATGCGAGTGCTACCTAGAATAGTAGATGGTATTGGCATGCTCCGAGGTATTGAAGCAAATATAAAGAATGAACAGGGTGACATTGATTTTTTTGGTGATTATTTGCAACAGCTCGATATCGTATTGGCAGGTTTTCATGAGCCGGTGTTCCCGCCATCTACAAAAGAGCTTCACACTCGTGCATTAATCAACTGCATTGAAAGCGGTCATGTCGATATCATTACTCATCCGGGTAATCCAGCTTATCCCATAGACATAAATAGCGTAGCTAAAGCGGCGGCAAAACATAATGTCGCGCTTGAAATCAACAACTCATCTTTTTTGACCTCAAGAAAAGGTAGCTTGTGTAACTGTACAGACATTGCCAATGCCGTTAAAGACGCCGGCGGCTTACTTGTTATGGGGTCAGATTCTCATGTTGCTTTTAGTTTAGGTGAGTTTGAAAAATCGATAGAGGTTATTGAAGCGGTAGATTTCCCCATTGAACGTTTACTTAACCGAAGCCCTGAAGCCTTATTAAGCTTTCTGTCCACTAGAGGTCATAGCTTGTCAGATGAATATTCCATTTTGATGGAATAAATAACCTAATGTGATGATCTGTAAATTGCTGCTTTACCTATAGTGAACATGACCATTACACAAAATAAAAATCCCATTCAAATAGATAATTTAAATGGGATTGAGTTTTGTATCAATGACAAACAATATTAGTCTTTAGCCAAAAAGTGTTTGTTGACGGCTTCTGCCATCAATTTTGGTGGGATCAAACCTTGTTTTAACACGAAATTATTAAATGCTAAACGATCAAACTTATCTCCTAGGGCTATTTCGACTTCAGCCCTAATCTCTAGCAACTTTGTTAAACCATAGAAGTAACTACCAGCTTGACCAGGCATTCTCATGGTGTATCGATCAACTTCTTGTTTCGTTGCGGCTTTCGAAAGCACAACTTCATTACGCAATAAAGTGTAGGCGTTGTCTTTGGACGTTAGTCCTAAATTCAACATTGGATCTAACATCGCGCGCGCATTACGTAATAAGCGATGTTGAAGTGCAATAAGCTGTGCTTCAATAGGTAAATACGGCAACATTTCTGCTTCGGCATAAAGTGCCCAACCCTCAACATTCACACTGTTAAATGCATAATAAACACGAGCGAGAGATACACCTTGTTCTAACATTACCGAGAATTGTAATTCATGACCAGGTCGGCCTTCATGGGCACTTAAGGTATAAGCAACCGCGTTAAAATTAAAGTCATCATAAGCCGCGTCTCCACTTAATGCAGGGTTACCCGTTGTAAGAATAAATTGTCCCTGTTCACCCGTATTACCAATAAATGGTGGTGGTACCATATGAGGTGCTGGACTACCAGCTGCTTCAGCTTCAGTGGCAAGTCGCATCAGCATATCGCGTTTAGGTAAATCAACCACATGATGTTCACTAATCATGTGCTCGAGCTTTTTATTTATTTCATGATAATACGGCTCAATTTTTTCGTTTGCCAAAGACACTTTTTTAAGTTCTTTGATGACATCACGATAATCATCTGATGGTAAATCGAATTTTTTCGCCACTAATGGAGCAAGTGCCTGCATATTGGCTTTGGTTATCATGTAACTTGCTTTAGCACGCTCAATTAATAACTCGGGTGCTATGTCTATACCAACTGTTTTGAGTTTTAAGGCGTAAATTTCTGGAGGTAATCTAAAGTCATCTCGAGTGTTCGGGATAACGGTTTTTTCAGCCCATTGACGGTAATCTTCAATTTGTTTTTTTAGCAGCAGCATGTTGTCATCAGCTTTGCTGAATTTATTGTCATCAAATAATTGTTGTAAACCATTTATTAAAGTATCGGTTCTTGCTAACGCTTGACTAACTTCTTCTTTTGTAGGGCCGATTAAGTTTTTATTGGTTAGGGCTGTTTCAAATAAATTTTTGGCTTGTTCGGTGAGTGCTGGTTGCCCTGCTTTACCTACATAACAAGCAAGGCGTGCCATAGCTGCCTGCTTTCGAGCATTTGGCATTTGTTCATCTAATAATGCCGATACACCACTAAATATAATTAAAGGTACATCAACCCAAGGTAACATGTATTTATTATCTAAATAATCAGTCGCGATGGCTTGATCAATATCATCGATAATAATATTAAGGTCTTGACGTACAGGCATTAATGTTTCTGTTTTAAGAGCCTGTTGTAACCTTTTTTTACTGGATTTCAGCGAAGCGATAAATTTCTTATTTTGTGCTGCGGTAATGTTACTGCACTGAGTATCAACTTCTGTTATCCCAATAGAACTGGCCATTTCTGGTTGAAACTGACTGGCAATTTGTATTTGTTTGTTGGTGTATTGATTACTGACATCAACCCAAGAACTTGCTGATGATGTTAACGGAAGTAAAGCAAGTAGTGGAATCACGGAAGTGAATATTTTAGCTGACATCGACTTAATCCCTTTCTCTTATTACAAAATAATGATGAAGTAATTACTATACCCGAATTCAAGTCCGATGTGACACTGTCTAAAATAATCAACTGAGTAATTGATCTTCTCCCCCTGAAGCTCGATTAGCTCGATTAGTAGATTTTAGGGATTACTACTGTTAAATTTCCAATACGAGAGAAGAAATTTAAAGCTACATCACTAATTTATGTGATCAAGCTTGGTTTTCTGTTTTAGATGAGCTGTTTTTTAAACTAATACCGCTACAATGGATTTTATATTTTATTAATGTTAGGTCTGTGAGTAATAGGCCAAAAAATGGAGAAAGACATGAAAATAAGTGCTAGAAACCAATTGAAAGGGACTGTTAAAACGATCCAAGCTGGCGCCGTTAATTCAGAAATTATGATTGAATTATCAGGTGGTGAGCAGATCGCTTCTATTATTACCAACGAAGCCGTTAAATCTCTTAATTTAAAAGTGGGTTCAACTGCATATGCAATCGTAAAAGCATCAAATGTGATGCTTGGAATTGATGGCTAGACAGAGTTGTTAACTGGGTAGGCAACGTTATATTATTTATAATTTCATCTGTTAATGAAATTCTTTAAATATTTTTTGTTTTCTCAGATCTGTTGATTCAAAGAAAGCTCCTTCTTGTTACTGAAACGGAAACGTTAGTAACAAGAAGGAGCTTTTTAATTGCCTTGGTTGGACAAATAAAAAAACCGCAACACATAAGGTTACGGTTTTTTATTCTGAAATTAACCATCGACTTAACAACTAGTTGCTTTGCGGGCTATCAAACAAAATCAACATACCAGCCATTCTATCTGAGTTGTAACACTCTAATTAAAAGGCAAAATCATCGCTGCTAAGTGCCATCATAGAATCTACACCATTTTGAATACAAGCTGCGTGGCCTTTAGCTCTTGGTAACATACGTTGCATATAAAATTGTGCTGTTTTGATTTTAGCTTCATAGAACGCCGTTTCTGTTGTGCCGGCTGCAAGTTTATCTTGAGCCACCTTAGCCATTTTGGCCCAGAAGAATGCTAACGTTACGTAACCTGCATACATGAGGTAGTCAACAGATGCACCACCAATTTCATCAGGGTTCTTCATCGCTTTACCACCGATAAGTACGGTCAGTTCATGCCACTCTTTTGCATAAGCCATAATGGGTTTAATAAACTCTGCCATTGCAGGGTTTTCTATATTTTGTTGGCAGAATACAGTAACGTCTTTAGAGAAAGGCTTTAACACTTCGCCTTGAGTACCAATAATTTTGCGAGCCAATAAATCTAATGCTTGAATACCGGTAGTGCCTTCATATAGGCAACTAATTTTAGTATCGCGCATTAACTGTTCCATGCCCCACTCTTTGATAAAGCCATGTCCACCGAAAATTTGTACACCATGACTAGTACATTCAAAACCTAATTCAGTAAGAAAGGCTTTTGCTATCGGCGTTAATAACGCTAATTTTGTTTCCGCATCAGCTTTAACTGCTGCATCTTTTTCAGCATGGCCAATATCAACCAGCTGAGCTAAATATGAAATTAACGCACGTCCACCTTCAGCAATAGACTTTTGGGTTAACAACATTCTACGCACATCTGGATGGACAATAATCGGATCCGCAGGGCCGTTAGGGTTTTTAACCCCGCTGATTGAACGCATTTGTAAACGGTCTTTCGCGTAAGCTAATGCACCTTGAAATGATGCTTCTGCAGCGGCAACACCTTCACTGGCAACACCTATTCGGGCTGCATTCATGAAGGTGAACATGCATTTTAGGCCTCGATTAAGTTCGCCAATCAAATGTCCTTTAGCACCATCAAAATTGATCACACAAGTGGCATTACCATTAATACCCATTTTATGTTCAATTGAACCACAACTTACGCCATTTCTGTCTGAAATTGTGCCATCATCATTAACGTTAAACTTAGGCACGATAAATAATGAAATGCCTTTATTACCTTCTGGTGCACCGGGTACGCGGGCAATAACGATATGAACAATGTTATCTGACAGATCATGCTCACCTGCTGAGATAAAGATTTTAGTGCCGGTTAACGAATAACTGCCATCATCATTAAGCTCTGCCTTCGTGCGCAGCATGCCTAAATCTGTACCACAATGCGGCTCTGTTAAGCACATTGTTCCGGTCCACTTACCTTCTACAAGGTTTGGCATAAACTGTTGTTTTTGAGCGTCTGTACCATGGGCTTCTATTGTAGCCAATGCGCCATGACTTAATCCTGGGTACATTGCAAAACTATGGTTTGCACTAGAAAACATCTCTGCGATGCTGATGTTGAGAGAATGTGGTAAACCTTGACCACCAAATTCTTCAGACTGAGATAGCGTTGGCCATCCGCCTTCAACATATTGGGCATATGCTTCTTTAAATCCGTCTGGAGTAGTGACTACACCGTCTTTCCAAGTACAGCCTTGTTGATCGCCGATTTGGTTTAAGGGAGCAACGACCTCTTCTGTTAATTTTGCGGCCTCACCAATAATTGCATCAACCATATCAAGGCTTGCGTCTTGGTAACCTAAATGTTGATAGTGAGTTTCGCAATCAAGTAGCTCTTGCATAACAAATTTAATATCACGAATAGGGGTTTTGTATTCCGGCATTGTTGCTCTCCAAAAATAATATCTAGAATAAAGGGTTAAGAGTCTTTTTGTTATATTTGTTCAAACGCATAATTACGGTTAACTCTCATGCTAAGGGAACGGCTAGTATTATCCAAATGCATATTAATTATAGATACACATTCATTTTACTTATACAGCAGCCAAATTCACACATCCGTTTGAATCATACACTTGTTTGAATGATCTTTTATAAAGCATAATTGGGCCTATGTCGATGCTTATATATAACATTAGCCACAGCTAAAATAATAAGAATTACGTAATATTGCTTCTTATAGCGAACCTTAATGATACAAAACAATATTTTTACTCCTATTATTCCTTATATGAATAGTTACTTATTAAAACAATTGATTTGTTTGATTTTAAAACACCACCTAGCATGATTTGGCGGTTAATAGTTCACTATAAGTGGTAAAAACTTATTTTTAGATTACAAACAAGAACGCTATGCGTCATACATTTGCACAGTAAATCAATATATTAACAAGGCAGTTCAATAAGGATTAGTCCGGTTCAGATAGAGATACGATTGAAACTGCTGGCATACACAGTCCATTCAAGTTTATGGTGGTCGTTATGCTTCATCTGAAGAAGCCACCCTGTATGAATTAGTTATTAAAACTCGAGTAGATAATGGTACAGAACAACGCTAAATTAGCACTGTTTATTAGAATAATAAAAGGCAAACAATGGAACTTATCACCGTAACAATCGAAAACAATGTGCACGTTATTACCTTGAATAATGGTAAAGTTAACGCAATATCGCCGGAAGTCATCGGCCAAATTAACAGTGCATTAGACCACGCAGAACAACAAAATGCGGTGGTGATAATAACGGGCCAGCCAGGCATTTTATCTGGTGGCTACGATCTTAAAACAATGAAACAAAGCGCTGAAGCCGCAATTGCATTAGTCACAGCAGGCTCAACGTTAGCCCGCAGAATGCTTGCATTCCCGACCCCAATTATAGGTGCCTGTTCAGGCCATGCCATCGCCAAAGGTGCATTTTTGCTACTCAGCTGTGATTATCGTATTGGCAGCACGGGGCCATTTAAGATCGGTCTTAACGAAGTCGCAATAGGCATGACAATGCATCAGGCTGGCATTGAAATTGCGCGAAATCGTATTCCACAAAATTATCTGTCCCGCGCTGTCATCAATGCAGAGTTATTTGCGCCAGAACAAGCTGTATTAGCTGGATTTCTTGATCAAGTGGTTGCGCCCGATCAACTCATGGATACTGCCCATGCTGTTGCTAAACACATGCAAACCTTAAATATGCCGGCGCATTTAGGAACCAAATTAAAAGAACGTCAGGCCATTCTCGCCTCTTTGGATGCAGCAATAGAGCAAGATAAGCTTATTACATTGAATTTATAAGGATATAAATATGATATCGCAAAAGACCTACCAAACGCTCACAGTCGACATTAACGATAAAGTCGCCCACATCATTCTTAATAGACCCGATGCATTAAATTCAATGAACGTCGATTTTTGGCATGAGTTTCCAAGCGTTATACAGGAAATCAATAATCAATCCGCTGCTCGCGCCATTGTCATCTCCTCTACGGGTAAGCATTTTAGTGCCGGTATGGACTTAGCTGTATTCAGTGCAAATAATGGTGACGACAATATTGAATTAGGCCGGAAACACGACCAATTACGCCGTTTAGTCCTCAAGTTACAAGATTGCTTCAATGTGCTTGAAACTGCACGTATGCCTATACTCATGGCTATTCAAGGTGGCTGTATTGGTGGCGCGGTTGATATGGTCACCGCGGCTGATTGTCGCTATTGCACCAGAGATGCTTTTTTCAGTATTGAAGAAACCAAACTCGGCATGACTGCTGACGTGGGTACCTTACAGCGTTTACCTAAATTGATTTCAATTGGATTAGCCAAAGAATTGGCCTACACAGGTCGAAGAATGCCTGCAACAGAAGCCAAAGATGCCGGATTAGTTAATCACGTGTATGAAGACCAAGCATCAATGCTCACCGCTGTATTAGATATTGCTGCAGAGATTGCTGCCCGCTCGCCTTTAGCCGTTACCGGTTGTAAAGAGATGATCAACTATGCCCGAGATCATAGTGTCGAAGATAGCTTGAAATACATGTCGGTATGGCAAAGCGGCATGTTCCAACCACAAAACGACATGATGGAAATCTTCAAAGCTAAAGCGCAAAATCGTGCGCCAGAATTTGAAGAGTTAACCCAAATCGATCCTTTAAAAATATTCTAAGCATTGGACATTACAGCGCTATTTGTTGATAAAAAACTCACTCAACGAGATTGTTGAGTGAATTAATTTAACAGCAAGTAGTGCTTAGCCTTTAGAGATACTATGACTAAACCATTGATCAACCTCGTGCATGCCAATGGCTTCCCCGCCGGTAGCTATAAAACGTTTCTACAAGAATTTGATAATGACTTTCGTACTGTTGCCCATAATCAGTTTGGCCATAATGCTCTGTACCCAATACACAGTAACTGGCAACACTTAGTCACAGAACTTGTTGAATTTATTAAGAAGCAAGATGAAAAGGTGATTTGCGTAGGGCATTCATTTGGTGGCGTTATTTCGTTTATTGCAGCCTGCCAACATCCCGAGCTTTTTCGGGGCTTAGTGATGTTAGATCCGCCAGTTGTCACCGGGGCATTTTCACATCTGTTGAGCTTTATTAAACGTACACCTTACATTGATAAGCTTTCGCCAGCGGGTAAAGCCAAAACACGTCAGGATCACTGGCCAGAAAGCACTAACTTGGTTGATTATTTTTCACAGAAAACTTTGTTTAAAAATTTCGATTCTCGCTGCTTACAAGACTATGTATCATCGAGCGTAGTACAGCGAAATAAGCGTTTAGAGCTGAGTTTCTCACCCGCTGTAGAAGCTGACATATTTAGGCATTTACCGACGAATTTAACACAATATAAAAACAAGTTAACGGTACCCGCTAAACTGATATACGGTGAAAATACTAAGATATTCCCAATTAAGCACTTTATTCGGTTTGCCAAACTAAACGACATTGAGTTAATGACGCTTCCAAAAGGTGGACATATGTTTCCACTAGAGCAACCGGAAAACACCGCCAATATGGTTAAACATATCATTAAGGACTGGTAATAATTACCTTAGTACTCGTCAATAATATCTAAAATTAATCTACATAAGAGGCACCAATATGATTAAACCAATCAGTTTGTTAGCTACCTTAAGCCTGACTTTAGGTGTCTCATATTCAACACATGCATTGCCACTGGATAAAATTCAATTACCTGCAGGATTTACCATTGATGTATATGCCGAGAATGTAGATAATGCGCGCCAGATGGCCCTTGGTGAAAACGGAACTGTTTTTGTAGGTAGTCGTAAAGCAGGCAATGTTTATGCGCTTATAGACAGTGATAATGACTTTAAAGCCGATAAAAAAATTGTTATTGCGACAGATTTGTTTATGCCATCCGGACTTGCTTACCATAACGGCAGCCTATATGTCGCTGAAGTGGATAAAATCTGGCGTTACCCAGCTATTGAGACATCATTACCCATTATTCCTAAACCCGAATTGGTTTATGACAAACTTCCCAATAAGTCTCATCACGGTTGGAAATTTATCTCATTTGGCCCAGATGGAAACTTATATATTCCGGTTGGAGCGCCTTGTAATGTGTGTGAAAGCCAACTGCCCTTTGCCAGTATTTTGCAATTAAACCTTGAGACTAAGCAAACCACTATTGTGGCCCAAGGTGTACGCAACAGTGTCGGGTTTGATTTCCATCCGCAAACAGGTGAGTTATGGTTTACTGATAATGGCCGCGACTTGATGGGCGATGATTTACCCGATGATGAACTTAATCGTGTTAGCAAAACAGGTCAACACTTTGGTTTTCCTTATATTCATAACACAGATATTGCCGACCCAGATTTTACTAACCCAAAAATCGCCAAACTTAACACACCTCCCGTATTAACTTTGGGTGCACATGTTGCTGCATTAGGCATGGAGTTTTACCAAGGTAATCAATTCCCTGCTGCTTTCAAACAATCAATCCTAATTGCCCAACACGGCTCGTGGAATCGCACTAACAAAGTGGGTTATCGTATTATGCAAGTGGCACTTGAGGGGAATAAAGTGATTGACTATAAGCCGTTTGCTACAGGGTGGCTTGAAGGAGAAGACAGTTGGGGCCGCCCTGTCGATGTTGTGACACTGGCAGATGGTTCTATCCTTATTTCTGATGACTTTGCCAATGCGATTTATCGGATCAGTTACAAAAAACAGTAAGTGTTCTATGCAGATTCTTTATCCTGGATCTGCTCAACAACCAAATTAGCCCACGCTGAATAGATTGGTGCACCTGGATGAAACCCATCGGTAGCCATCACTTGGCGCATAAACTCCAGCATAGTGATGTCGGGTTGTGGGTTTTCCAGTGGTAATTTAATTAATCTGAAATCTGTGGGTAAATCGACTTGTTGATTCAACTTAATGAGCAGTTGTTGTAATTGACGATTAAATTGATTTGCGCGCTGGCCTAAACTCCAACGAAGTGGATGGGGTAATGCAGGAAATAAACCCAGAGGTGGTAAAGCCGTGACTAAAATCAATTTTGGTTGATATTGTTTTGCTATGAGTTCAAATAACTCTTTTTGCTGCTGTAACCACTTTTCGCAGCTCACTGATGAGGTAATATCATTCACACCGAGTGATGTCACAATAACATCGTAATGCTTTTGCCCGAGGATCGGGTGTTCGGTATTAATGTGTTCATGTAAGGCGTGTAACGTGGTCGATGTCGTAGAACCAGTTTTGGCAAATAAAGCATAACTGAGCTCAAGTTGCGGGCTTAATTGCTCAACAACCTGCCCTAACAGCGCGTGTTGTTGGTTTGACACTCCAACGCCTGCTGCGGCTGAATCGCCTAAAATCAACAAACTCAAGGTAGGATTAGGTCCAGTTTTCCCTATTCTTTCCCCTTCAGGTTCAGGCAGTTTTGGCGTGGTACGGCGAACCTTAAGCCCTTGTAATAGTAATACTGGGGCCAGCATGATTGTTATTCCCTGATGTAACATTGTTAATCCCTTCAACTCAGTCCACGACAAATATCAAAACACATTATCTAAACAGATTACTAAAAAACACCTTAGCAACTAAGCTGTTAATTTTACAAATGAAATAACATAACTTGTTTCCCCTGATAATGCGATAGCATTTATCACTGTAAAAGTTACGGATCAAAGAGAATTAGCCATCAGCTAAGTTGCCATTTAGCACTAAATCAATACTGTAGACGAAATACCACGAAGACCAACATACTCAACCACGAACGTAATTTTATCTTTATCGTTAATAGAACCTGACTGTATGGCATATGACATCAATAGGTAATTTCATTTTAAGGTTAAATCACGTAAACTACGCGCTGTTTTTTAAGTCTCTTTTTAGGTAAATCATGATCCGTTTAAACCAAGTAAAATTGCCTCTCGACCATAATGAAGATGCGCTGCAAGAACTCGTTTTGCAAAGGCTCTCTATCTCAGCGGATCAGCTGGTTGATATACATGTGTTTAAGCGTGGCTACGATGCCCGTAAAAAGAATTTAATTTGGTTAATTTATACATTAGATGTGACATTAACCAATGTTGATGAAGCAGCATTATTGACATCGCTTGCTGACGATCAAAATATCCGCGTTTCCCCAGATACTGATTATAAGTATGTTGCTACGGCACCAGAAGGGTTAACTGAACGTCCATTGGTCATTGGCATGGGACCATGTGGCTTATTTGTTGGACTTATTCTGGCACAAATGGGTTTTAATCCGATTATTTTAGAGCGTGGTAAATCAGTCCACGAACGCGCTAAAGATACCTTCCGCTTTTGGCGTACCAGTGAGTTAGACACTGAATCAAATGTACAATTTGGCGAAGGTGGCGCTGGTACATTCTCCGATGGAAAGTTATACAGCCAAGTAAAAGATCCAGGATTTAAAGGCCTGAAAGTAAAACAAGAATTTGTGGCCGCTGGCGCACCAGCAGAAATTATTTATGTAAGTAAGCCTCACATAGGTACCTTTAAATTGGTCACTATGGTAGAAAAAATGCGCCGCGAAATCATCCGTTTAGGCGGTGAAATTCGCTTTGAAACTCGGGTTGACGAAATCAATATTAGCGATCGCCAAGTTATAGGTGTCACCCTTAGAAATGGCGAAGTGCTGCATTCTAAACATATTATTGCTGCAATTGGTCACAGTGCCCGTGATACTTTCCAAATGTTGCATGATAAAGGTGTGTATATGCAGGCACAATCGTTTTCGATTGGCTTTCGTATTGAACACAAACAAGAGATGATCGATAAAGATCGTTTTGGCATTAACGCTGGTCACCCAATGTTAGGTGCTGCAGATTATAAGTTAGTCCATCATTGTAAAAGTGGTCGCAGTGTTTACAGCTTTTGTATGTGCCCTGGTGGTGTGGTGGTGGCAGCAACATCAGAAGAACATGCAGTAGTGACCAATGGTATGAGCCAATACTCACGAAGTGAGCGAAATGCCAACAGTGCCATTGTGGTTGGGATTGATCCAAGTGATTTTGACAACGATCCACTGCAAGGTATCGCGCTGCAACGTAAATTGGAGCGCAATGCCTATGTTATGGGTGGCAGCAATTACGATGCACCAGCACAAATGGTCGGCGACTTTTTAGCCGCTGGTAATGGCAAACCGTTTGAAAAACGTTGAGCCATCTTACAAGCCTAATGTGAAAATGACCGATTTAAGCGATGCGTTACCGGAGTTTGCCATTGATGCAATCCGTGAGGCCATACCTGCTTTTGGTAAGAAAATTCGTGGTTTTGATAGTAAAGATGCCATGTTAACCGGCGTTGAAACCCGTACATCATCACCAGTACAAATTAAACGTGGTCCGGATTTACCAAAGTATTAACACCAAAGGTTTATACCCTGCAGGTGAAGGCGCTGGTTATGCTGGTGGAATTTTATCGGCTGGTATCGACGGCATCAGTATTGCCGAAGCCGTTGCTTTAGACATGATTAAAGAAATGACCAACAACTAGTTTTTTGTCGTTTTGAAACCTGTTCAACTTATCAGTTAAACAAAAAGAGCAACCATATTGGTTGCTCTTTTTTGTATAAAATTTAGCGGTTATCTGCAATAAATTGTACTACAACATCAGCTAACAATTCACCTTTATCCTCTTGCAAAAAATGTCCGGCAGCAACGATAGTGGTGTGCTTTTGCCCTTTTGTACCAGGAATGAGCTTTTGCATCAACGCATCACCACCGGCAGTAATCGGGTCTGAATCGCTAAAAGCCGTTAAAAATGGTTTTTGCCACTGGCTCAATACTTTCCATGCAGCGCGGTTTTTATCTGCAGCAGGATCGTCCGGCGTTATTGGCACTAATAACGGAAATTGACGCGCCCCTTCTTTGTAACTCTCATCCGGAAACGGCGCATCGTAAGCGGCAATAACTTCCGCAGTTAATGTCGATACACAAGCACTATTAATTAAGTTACCGGTTGGGAATATTTCAACGTCTTGTGAAAACTGACGCCACTTTTGAAACGCTTCACCGGGTTCATGGTCACCTGTAGGCAACATGGTATTAGCACAAACTATTCGTGCAAATCGCTGACTTTCTTCAGCAGCTAAACGTAACCCAATTAATCCGCCCCAATCTTGGCAAACCAAGGTAATGTCGGTGAGATTAAGTTGCAGCATTAATGACTTTATCCAATCAACATGACGTTGATAGGTATAATCGTTACGTTTTGTCGGTTTATCTGAACGGCCAAAACCAATAAGATCAGGAGCGATAACACGATGACCAGCTTTAACAAGAATTGGGATCATTTTGCGATACAAAAAGCTCCACGTTGGCTCACCATGCAATACCAATATTGGTGCGGCATCCTTAGGGCCTTCATCAAGATAATGAACTCTCAGTTCACCACTTTCAGTGTCATCAACAGTTAAGTAATTCGCAGCAAAATTGAAATCAGGTAAATTGGCGAAACAACTGTCGTCGGTGCGTAAAAATTCCATATTACTTCCCTTCCTTATTATGTTTTCTATCAATATTATCTGTGCAAACTAACTTCAAGTTATATAAACCGCATGGCTTGCCTGCACTGAATCCTGTGAGTATTTACGTCACGGGATCAGTTCTTAATGAAACGAGCTGTTATTAACTTAAATCTTTAATCGCGCGGCCTATGCCGTCAACGGTTAACGGATACATTTTATTGTTAACTAACTGCTGAACAATGGAAATAGAATGATGTATTGGCCATCGACTTTCTGGTTGTGGATTAAGCCAGGCAACTTTATTGAAATGACCTAATAATTGATTCATGTATTCAATGCCGGGCTTTTCATTCCAATGCTCAACACTACCGCCTTTGGCGATAATCTCGTAAGGCCCCATGGTCGCATCACCGACAAAAATGACTTTGTAATCTGCGCCAAATGTTCTGATGACTTCTTCTAAATCAATCATGTTATCAAAGCGGCGGTTATTGTCTTGCCAGAGTTTGTCATACACGCAGTTATGGAAGTAAAAAAATTTTAAATGCTTAAACTCGCTGTGTGCGGCAGAAAAAAGCTCTTCACATGTATGAATATAATCATCCATAGAGCCACCGATATCGAAAAACATCAACACTTTAACGGCGTTGTGACGTTCGGGTTCCATGTGCACATCTAGCATGCCGCCATTTTGTGCAGTGGAACGGATCGTTTTATTGATATCAAGTTTTTCACTGGCCCCTGTGCGGGCAAATTTTCTAAGTTTTTTAAGCGCTAATTTAATGTTTCTAGTTCCGAGTTCACGGTCTTGGTCGAAGTTTTTAAACTCGCGCTTATCCCACACTTTCACGGCACTGTTGTTACGGTTTTTATCTTGGCCGACTCTAATCCCTTCAGGGTTATAGCCATAAGCTCCAAAGGGCGAAGTGCCACCAGTGCCAACCCACTTGTTACCGCCAGCATGGCGTTTTTTCTGTTCTTCTAGACGTTCTTTTAACGCCTTCATTAATTCTTCAAGCCCGCCTAAAGATTTAAGCTTGTCTTTTTCTTCTTGAGAAAGGTGCTTCTCAAACTCCTTTCGTAGCCAATCTTCAGGTAGAATTTTATCGAAAATATCAATACTTTCGATGCCTTTAAAATACTCAGCAAAAGCGTTGTCGTATTTGTCATAGTGGATTTCATCTTTAACCATGACAATTTTGGCAAGGTTATAAAACTCTTCGACATCAGCAAACACAACCCCAGCTTTTAATAACGCAATCAAGTCGAGTAGCTCACGTAAGCTACAAGGCACTTTGTGCTTTTTTAGGGTCAGAAAAAAATCAATAAACACAATGCACTACCTGTTTCTGCGGCTCATGAAAGCCAGCTTTTCAATTAATGAAACGTCTTGTTCATTCTTAAGCAATGCACCAAACAAAGGAATGATGTCTGATTGTTTATTCAGCAAAATGTCTTGAGAAATATCATCCGATATTAACAGTTTAAGCCAGTCGATTAATTCTGACGTTGAAGGCTTTTTCTTAATCCCATTGACATCACGTAAATCAAAAAATACCTCTAATGCTTGCTGTAACAAGTCCTGCTTAACATTAGGATGATGCACGTCTATAATTTTTGCCATTTCATCTTTAGTAGGAAACTTAATGTAATGGAAAAAACAGCGTCTTAAAAACGCATCTGGCAGCTCTTTTTCGTTGTTAGAGGTAATGATGATAATAGGACGTTGCTTAGCTTTGATAACCTGTTGAGTTTCATACACATAAAACTCCATTTTATCGAGTTCTTGCAATAAATCGTTAGGAAACTCGATGTCGGCTTTATCGATTTCATCAATCAATAAAATCGATCTCTGATCTTCTTCAAACGCCTGCCACAATTTACCTTTAACGATGTAGTTACCAATGTCATGCACACGAGCATCACCTAACTGGCTGTCGCGTAGGCGTGATACTGCATCATATTCGTAAAGGCCTTGTTGAGCCTTGGTAGTTGACTTAATGTGCCATTGATACAGTTTACAATTCAAAGAGCGGGCTAACTCTTCTGCTAACTGAGTTTTACCAGTACCGGGTTCGCCTTTAATTAATAACGGTTTTTCTAAGGCTATGGCGGCATTTACCGCTAAAGTAAGCTCGTTTGAGGCAATGTAGTTATCTGTACTTTTAAACATGGTCAACCTTTTTATTTATGTTGCTTTATCGCTATTGATTAACATCGGCAGCCAAATATTTGTTGGCGTTGCAATGTATCCATTAACGCAAAATGGCACATCACATTTAATCAACAAAAGCTCCAATTTAAGTCTTTTTTAATATTATTTTTATTTATATTGCTTACTGTTTAACACTTTAGTGGTTAGCTATGTAGCTATGAATTCACATAACTCGTTAACCAATGGCTCGATAACGATCAGTTAACGGACGAATATTCATGCCTTACTTACTAAAAGTAAACTAAAAAAGATTCATGCTAACGAAACTTTCATCTCATTTATCATTTAAACAAACTAAATGGCCGCTATATACACAGATTAGATCTAATCTAAAAGCGTGATATATTCCCCCCGCTGTTAGTGATTCATTTTTAGACCAGCACTTTTCAATTAACGGCGTTATAATTTGACGATTAACTTGCCTTTGTTTTTACCAGTGAAAAATAAATTCAAGCCAGTCATTGCGGACTCAAGTCCATTTAACACATGGGCACGATGCTTAATTTGTCCTTTCATCACATAAGGGGTTAATTTTTCAAGTAATGCGGGCACATCACCGAAATGGTCTGGCATGGTGAAACCTTGGATAATTAAGCGTTTTTTAATCACTTGGATCCAATTAGGGCCTAAATCAGGTACCGCTTTCGGGTAATCTGCAATCATGCCGCACACCACAATACGTCCATGGGCATTCATTCTAGCAAACACATGATGTTGAATTGGGCCGCCAGTATTTTCAAAATACACATCTACGCCATCTGGGGTTAGCTCGGTAAGCTTTGCTGCTATATCATCGGTTTTGTAATTTACCGCACCATCAAAACCAAGCTCGTTTACAATCCAATCTGCTTTTTCATCGCTGCCGACTACGCCTATCACTCTCAGGCCATCTGCTTTGGCTAATTGGCCCACAATAGAGCCCACTGAACCTGCCGCGCCAGAAACCACTATGGTTTCCCCTTTTTGTGGTTTACCCACGTTGAAAAGTCCTTGTGTTGCAGTTAAGCCCGGCAATGCAAATACTGACAAAATAGCTTCGTCTGGTAATGGCGCGGTAACTTTATTTAACCCGACACCATTACTTAAAAAGTATTCTTGCCAGCCCATCATGCCCATTACGCGATCACCTATTTTAAAATCGGGGTGATTACTTTCGACAATTTCACCAATGCCAGAGCTGCGCATCACATCACCTAACTCAACCGGAGGAATATAGCTTTCGGTGTCTGGGCTCATCCAACCAAACATCGCAGGATCCAGTGACATATGATTCTGTTTTACCAAAAACTGCCCTTGTGCCACTGTTGGCATTTCTTTTTGGACAACTTCAAATAATTGCGGACCTACAGGGCCTGCGTCTGGGCGTGCGATTAAGTTAATGGCTTTATATGTGGTCATGTTCAAATCCTTTTTTAAATGAGTTATCGTCAAAATATTAATGACAAGTGCTTAATTGATACCAAAAAATGAAATCTTGTCGCCATTAAGCGAGTAACTGCTCAATGCGTTTAATGCTGTCGATATTCTGTTGTTGATAAAAATTTTTAAAATGTTCTGCTAACTTTTCACTTTCAACAAATACCTGTTGCCAGTACTGTAAGCGCTGCGCCGGTTTCATTTCGACAAAATCACTGCGGTCTGGAATTTTATTAAATGGCAGTGATGCAACAAACTCAGCAGATGGACATAAAAGCACGGTTTTATCGTAGTGTTGTAAACGCGCTTTACGAGACAGGTTTTTATCAAACCAACCAGGCTTTAATGTAGAACTGAAATGTGGATACAGAGTTAAGCCTTCATTTTGAATATTAAAATCAAAATGGTAATCGATAATCCCGCCATCGCGGTACATGCCTTTGGGGCAATCGACAATGTCTTTTATGCCTTGCATCACGATAGGAATTGAGCCCGATGCCAATAGCGCCGCTTTAATATTGCGTTGGCTCAATGCCATAGACGTTGTGGCGATATTGTCAGGATCATAAATGCTTAAATCGCTTTGACCATGTTGAAAAATGTAACGCTCATACTGACTGTTAAGCAGAGGCCTACTGATGGTATTTCTGATAAAACTGTTGAATAATCCAGTCCCTTGCAGCAACTTATTTTCTGATGCAACTAATCCATTGCATTTAGCGACAATAAAATGGGCTTTAAAGACTGGGTTATTAATAATTTCATCTGCACCAGTGTCACCAAATAACTCATCAAGTAATTCAACTGCTTTGGCTGTTATTTCGTCTGGTTGTGGTTTAGTGTCATCCGAATAAACGGTTTCACTGTAATTTTTGGCTAAGCGTTCTATCGCCGCTACGGGGTCATTTTGAGCAAAGCACGCGGCGCGAAAGGCGCCGGCACTTGATCCAATCAGGTTTAAAGGTTGTTGTCTGCCTTTAAAAAACTCCCCAAAAAGGTATTTGTCTAACCCCAGTAAGGTGAACCATTTAGGCCCACCACTTGCGCCGAGGAAAGAACTGAATATCTCTGGAGTAAACCCTTGTTGCTGTATCGTTTTTAAGGCCGTTTTACCGGCATATATTTCTAACATATAACTCTTATTATTAAACCGTCGACGACTAGCGTCGACATACCTTAGGCTTTACTACGAAGATCTTTACGTAATACTTTACCGACATTGCTTTTAGGCAATTCATTCATAAATTCAATGACTTTAGGGCGTTTATAATTAGTGAGCATTTGATTACAATGATCAAATATATCCTGTTCAGTTAATGTAGGATCTTTGCGAACAATATATACTTTGACTCGCTCGCCTGTAATGTCGCAAGACACACCAACAGCTGCGGCTTCCAACACCCCTTCGTGCGACACAATTACTTCTTCAATTTCGTTAGGGAAAACGTTAAAACCAGACACGTTAATCATGTCTTTTTTGCGGTCAACAATTTTAAAGAAACCATTCTCGTCCATGGTGGCAATGTCCCCCGTGGCTAACCAGCCGTCGATTAACACTTCGTCAGTGGCTTTTTGGCGATTGTAATAGCCTTTCATCACTTGTGGGCCTTTAACCCACATTTCACCAGGCTCACCTAATGCCACGTCTTCGCCATCTGCACCGACTAAACGAATATCGGTTGATGATGCCGGTAAACCAATCGAGCCATTGTAGCTTTTTTGGTTATAAGGACTCATTGTCACTAAGGGCGCACATTCTGTTAACCCGTAGCCTTCAAGTAAACGGCTTTTAGTCACTCGTTCCCAATGTTCTGCAACTGGCCTTTGCACCGACATTCCACCGCCAAAACCCATTTTTAATGAACTAAAATCAAGTTGATCAAACCCTGGCGTATTCAATAAGCCGTTAAATAAGGTGTTCACTCCAGTAATCACAGTGAAACGATATTTAGCCAGTTCTTTTACAAAAGCAGGCATGTCTCTTGGATTGGTGATTAATAAGTTGGTACCACCAAACGGTAAGAAGGCTAAGCAATTAGAGGTTAACGCGTAAATATGATAAAGCGGTAGTGCAGTAATAATAAGCTCTTTGCCGATTTCATAACCGTTCTTGGTAACAGCATTGGACTGCTCAAGGTTGGCAACCATATTACGGTGAGTCAGCATGGCACCTTTTGAAGGGCCTGTAGTGCCGCCAGTGTATTGTAAAAAGGCTAAGTCAGAACCGATAACATCAACCGGTATAAAGGTTTTTTTACTGCCTTTTGCCATGGCGTCATTAAATTTAACCGCATTAGGTAAATCGAACGCTGGCACCAATTTCTTCACGTGCTTAATCGCGCCGTTAACTAATGCGCCTTTAATTAGGCCTAATCGGTCACCCACACCAGTGGTGATAACATGTTTAACATCGGTTTTATCAATAACTGCCTGCAATACATGGGCAAAGTTTTCTAAAATTAAAATGGCTTTAGTGCCAGAGTCTTTTAATTGATGTTCTAATTCACGCGGGGTATACAGTGGATTAACATTCACCACCGTTAAGCCTGCGATAAGTGCACCAAATAATGCGATAGGATATTGCAGTGTATTGGGGATCATAATGGCAAACTTATCGCCTTTAACTAAACCTAAGTCTTGCTGTAAATAGGCTGCAAAGTCTGTCGCTTGCTGGGCAAGCTGTTGATAAGTAATACTGACATCCATGTTGATAAACGCCGTATTATCGGCATATAGCTTGGTATATTTTAAAAACAAATCTGCCAATGAGTTGTATTTATCTGGATCGATTTCAAACTCAACCCCAGGCGGATAACTCTTTTCTAGCCAAATCCTTTCCATAATACTATCCCCAATTATTACAAAATTATCAGCAGCCTACATTACCGGCTGCTGTGATTATTATTTTTATTCTCAACTCGCACACCCTAACCTACACACAGTTTTACAACACTTCAAATAAACCTGCTGCGCCTTGACCACCACCAATACACATACTGATCACCACATATTTAACGCCACGTCGTTTTCCTTCAATTAACGCGTGCATCACCATACGAGTACCGCTCATGCCATAAGGATGACCAATAGAGATTGCACCACCGTCAACGTTCAAACGATCGTATGGAATACCCAGTTTTTCGGCACAGTAAATAACCTGAACCGCAAACGCTTCATTGATTTCCCACAAACCAATGTCGTCAATAGTCAAACCATGGCGTTCAAGTAATTTTGGAATAGCAAAGATAGGACCTATGCCCATTTCATCGGGCTCACAGCCCGCAACCACCATGCCTCGGTAAGCGCCTAATGGCTTAAGACCGCGTTGCTCAGCAAGATCGCGTTCCATTACCACTACAGCTGCAGCTCCGTCAGACAGTTGAGAGGCATTACCACCGGTAATTGAACCGTTATCTTTAACGGCTTTTAAACCGGCTAAACCTTCAATATTGGTAGACGGACGATTACCTTCATCTTTTGTTAAAGTGACTTGTTCTTTACTGATAGCACCGCTTGCTTTATCCATTACCAGTTTGGTACAAGTAACAGGTACAATTTCATCGTCAAATTTACCTGCAACTTGTGCAGCAGCAGTGCGTTGTTGTGAGGTTAACGCATAGGCATCTTGTGCTTCACGCGAGATATCATATCGATTAGCAACCACTTCTGCAGTATCTAGCATCGGCATATAAATAGCGGGACGATACGCTTTTACACTAGGGTCAACCGCACGGTGCATGTTCATTTTATCGTTTTGTACCATGCTGATTGAATCGCAACCGCCTGCAACCAATATTTTAGCGCCATCACAAACAATATGATTGGCAGCAATAGCAATAGACATTAACCCTGATGAACATTGACGATCTACTGTCATACCTGGCACTGACACAGGCAGATTTGCTGCCATCGCCACTTGACGGCCAAAGTTCATTCCTTGGTTACCTTGAGTTAACGCTGCGCCAAAAATACAATCTTCAATGTCATTAGGGTCAATACCCGCACGTTCAACTGCTGCGTTGACGGCAACGGCAGCTAACGCTGGTGCAGATAAATCGTTAAACGCACCGCGGTATGCTTTACCGATCGGGGTTCTTGCTACAGATACAATAACGGCTTCTCTCATGATAATTCCTTTGTTTATCTGTCTTCAAAGACATGTAGTTATTATGTTTGCAAGATTGAGCTTGGTATTAATGGTAATGTTGTTCACTTAATATCAAATTAAATATCAAACGTAATCTGCATGAAAATGATTTATTGCTGTTGCGACTTCATAAAAGCCATCGCTTTCATCACAAACTTCTCGCCTTGTTGGGCGCCAGACTTCAACGCTTTTTGATTATCTTGCGCGGTGAGTTGCGCCCAGTTATCTCGAACGGCTTCTGGAGTTTGTGATGCTTTAGGAATAAAACAGCCTTCGGTTTCAAAAATGCTCGCACTTGAATAACCGCCTGCCCCAGCACATAAAATAAAGCGATTTGGCGCGTGTTCATCACACAAGGTCAACATGCCTGCTGTAACCGCTTCTGGCGCAAAGGCTTTAACGATTTCTTCAGGCATTAAATCTTCGGTCATACGTGTGCCCGCAGTGGGAGCTAGCGCATTGATGTGGATATTATTTTTCGCACCTTCAAGCACTAAGGTGTTCATTAACCCAAGCACCGCCATTTTGGCGGCGCCATAGTTAGACTGACCAAAATTACCGTACATGCCACTTGACGAAGTAGTCATCACAATACGGCCATAGTTTTGCTGCCTCATGATTTCCCAAACCGCTTTAGTGCAGTGAACAGAGCCCATCACGTGCACATCCATCACTAGCTTAAAGTCATCTAAGGTCATTTTAGAAAACGACTTATCTCGCAATATGCCGGCATTATTAATTAAAATGTCTACACGTCCCCACTTGTCCATGGTTTGTTGCACCATGTCTTGCACTTCATCAAAGTTGGCTACGTTTGCGCCATGACTAATGGCTTCACCGCCCATTTCTTCAATTAAACCAACCACATCTTGTGAGGCTGCTGAAGATGCACCGCTACCATCGCGTGCGCCACCTAAATCATTTACCACGACTTTGGCGCCACGCCTGGCTAATTCCAATGCATGTGAGCGGCCTAAACCATTACCGGCACCCGTTACTATGGCTACTTGTCCTGCAAAACTGATCGTCATAATGTTTCCTTAACGCTTATATGTACTTTGTTATTGTTGTTTTACGTTCATGTGTAGATTGTTTGGTGTAAAAGTTTGTTATCTCGAGTTCAGATTACTTAACCATTTGCACTGAAATCCACTCTGCAACTAATGCAGGGGTATCTCCGCCTTCGATCTCTATGGTCACTTCAGTTGATAAACGAAACTGACCAGGCTTCTTTTCTTCAATAGAAAGGGTTTTGGCGTGTGCTCTAATGCGGCTATTGACGGTAACTGGTTGTAAAAATCTCACTTTATCGAAACCAGCATTCAAGCCCATATAAAAGCCGTCAATCAACACGCTAAATTCTTCTGCAAAATGTGACAACATTGAAAGAGATAGGAAACCATGAGCAATAGTGGAACCAAATGGAGTAGCTTTGGCTTTTTCTTCATCGACGTGAATAAATTGATGATCCAGCGTGCAATCTGCAAACTGATTAATCTGTTCTTGAGTGATTTGATACCAACTTGTTGGCTCTGCTTGGAAGCCAATATAGTTTGCGATGTCATTACGACTTATTACTGTCGGCATTGTTCCCTTTCCTCTTGTACTTTAAAAGTACTGTCCATGAATGAAATATAAGCGATATCTCATGCTAATTGGGCTGAGAACATTAAACAAATGAATAGTTTTAATATCAAGACATTCGCAGTACGAATAGCCCAGGAGTTAAAACAGGTAGAAACTTTAGTGTGCTGACAACAAAAATGCATTATCCAATAAATGAATAATGCATTAATAACAAAAGAAAAAAGATAGATTTAGTTGGATATGTTTATCTTTAAACACATGTGAGACAGTCACTTAGTGGCTAAACACAGCTCAAAACAACATAAACGCACATAGGGCCTTTTTTAAAACCAGTCTGCTTGCATGTCATAACTGGTACTGTCTGAGCTAATTAAAATAGATGACCAAACTGCAATTTGTGGCAACTCAAAGCGATAAAAATACTGCAATGCCTGTAATTTACCTTTATAAAAGTACTCATCAGTTTGATGTACTTTTGTTGATAAGGCTTTGGTGGCGACAATACCTTGTTTAAGCCATAACCACGCAATAATCACGTGACCAAATAGCTCTAAATACTTAACAGAATTGGCCAGCGCTAAGTCGATGTTGTTAGTGGCCATGCCGTTTAGCACAACTTCTGTTGTCACCTTTAACGTCTCTACAGCTTCGCTTAGTTTCTGGGTATATTCATTCAAACTGTCGTATTGTTTGGCTTGTTCAATGGTTTTGACAATTTCGTGTAAGGTGGCTTTATAACCCTGCATCCTATTCATCGGTACTTTTCGGGTCATCAAATCTAACGATTGAATCCCCGTAGTACCTTCATGTATTGAGTTTAAGCGGTTATCACGATAAAACATCTCAACTGGATGTTCATTTATGTAGCCATGTCCGCCCATCACTTGAATAGCATATGAGTTAGCTTTAGGACCATATTCAGACGGCCAGGTTTTAATAATCGGCGTTAAAAAGTCTAACAAGGTATGAGCATATTCACGTTGCTCGCTGGTGTCTGCGGTGCGCTCGTCATCACTTAATTGAGTGCCATACAGGACTAATGCCATAGCGCCTTCTGCATAAGATTTTTGCGCTAACAACATGCGCTTTACGTCAGCATGCTCAATGATATTCACCATAGGTGACTGCGGATCTTTACACGATGGCAAGCGACCCTGGGGACGATTTTTAGCGTAATCGACTGAATATTGATAACCGGCTACTGCCAATACTGCGCCACTAGTGCCGACCATAATGCGGGCTTCGTTCATCATGTGGAACATGTACTTTAAACCGCAATGTTCTTCACCGACTAAATAGCCTATCGAGCCATTTTTTTCACCAAAACTCAGTGCCGTTGAGGTTTGTGCGCGGCCACCCATTTTATGAAAAAGCCCAGCGAGTGCGACTTCATTGTCTTCTCCAACGGAACCATCTTCATTAAGCAAAAACTTAGGCACCACAAATAACGAAATACCTTTCACACCTTTAGGGGCACCTTGAATTCGCGCTAACACCAAGTGAACGATGTTGTCGCTTAAATCATGGTCACCGCCTGAAATATAGATTTTATTGCCAGTGATGCGATAAGTACCGTCGTCCGACTTTACTGCCTTGGTAATTAAGTCACCCAAAGCCGAGCCACTACCAGGTTCTGTCATGGCCATGGTGCCCATAAATCGACCTTCACGCATGGGCTTAACCCAAGTGTTAATCAGTTCTGGACTTCCATGTGCTTGTAACAAGTTGGCGTTAGCTGTGGTTAACATGTTGTAACCCATGCCCACACCGCCAGCGACAGTTAAAAATGATGCCGCTGCACTGGCAATAATGGGCGGTAATTGCATACCACCCAGCTCATAATCAGCGGTTGCAGAACCAATACCAGACTCGTTAACCGCATTAATAGCGGTTTTAAGTTCTGGGATGATATGCACTTTTTTACCATCAAATGTAGGTTGATGAGTATCCAATTTCTGACGGATAGGAAGAAAGTATTTTTCTGCGATCGTTTTTGCGGTATTGACCACTTCATTAAAGGTTTGACGATCGTGATCTTGATAACGTGTTCGGCTAGTTAACGCATCACTGTCAAACAGTTCGTAAAGCATAAATTCGAGATCGCGTTCATTCATTAACGTTGCAGGCATAATATTCTCTTCTTATCGTCTAAAGCTCAAACCAATGGTAATAGATTAATTAAATGCAGCCTAAAACGCTGACACACCACCATCAACGGCAATACATTGTCCTGTCATATAGGTATTGCTTGGCGATAACATCATTAGCATAACCGCGACGATTTCTTTTGGTTCACCTAAACGATTCATTGGCGCGCCACGGGCCATTTTCTTTTGCTGTTCTTCGTCAGCAAAGTTTGTCACCATAGGCGTTAAGGTAAAGAATGGGCAAATTGCATTAATACGAATATTTTCTCGGCCGTATTCCACTGCACCGGTTTTGGTTAAACCAATAACAGCATGTTTTGCCATTGAATAAGCACTACCTCGCGCAGCCCCACCTAAACCTGCCATTGAGCTGACATTAAGGATGGCACCCTCGCCTTGCTTAAGCATTTGCTGTATTTGATGACGCATACCAAATTGCACACCTTTAACATTAATCGCAAACTGACTGTCCATGATAGATTCGTCAATGTGATGTAGTGGCATAAACTCGTGGGCGATGCCGGCATTGTTAACGCCAATATCCACACAACCAAAATGCTCAACAGCTGTATCAATCATGGCTTTACAGGATTCATTCTTAGACACATCGCATTTCATTGCGACCACCTCTGCACCAGTAGCCGCAATAGCATCAGCCACTTGATGTACTCCAGCTTCGTTAATGTCACTGATGACTAACTTAGCACCGCGTTTGGCCAATTCTTCTGCGAGTAATTTACCAAAACCTTGGGCTGCGCCAGTAATAACGGCTACTTTGCCAGTAAAGTCTAATAATGGATCCATGCGAGTAACTCCTGTAATTGATGGTCTTGTTGATATTTTTGTTATAATTTTGGTTTATTAGTTTTGCTAACGTAGTTAGCTATTTATTCTCTGTTTCAATAACTTTTAAGGCCATTTTTGCGAGCGGTTCAACGAACGAGCCAACTTTATTAGCATGTTCATTAGATGCATTACCTTCTGCAGCACGTTTAGCAACACCTTGAGCAATTGCAGCCAAGCGGAAAAAGCTAAACGCTAAGTAAAACACCCAGTTTTCAATTCGTTCTATTCCCATACGTTGGCAATATTTCGCCACGTAATCTTCTTCAGTTGGAATGCCTAAACTGGCGCGATCGATATCTTTTAAACCGTCAATACTTCCCATGCCTGCAGGCATACGTAATTGCATACATTGGTAAGCTAAATCGGCAAATGGATGGCCTAGTGTAGATAGCTCCCAGTCCAATAATGCGATAATGACAGGTGAATTTTTGGCAAACATCATGTTGTCTAACCGGAAATCACCATGGACTAAGCAAACACGACCATCATCTTTAGGTAAGTTAACTTCAAGCCATGTTATTAACGTATTCATTGCGGGTATATTTTGCAGTTCTGAAGCGCGGTATTGTGATGTCCAGCGACCGAGTTGACGTTCAAAGTAATTGCCCGCTTTTCCGTAATCAGACAAACCAACAGCATCAACATCGACACGATGCAGAGAAACCAGCACTTTATTCATGGCGTCATACATGGTTGAACGTTGTTCATTGGTGTCAATTTCAGCTAAAGACGCACTCCAGTAAACGGTGCCATCGCAATATTCCATTAAATAGAACATTGAACCCATTACGCTGGTGTCTTCACACAAGTGATAGACATTAGCAACGGGTACATCAGTATCTTTTAGCGCATTTAATACCCGATATTCACGGTCGACAGCATGAGCAGATTTTAATAATTTACCAGGTGGTTGGCGACGTAACACGTACACACCCGACGTTGCGGTGACTTTATATGTAGGATTTGATTGACCACCGGTAAATTTGTCTAATGTAATTGGCCCTTTAAAGCCTTGAACGTGTTGTTCTAAATAATCATTAAGCTGTACGTTATCAATAGAGAATACTTTTGGCATTTGGCAATACTCTTTTCGTTTTGATGAGTTAAGTTGCTGAGTGAATGATCGCTTTTTTAAGTTGCAGGTTGAACATTGTTCAACCTGCTAAAAAGGTCTCAAATGTTCACCTAGCCTAGTTCTGCGTAACTATTTTTTTCACTAAATCACGTCCGAGTTGCATCATGTGTACTTGATCTGGACCATCGGCTAAGCGCAATGTCCGTTGACCCGCCCATGCATGCGCTAAAAAGGTATCTTGACTCACCCCTACAGCACCATGGCACTGAATGGCACGGTCTATCACATCAAGCGACATATTGGGCGCAACAATTTTAATCATTGCGATTAAGTCTTTAGCCGCCTTGTTACCATCAGTATCCATCTTCTGTGCGGCTTTTAAGGTCATTAAACGTGCTTGTTCAATCTGACATGCCGACTTGGCAATGTCTTCACGAACAGATTGTTGTTTAATCATTGGTCGACCAAATACGATTCGCTCACTCACTCGTTTGCACATTAAATCTAGTGCGCGTTGAGCAATACCTACAGAGCGCATGCAGTGATGAATACGTCCTGGACCAAGACGACCCTGAGCAATTTCAAAGCCCTTACCTTCACCGGAAATAATATTTTCAACGGGTACTCGGACATCAGTAAATGTCACTTCAGCGTGACCTTCGGGAGCATCGTTATAACCGAACACTTTCATAGGTCTAACCATGGTGACACCTGGAGTGTTCATTGGCACAAGTACTTGTGATTGCTGAATATAGCGGTTGCTGTTGCTTGGGTCTGTTTTTCCCATCACGATCATAATTTCGCATTGCTTACGGCACGCGCCACTAATGTAAAATTTGCGGCCGTTTATGACATACTCATCACCATCTCGCTCAATGCTTAGTTCAATATTAGTGGCATCGCTTGAGGCCACTTCAGGTTCTGTCATTGCAAATGCTGAGCGAATTTTGCCTTCAAGCAATGGTTCTAACCATTGTTTTTTCTGTGCTTCATTACCGTATTTAGCCAATACTTCCATGTTGCCAGTATCCGGTGCCGCACAGTTAAACACTTCTGACGCCCACATCACTTTGCCCATAATTTCAGCCAATGGCGCATATTCTAAATTGGTCAATCCAGCACTGTATTTTCCGTACGCAACAGGAAGGAATAAATTCCACAAACCTTCTGCCTTCGCTTTGGCTTTCAATTCTTCCATTAATGGAGGCGTTGACCAAGGATCAAGCTCAACTTGTCGATGCATTTCTTCTTCAACCGGAAACACATGTAAATCCATAAAATCGGTGACACGTTTGATTAATGCTTGAACTTTTTCACTGTATTCAAAATTCATGTTCTACCCTTCTATCGGTCATTACGGTGTAGTGTGAGCCTTAACATTTATGATTAAGACCCAAGCAGATCAGCAAACCTTAACTAAGTGACATTAATGATTTTTTGTTAAACGGTTTAATATCCGCGATAGCTTGGTGCTTAATTTTATTAACCCACTGTGGATCAACCAATAACGCACGACCAATAGCGACCAAATCAAATTCGTTATTGTTTAATCGCACTAATAGCTCATCAATGCCGGTTGGATTAGACGTGCCAGATAAATCAGCATTACCTTCGCCAATAAAGTCAGCATCTAAACCCACGTTACCGACTGTTATTACCGGTTTGTTTGTCAATTTTTTAGTCCAACCAGCAAGACCAAGGTCTGAGCCTTCAAATTCTGCCACCCAAAAACGCCGTGTACTGGCGTGGAAAATATCAACACCGGCTTGACTTAATAAGCTTAAGAAAGTCTCTAGTTCTTCAGGTGTTTGGCAAAGTTTTGCATTGTAGTCTTGCTGTTTCCACTGCGAAAAGCGGAAGATAATCGTAAAGTCATCCCCAACGGCAGCGCGAATAGCGTTAACAATTTCAACGCCAAAACGAGTACGATTTTCTAGTGAACCACCGTATTGGTCGTCACGTTGGTTAGTGCCTTCCCAAAAAAACTGATCAACTAAATAACCGTGTGCGCCGTGTACTTCAATGGCATCAAAACCAATATTCTTGGCATCTAATGCAGCTTGAGCAAAAGAGGCAACTACGTCATTGATATCATCTTGAGTCATTGCAACGCCATTTTTAGCGCCAGGTTTGTACAAACCTGATGGACTATAAGCCGGTGTTTCTTTATTTGGGCCAATACCTGGCTTTCTCACTGAACCTACATGCCAAAGCTGGGGGGCGATTTTACCACCTGCGGCATGCACTTCATCAACGACATGCTTCCAACCAGCTAATGCTGCTTCACCATAAATGGCTGGTACATTTTCATATCCATTGGCCGCTTTATGAGAAATAAATGTCCCTTCGGTGATAATGAGGCCAACATCACCTTCGGCTCGTCTTCGGTAATAATCAGCAACGTCCTTATTCGGGACATAATTAGGTGAAAACGCGCGCGTCATCGGCGCCATGACGGTTCTATTTTTCAAAGATAACGATTTGGTGATAAAAGGTTCAAATAACTTATCGATACTGGTATTTTTGTCGCTATTCATAACGAATTCCTAGCTTTAAATGCTTCTTCTTTTAGAGAGTGATTTAGTGAGTCATACCTTTTAATAGGTTAACCAATCAAATAACCACCATCGACATTAATCGCTGTACCCGTGGTATAGCTGGATGCATTAGACACTAAATACAATACCGTTCCGGCCATTTCGTCTGGCTGAGCAACGCGTTTCATTGGAACGTGGTACATCATTTGTTTAAGAATGGCTGGATTATCGACTAGCGCAGAGGCAAATTTGGTATCGGTTCCACCTGGTAGCAAAGCATTAACACGAATATTGAATTGGGCACATTCTTTAGCAAATGCTTTCGTCATAGAAATAACAGCCGCTTTAGTGATGGAATAAATACCTTGGAAATCACCCGGAATAACGCCATTAACAGAAGCAACGTTGACAATAGAGCCGCCGCCACTGTCTTTCATTAGTTGTGCACCCTTGGTAGACATGAAGAAATACCCACGAATATTCACATCGACTGTTTTTTGAAAAGCCGTTAAATCGGTATCAATAATATGGCCGAAATAGGGATTAGCGGCAGCATTATTAACTAAAATATCAAGCTTTCCATGTTGTTCGGTTATTGCGGCAAAAATGGCATCAATTTGGTCCAATTCGCCAATATGACAGGCAATGGCTTGTGCACTGCCGCCAGCGTTAATTATTTCATCAACCACTGTTTGACAAGCTTCAATTTTACGACTTGATACAATGACATGTGCGCCATACTGAGCTAATACTTTAGCAACACTTTTGCCAATACCACGGCTAGCACCAGTGACTAATGCAACCTTCCCTGTTAAATCAAATAAATTACCATTGTTCATTTTATTTCCTTTTATAGCTGATTTATGGTGCAAAACGTTAACGTACTACGACGTTACCTAAAGGTTACCCAGTCATCGCCTGCCTGTTCTAAGTGACTGTAGTTATTAAAATAATCAACACTCAACATATTTTCTGAAAATAACAGTTTAGTGACACTGGTATTTCTGGCCTGTTGATTCAAAGCTAATGTTTGTTGATCGTTCAATTGTAAAATGTGTTGCACAATTGCCGAAATCGTCCCACCGGAGGTAAACACTAAAATATCTTTTGATTTATTGATGTTATTTCCACCAGTGGTAATCACACGTTTTTTTGCTAATTCTTGTTCAATAATATTGCGAAGAGCTCGAATGCAACGAGTCTTAAATTGTGGCCAACTTTCATTGTATTCATGATCTTTATCAGCCGTTACCCAACGTTCGAGTGCTTTTGAAAACTCTTTTTGTAGGGTTTTGTTTGGTTCTTTACGTTGACTAATTTCTTCACTCATTTCAGCGAAGTTGTTCCACTGGTCGTTATACTTTTTTAAAATATCGACATGATCGAATTCATTAAAACCAGAATGGATAACCATTGGAGTTGGCTCACCTTGGTATCCTTTTACAAAGGCAGTTAACGTTTGCCCATGCCGTAATAAATCACCGCAATAAAACTTGCTAGGCAAAGCTCTGGCTCGCCAGTACTGGCCTAATATTGTTGCTTGCTGGTTACCTTTATCTGACAGTTGATCGTAATCAGTACTTCCAAAAGATGCCTGTCCGTGTCGAATCAAATAAATGGCTGCCATATTGGGCCTCTAACTGGATAAAAATGATGATTCAATACAGAATCAAATTAACATGCTAATTTTCAATAAAGTTAATTTCAGTTTTTGATTGGTAAACAGCAACATTGGATTGCTTAACTAAATCAATCGTCGATATTACTCATCGCAACAGATGCGTTTATTCAACAAATTTTGTACTGTTCCGAATGTACTTGACTATGCTAATCGCTACATCTAAATTGAACAAATGAATAGTTCTTATATCCTACTATTTATATTTTAAATAGTAGATGAGAGTTGAGGTGTTCTCAACGTACACAGTGAGATCACTGGAGTCTGTATGAAAATTGATTTGAATTTATTTGTGGTATTCGATGCGATTTATTGCGAAGGAAACATAACAAAAGCGGCGTCTGTACTTAATTTATCACAACCTGCTGTGAGTCATTCATTAGGCAAATTGCGCACTCATTTTGACGATGCTTTGTTTATCAGACAAGGCAATGAAATGAGACCTACTCCAGTAGCAAAGAATGTGATTGATGATGTCCGTGAAGCATTACATCAACTACAAGTGTGTTTAGTTCAATCTCGACAGTTTGAACCATTAACCTCGCGTAAGAGCTTTTCATTATCTTTACATGGCTCTTTAGAACCCTACTACTTACCGATACTGCAACAAAGTTTGTCGTTAGAGTCTCCGGCAATAAACTTACGCAGCAATAAAAGAGTTAGACGAAGCGAACTTGAAAACAAACTTGCTAGCGGTGATATTGATTTGGCAATAGATACCTTAATCCCCGTCAGTAATAACATTATGCACACCCAATTAGAACTAGACCAACTGGTTGTCGTTGCGAGAAAAAACCATCCCGCTATCACAACTGAACTTGCTTTAGATACCTACCTGCGTTTAGAACACGTTTTAGTTTCGTCGCGTTCGACAGGCCCTAGCTTAGAAGATTTCGAGCTTTCACGTATTGGATTGCACCGTAAAATTTCATTACGTTGTCAGCATGCTTTATCAGCTTGCCGCGTCATCTTGAATAACGATATGTTACTGACATTACCAAAAACCGCCGCCGTCATGTACAGTCAAATGCTCGATATCGCTATCTATCCTATGCCGGTAGAATTGCCCGAAATTGGCGTGCATTTATACTGGCACGTTAATGTCGACAAAGAACCTGCCAACAAATGGCTTAGAAACAAAATGATTATTGCCGCTACCAACACTAGAATAATGACGTAACAACAGACTATGGCGTCTATACCTAATTGCAAGATTGACCAAAATAACGATTTATAAACGGTATAAATTGCTAAATAGGAACCGGCAAATACATTAGTGTTATTTAGCTGAGTGTTTTATTTAAAAAATCAAGCGTACGTTGCCATGCCAGCTCTGCGTTCGCTTCATCATAACGGCCTGTAGAGTCATTATGGAAACCATGATTTGCCTTTGGATACATGTACATTGTATATGGCACATTAAAGGCTTTTAAATCTTGTTCATATTCGGGCCAAGTAGTGTTAACTCTTTCATCTAACTCAGCTAATTGAATCAATAATGGTGCCTTAATATTGTGTCTTAATTCTTTAGCCGCTGGGGTGCCATAAAAAGGAACTCCTGCTTGAATCAAATTTGAATCGACTGCCGCAAGATAATTCACAATATACCCGCCGAAACAAAATCCTACCGTACCTAGCTTACCGTTACTTTGTTTATGCATTTTTAAAAACTTAGCAGCTGCGACAAAATCTTGTTCAATTTTACTTCTGTCTAACGACTTTTGCATCTCACGGCCTTCATCATCATTGCCAGGATAACCACCTAATGAATATAAGGCATCTGGTGCAAAAGCGATAAAACCTGCTTTAGCTAAACGTCTAGCAACATCTTTAATGTATGGATTAAGACCACGGTTTTCATGAACTACCAACACAACAGGCAATAGACCGGATTTATTAGTGGGCTCAACCAAATACCCTTGACCTTTTCCGTAGCCTAGCGGTGAATCAAAATTAGCATAAGTCGCTTTAATATCTGCATCATTAAATGATACTTGTTCGGCTAATGCATAATTAGGCAGTAAGGCCGATGTCAGTACCGACATTGAATAACCGAGCGCAACCAACGATCCAAGTTTGCCGATAAATGTTCGACGATCCATACCACCATGAGCATAAGAGTCATACCAATCAAACGCTTGTTGTGGAATAGCATCGGAAGTTTTGTTTTTCATGATTAGCCTCTACTTTAAATGATCAGATGATATAGATATTAGCTGAAGTTTATATTAGCTGAAGTTTAATCAGATATCACCTTAACCCAATTAATACGCCTATTTAATCTAAACTAGCGATAAAAAAAGACAGTATATTAATAAAAATCAAAACTTAATTTAACGCTATTCAACTTGTTATTTTTACTAACAAAGCAAATTGACGTTTCAATAGCTGGCCTATTACAAATTCATTCAACGCGGTTAACAAAGCAAAGCATTGTTTAAACGCTATTTGTTACCCAATTTCGGATTACTTATAACGCTTTAGTGTGGTTGATGGATTTTCACCAAATAATTGAGTGTAATCTTTGGTAAATTGGCCTGCATGCCAAAAACCCCAATTGGCTGCTATCACTGAAATGGGTATATCTTGCTGAGGTTGTTTAAGCTCCCTCCTCACATTATTTAAGCGTGTAAGACGTAAAAAACGCAATGGATTAATGCCTAAAATACTCTCAAAACTATACTGCAAGGTTCTTCGGCTAACAAAAGTAAGCTCACAAAGTTGCGTTATTGTCACCGCTTGTTGCGGATTTTCGTGCAAAAATGCTTTTATTTTCTCTACCACGGCTAATCGATGTTGATAGCTAGGTGCTACCGTTTGTTTTGATGATTCTTGTGTTAATAAATTCAACGCTAATGTACTTAACATGTCTTGCTGTAACGGGGTATGTAGCCGTGATTCACTATGGTTAATCAGCGATTCAATCAGAAAACGGGTTTGATTAAGTCGCATTGGATTTGAACTGATCCGTTCAGCACCTTGCGAAGTTAAGTTCTGAAGTGATAAACCTTGTATATCAGCCATGGTGAATAAGGTCTGTTTATTAATAACAAAACCATAAATAGTAAACTGTTCAGGGGTTATTAATTCAAAATCACAATCACTGGTTCGACACATAAACTGATGAGTATCAACTTGTAATCCATTAATTTTACTTTGATCTGAAAAACGCGGAATACCAAACCAAATAGATTCAGGCGCGATATTGCATTGCTGTCTTAATGCCCGCTGAGTAAATTCTTTAAATAGATGCGCCTCAGGATAATCAAGTCCTTCTATACAGCCATAAAAACTGCCATTACTGACCTGATCATATACTTGCTGCCATTGGGTTAAATTATGCGCTTGTTCATCAATATCGGTAGTTGTCACCACGCTCTTTTGTGGTGCGCACTGATTAATATGGTGCTCCATCTGTCACGTCCTCTTGATATTACGCTGCTAACCCAATCACCAACACTGAAAATAAAACATTTTATCTAGCTGAAATAAATAATAAAAAATGACTTTGCCAAAACTTGATAGCCACTTGGTACGATTTAAGCTGGTTTGAACTTATTAAAATTAAATGATTAACGATTCAGCAGCAAAACCTGTACCAAAATTAAATCGTTAACGTCGAGGTCATTAATGAGTCAATCGTACCGCTACATGTTAGGTAGCCAAACATATCAATTTCGGGATCTTGCAGATTTAATGGCTAAAGCTACGCCACAGCGATCAGGTGATCGTTTAGCGGGAGTAATTGCACAATCAGCGAAGGAACGGGCTGTCGCTCAAATGAGACTCGCAGATGTACCTTTAAAAACCTTTCTTAATGATGCACTTATTCCATATGAAACTGACGAAGTTACTCGATTAATTTTAGACGAACATGACACTAATGCATTTGCATATATTAGCCATTTAACGGTTGGCGACTTTCGTAACTGGTTACTTAGCGACTATGTAACACCTCAGGTATTAGCTACGGTAAAAATGGGCATTACACCTGAAATGGCAGCAGCTGTTAGCAAAATAATGCGCAATCAAGATCTTATTCTTGTGGCTAAAAAATGTCATGTCACCAGCGCATTCAGAAATACCATAGGTCTACCTGGTCACTTATCGACCCGTTTGCAACCAAACCACCCAACCGATGATGTGAATGGGATTGCCGCATCAATGCTTGATGGTTTGTTGTATGGAAATGGTGATGCGGTTATCGGTATTAACCCCGCGACCGATAACGTTGCACAAGCCATTAAATTAATGAAATTAATGGATGATGTAATCCAAAAATATGACATACCAACACAAAGTTGCGTTTTAACCCACGTCACAAACACCATTGAATGTATCGAAGCCGGTGCACCGGTTGATTTGGTGTTTCAATCAATTGGCGGCACCGAAGCGACAAACAGCAGCTTTGGATTTAATCTACAAACCTTAACAGAAGCCCAAGACGCCGCATTAAGTCTAAAACGTGGCACTGTTGGCAATAACGTAATGTATTTTGAAACTGGCCAAGGTAGCTCGTTGTCAGCCAATGCACATCACGGTTTAGATCAACAAACCTGTGAAGCAAGAGCCTATGCTGTTGCCCGAAAATTTAATCCGCTACTGGTGAATACTGTCGTTGGCTTTATTGGTCCTGAATATTTATTTGATGGTAAAGAAATTACTCGGGCCGGATTAGAAGATCATTTCTGCGCAAAATTACTCGGTGTACCAATGGGCTGTGATGTTTGTTACACCAACCATGCCGAAGCCGATCAAAACGATATGGATAATCTTCTTACTTTATTAGGGGTTGCTGGTTGTTCGTTTGTAATGGGCATACCCGGTTCAGACGACATAATGCTGAATTACCAAACAACCTCTTTTCATGATGCTTTATATGTTCGTCGTGTGTTGGGCTCTCGTCCTGCCCCCGAATTTGAACATTGGCTAACCCAAATGAACATTATGAAAAACACGTCAGATTTTGTGTTGTCCAACACATTACCCAAAGAATTTGCCAAACCACTCTATGCACTACAAGGAGAGCGCTAATGAGCTCTCCTTGTGTAAACAAAACTCACTACCCAGTCGATTCACTCAAATCACATAAACACAATGGCAATGTGGTCACGAATCCATGGAGCGACCTTCGCCGTTTTACCGATGCGCGTATTGGCCTTGGAAGAGCTGGAATCAGCCTACCCACGTCCGAATTATTAGCATTCCAACTATCACACGCACAAGCCCGGGACGCCGTGAGTTTTCCACTAGATATTGATTCACTGGCAGATCAGCTAAGTAATATTCCATTACTGAATAATGTTACATCACCAATAAAAGTTAACAGTCAGGCAAATGATCGCATCAGCTATTTACAAAGGCCAGATCTTGGTAGAAAGCTGGCTGAAAGTGGCCGAAAAATCTTATTAAATTACATGGACAATCAAGGGAAAGCTACTGACAGTCAATATGATCTTGCCATAGTGGTGGTTGATGGATTGTCATCATTAGCAGTGCAAAACAATGCTCAGCCATTTATCAACGAGTTATTAAGTCAATTAAATAAGCAGCACTCTGCATGGCATATCGCACCAATCACCATAGTGGAACAAGGTCGTGTTGCCATAGGTGATGATATTGGCCAGCTACTAAACGCTCAATTGGTAATGGTTCTGATAGGCGAACGACCAGGACTCAGTTCACCAGACAGCCTGGGGTTATATCTTACTTGGGCGCCTAAAACAGGACTTAATGATGCCTGCCGAAACTGTATTTCAAACATTCGTCCAGCGGGACTACCCTATGCCGAAGCTGCCAAACGGGCTATTTACTTACTAACAGAAGCTAAAAATCTCAAACTCACAGGAGTCAACTTAAAAGATCGCACTCAAGACGATGTGATTGAACACCAACAACAAACTCAAAACTTTTTAATTGCTGAATAACACCAAATAAATTCAACATAAAAATTTAAATACCACCGGAGAAACAATTATGTCTGAGAACAACAAAGAGTATCTTGCCAAAAGGCAACTTAAAAGCGGTACCGCTGGATGGATTTTATTGGCGGGTTTAGGCGTGTCGTACGTTATTTCTGGTGATTTTGCGGGTTGGAATTTCGGTATAGCCGAAGCGGGCTGGGGAGGATTTGCCATTGCAGCAGTATTGATGGCAATCATGTATTTAGCCTTAGTCTTGTCGTTAGCCGAAATGTCAGCAGCAATACCTGCAGCTGGCGGTGGTTATAGTTTTGCTCGCCAAGCCATGGGGCCAGCGGGAGGGTATTTAACCGGATTAGCTGTGTTAATCGAATATGCACTGGCACCTGCTGCTATTGTTATTTTTATTGGCTCTGCGGTACAGGAGCTGCTGGGATTTAACGGCCCTTGGGTGTATGCACTATTTTATTTAGTCTTTGTGGGTATTCATCTCGCGGGCGTTGGAGAGGCATTAAAAGTCATGATGGTGATCAGCGGGTTAGCTGTTCTAGCTATTATTGCCACCGCGGTGGTGCTTGTTGGGAACTTTGATGCTACCCGACTTTATGATGTGGCGGTTACTGATGCCGCAGGTGCGAGTGAATTTCTACCATTAGGATGGTACGGAGTTTGGGCTGCACTGCCCTTCGCAATGTGGTTGTTTCTAGCCGTTGAAGGTGTTCCGTTAGCGGCAGAAGAAGCAAAAGATCCGGCCAAAGATGTTCCCAAAGGCATTATTGGTGCAATGATATTTTTATTGTTTACTGCGCTTTTGGTTGTAGTTTTAGTCCCAGGTGCAGGCGGTGCTGCAGCGATGGGGGCAAGTGCGGTACCATTAGTTGATGCTTTAAATGTTACTGGTAATCATACCTTAGCCACTATGGTAAACATTTTAGGCTTAGCAGGACTAGTGGCTTCATTTTTCTCCATTATTTATGGTTATAGCCGTTTAGTATTTGCATTATCTCGTGCAGGTTATATTCCGCGTTCACTGTCAATTACTACTTCACGTAAAGTCCCTGCTCGTGCGTTAATCGTTCCAGCAATATTCGGTTTTATTGCATCGTTAAGTGGAGAAGGAGATTTATTGCTTGCTATGGCCGTCGTGGGCGCGACAGTGTCTTATGCATTAATGGCACTAAGCCATATATTATTACGCATAAAACAACCTCAATTAGTTCGTCCATACAAAACACCAGGTGGTGTTGTAACATCAGGTATTGCATTAATCCTGTCTTTAATAGCATTAACGGGAGTGTATGCGTTTGACCCTCGGGCATTCTTATTCACAATGGGCTTATTTGTCATTGGCGCTGCTTATTACTTTGGCTACAGTTCATCTAGATTAGTAGCAAAAAGTGCTGATGAAGAGTTTGCTATGTTAGCTGCGGCTGAATCTGAGCTGGTCATGGAAAACTAATAAATCTTTAAATGCGATCTGGTTGTAATAACAGATCGCATATTTTAAAAGACTTAATTTTTATCTATCCCAACTAATTAATTCAATTAACACTAACGATCCAGAGTTAAATTTTCACTGAATGGCATCTCTGCCAAAATTAATGTCCAGCTCACATAGGATGCCAGCACCGGCACCACAATACCTATGCTTATAAAGTCCTTATGCCAAGTTCCTCTCATATGTTCCATTAATCCAGCCATAGTTGTTTTGGGTAATGCTGCCAAATACCAATGCAGTTAAAGATCAAATACCGATTTTATTCTCTTTCATCAATCCCCTTAACGAAGGCGCTGAGTGAGGGCTTCAATATGCTCTGGACCAATGCCGCAACAGCCGCCTATGAGTGATGCACCCGCGGCACGCCAGCGCTCTGCCAATGTTAGATAATCAAGAGGCCCAAGATCGCTGCGGATCTCGTCCAGACCCTCATTGGCAGTCGCCTCTTTTGTTTGAGGCGGAAAAGCATTCGCATAAGCACCCAATCGGATATCATTTCGCCCAAGCTCATCCAGACGGTCAGAGGCTACCTTTAGCGCAGCCTCAATCACTTCAGGCTGACAACAATTAAACAAAATGGCATCGACATTCACTGTCAGCATGGCTTCGATGGCATCGGCAACTAATTCACCAGAGCGCAGTTTGGGTTCGCCTGCAGTGGTTTCATCTTCAAGGGTAAAGGCAACCCAAAATGGTTTGTCATCTTGTGGCAGTAGCGCTTTGATGGCGAGCGGTTCAGCGATCAGGCTCATGGTTTCGGCTAACCACAGATCCACATTGGGCGCCATTGCCCGGATCAGCGGAGTCGCAAGCTCACTGACCTTCTCAGCATTGAACAGATCGGCACGATATGAGCCAAACAATGGCGGCAATGATCCCGCAACCAACACCGAATGTTCCTGCTCGTCGGCAACATCGCGCGCTAGCTTTCCCGCAAGCGCGGCCAGTGTTTCACCTTCAGCCGCAAAGCGCTCTGCACCAATATGAAACGGCACTAAGGCATAGCTATTGGTTATAATAACCCGAGCGCCACTGTCCACATAAGCCTGATGCACAGCGGTTACTGTTTGTGGTGCTTCAATTAAGGCCAGTGATGACCAATCCGGCTGGCAAAATGGCGCGCCTCTTCTTGATAATTCTCGTCCCATGCCACCATCAAGTATCCACAAATCCTGCTTATCCATTTCTTTTGCCTCTGCATATTTGAAACACTAGCTATCCTGAACCTAGGAGAATAAAAGTATCTCAAACGGGTTGTTGTTCAGGTTTCATAGTTCGATTAATTGATGATTGTTATTACCCTAAATAGACACTTTTAATTTAGACGTCTAGACGGCCAAGTTGTAGCGTTAAATATAGCATTCTGCAATCGCTCTTAGCAACAATCTTTGGCGTGTTAATGGAGACACTTAGCCTGTGTGCCGTCATCAATAGTCAGTTACTGACACAAGCGAGAAGAGATGGGCTTCACATAAAGCACTGTCTCATCGATGTTAGTAAAAGTGATATTTAGTTCGCGCTGAGCTCAGTAAACGATAACGCCATGGAGCCTAAACCCTGATATTTAATCTGCACGGGTTTATTCATATCAACCTTGAGCACGCCGCAATAAGAACCGGTAATAATGACTTGACCAGCGCTAATTTCAATCCCTCGCGCGGTTAAAAAATTGACTATCCAATATAAGGGCGATGCCGGTAATGTGCAGGGATGCGCGCCATCATAGGTTCGCGAGGCGTCATCTTGAGTGACCGTAAGGTGAATATGGCTGGCCTTAAAGGCCTTGAATTTGTCAATTTCAGGGCCTAAATACACACCTTGATTACTGAGTCCATCTGCCAGTTTTTCTAAAAATGAAGCGTTATAATCTCTACTAAATCGCTGTTGGATTAATTCTAACGCCATATGCGTGGCACCTATGTGCTGATCTATTTCGTCATCACTATAGTGGCGATCCGCGGCAAAGGATTGCCCAACAACAAAGGCTATTTCTGGCTCAATCAATGCGCGATGCGCCGATGAAAAAATCGGGCATTGTGGTTGATTAATAATGGCCTTGGCTAAAATAGGTGCCACAATCAAATCGCCGTTATCGCGAGGGGTTAAACACTTCCAGCCAGTGACATGCTGCTGATTGAGATCAATCATGGCTAATTGAATCCCAAGCGCCAAGTCGATGGTATCTATCTGATTTGCGGTTGCCAAGTCAGATATGGGATCAACTGTCTGGCGTTGTAAAAATAAATGTTTTGCAATGTTGTTTATATTAATGGGTTGAACCATCACGCGTTCCTTATTGCTATATTGAGCTAGCTTGACCAGTTAACCTTGCATCATAAATCAAGCCTTGTTATCGGGAAACATTGGCAGATAACGTAAAAAAATCAAGATTAACACCCCTGCTTTGCCTTGGTTAGTGTATTGCTAGTCATTCATTAAGCGCGTTTTTTTGCGCTCTCTTTTATCCTCTTGACTGATATCAACTATCACAATAAATCTATAAATGAAAAGTCTTCGCCGTCATGATGCAATGCAAAGCGGTTAATAAATACTCAGCACTACTGTCCGACAGAGCGCCAGCTTGAAGTTGATAAACATGTTAACCCATTTTTTGTGGCCATAATTGTGTTTTGGTTTGCTAAAATTAACCATAAACCGTTGTGCGACCTTAATCACACGCCATTGAGTCAGACACAGCGCTAATCGGTGTATTGTCCTTGATAATGGGCAGATCTGCTATGTCTGCATGTTTAGGACATGCTTCAACTATAATGATGTCATTCAGTGCGACGACTCAGGGATCAATCAAGGTGCGTAAATCATCAATCGACAACAACTGACTAACGCATTGCCGCGACTCGCCCCCTTAACATTATGCTTAATGGCTACGGTAGAATTATCAACTTTATAGTTAACATCTCAATATCATAGTCAACTCCCATTGGTGCATAGGCAAGGTTAACCTAGTGGTTATGCCTTACGCCTAAACAGCCAAATCGATAACATCGTTGATACTTAGAGTTATTTGGCAGACGTTTTTATCTTAATCGATGCGATCAACACAATATGAGTCAATTCACTCACATCAACATTTGTGGGGCTCTGGATTAAGTTCATTGCATGCTATATAAGCAATAAGTAGATTATAAATCGACAACTTAGCGCTAACCTGTATAATCCGCGGCCTATTTACTTAATATACTCACGTCTGTCTTATTACACACGGCTGTTTGTTTGCCCTTTGTTGATAAATATTCAGTTAGTACACAGTTGGAACATTGCTTTGATTTCTACCGCTAATATCACCATGCAGTTTGGCCCAGAGCCATTATTTGAAAATATCTCGGCTCAATTTGGTCACGGTAACCGTTACGGTTTAATCGGCGCAAATGGTTGTGGTAAGTCCACGTTTATGAAAATTTTGAGTGGTGCTCTTGCGCCAACATCAGGAAACGTGTCGATTACGCCAGGCTTTAAAGTCGGTACACTTAGTCAAGATCAGTTCGCGTTTGAACAATATAGCGTTGTCGACGCTGTGATCATGGGTGATGTAGGACTGTGGAAAGTCAAACAAGAACGTGACAGCATTTATGCAAAAGCAGAAATGACCGATGAAGACGGCATGCGAGTAGGCGATTTAGAAAGCCAGTTCGCCGAAATGGATGGCTACAGCGCAGAAAGTCGTGCTGGTGAAATTTTATTAGAAGCCGGTATTGAGGAGTCATTCCATTTTGGCTTAATGCAACAAGTTGCTCCAGGTTGGAAATTGCGAGTGTTATTGGCACAAGCTTTATTTGCTAACCCAGATATCTTGTTACTCGACGAACCGACCAACAACTTGGATATTCATACCATTAGTTGGTTAGCCACCGAGCTAAACAAACGTAAATGCACCATGATCATCATTTCGCACGACAGGCACTTTTTAAACTCAGTCTGTACCCACATGGCGGATATCGACTATGGTGAATTACGTGTATATCCTGGTAACTACGAATATTTCTTAGAACAGTCAGGCTTAATACGTGAACAACTTTTAGCGGGTAATGCTAAGAAAAGCGCTGAAATTGATGAACTACAAGACTTCGTTAACCGCTTTGGTGCCAACGCATCTAAAGCGAAACAAGCTAGCTCACGCGCTAAAAAAATGGATAAGATTAAGTTAGATGATGTGAAATCATCTAGCCGTATTACCCCATCAATCCGCTTTACAGAAAGTAAAAAATTGCATCGCCAGGCATTAGTACTTGAAGAATTGTCACATGGATTTGATGAAGTGTTATTTGAACACGGCGATCTCATCCTAGATGCAGGTTCAAAACTGGCTATTATTGGGGAAAACGGCGTCGGTAAAACCACGCTATTACGTTGCTTAGTGAATCAACTACAACACAATCACGGCCGGATTAAATGGTCAGAAAATGCTGCAATTGGTTACTGCCCGCAAGACAGTTCTGCAGACTTTGATAATGACATGACGTTATTTGATTGGATGTCATTATGGCGTACGCCTAGGCATAACGATTTAATGGTACGTGGTATGTTAGGTCGTTTGTTGTTTTCTGATGACGATGCCAATAAAAAAGTGCGTAACTGTTCAGGTGGTGAGAAGAACCGTTTATTATTTGGTAAGTTAATGATGATGGATATTAACGTACTGGTAATGGATGAGCCAACTAACCACATGGATATGGAAGCGATTGAAGCATTAAACCAAGCGCTAAAATTATATGAAGGTACTTTGATATTTGTTAGCCACGACCGTGAATTTGTATCATCGTTGGCGACACGGATTATTGATGTTAAAGATAAAAAATTAATCAACTTCCACGGTACTTTCGATGAGTATCTAGCAAGCCAACCAAAGTTGACTGCATAAATCCATTCTCTGGTAATTAGTACCAGTAAAACAAAAAGCCTTTATTTGTTATTCAAATAAAGGCTTTTTTGTATTCGTTAACGCATCATCAATAATAGTTAATCAAAATTCTGGATAATAAGCGGTAATCAAACTACCTTTCATAAACATTGCTGTATTACTTGTTCACTAACACAACCTGCTGCTCTTCTTTTGTCATCTTGGTAAAAGAAAATCATTCATAAAAAATAACCAATACTCTAGATTTTCATCATGAAACGGTTAAAAAAACCGTTAATCTATAAATTGGTCATAACACATCTATATAAGCTAATTCGTTTATTTTTATACCCCTTAAGTACTAGCTATAAACACTGTTCATAATAACAAAAACTTAAATACGCAGATTTGGTATGACAATTTGTTATTTTTGGTAATGATTAATTGCAATTACTGGTAACGTGTTATATAAATGTTACTGTTGATTAAAACAACAACAATTGGTAATACCAAAAGGTCATACCAAAATAACAAATTCTTTGGGGAGAATTATGAAGCTGAATAAAATAAGCGCTATGTTTAATGGTCCTAAAAGCAAAGCCAACAATATAGCAATTTTTGGAGCAACATTAACAGCCTTGTTAAGTATGCCAACTTTTGCCGCGGACACAGAAGCACAGACTAAAGCTACACAAGCAGATGTAGAAGCAAGTGAAATTGAAGTGATTGCAGTTAGGGGTATATTTGGCAGCTTAAAAGCAGCTAATTTACTCAAGCGTACTGACGAACGTATCGTCGATGTTATTGTTGCAGAAGATATTGGTAAGCTACCTGATAACAACATCGCAGAAGCATTACAACGTATCACAGGCGTTTCAATTGAATCCGATTTTGGTGTAGGTGAATCGGTTACTATTCGTGGTGTATCAGAAAACCTCATTTTGCTCAATGGCCGCTCTACTGCAGGTCCAGGGCGTGGCGGTGTTAGTTTAGATGACTTCCCTTCCAGCTTTTTGAAAACAGTTGAAGTGATTAAATCTCCAACACCAGAAATGATTGAAGGTGCCTTAGGTGGCACAGTCAATATGCAAACTGTACGCCCTCTTGAACTTTCAGAGCCCCTAGTTGCCATTACACTTGACGGTGAATATGCTGATAAAACTGAAAACGTTGCACCTAATTTTAGCGCTGCAATGGGTAATAATTGGGATTTAGGCGATGCGGGTACTTTTGGCGCTTCAGTTAATCTATCGTACTTAGATCGTGAATTACGCCGAGATGAGTATTTTAACAAAGTTGATTTACAAGACAACATCGACATAAACGGTGATGGCGTTGTTGATGTATCAGGTGGTCCTAACGGTAAATATCTTCGTAGATCCGAAAGTACCGTAGAGCAAAAAACAGAAGAACGCGAGCGTACTGCATACGGATTATCACTACAATGGGCGCCAACAAATGCAGATGCCAATATATACATTGACATGAACGCCACTAAATTAGATGGCGGGCAAGCTGCTTATTCAATTCTTGATGTCGGTGGTTCAGTCGTTCCTAGAAGCGACTCTTATTACGACAATAATGGTGAATTACACAATTACGATTTGGAAGGCGTCCTTACTATTCCAAAGACATGGAGTGACTTCACCACATCAGATACATCTTCACATGCAATTGGTGGAGAATGGAATATTACTGATAATATAGAAATATCAGCTGAATATTCAATATCAAAATCTGAAGAACGTCAAACCGCATCAGAATTCAATCTACGCCCAATTGAACGTACAGATCCTACTTTAGATCTTGTTACGCATACCAGTACAGGAAGTATGACAACTGGAAGTGGTATTCCCTCTTATGTTTTTGCCGACACAGGTATGTTGACTAACCCTAATAACTTAGTATTTCGTGAGTTTTTCCACAAAACATTAGATACAGATAATGAAGAGCAAGCCTTGCGATTTGATTTTAAAATCCACGATGTAGGTGTCGACTTTATTTCTGCAGTAAAAGCGGGTGTACGTTTTACCGACAGGGATTACAGTTCAAATCGTTTTGATCTTAAGCCTAATGGCAATACCCTCAAAGATTCTTATAAAAAAGCAACAAACTCTGATGGTTTATACAGTCCAACTTGGATTGATAACGCGATTATCAGCGATAGTTTTAAAACAATAAATATGGATAACTCATTCGACCAAACGGGTATTGCAGGTCAAAATGATTTACTTACATACAATGTTTACGATGCCGATAAATTGAAAGATGCTGATGCAACTTATTTATTGGTTCAAGAGATGCTAAAAGATACTTCTTATGCAATGAACGGTAGTTTAGCCGATAACATGGTTGAAGATACCAGTGCATATAAAACCATTAACGAAAAAACCAGTGCCATATATGCGCAATTTCATCTAGATTTTGATGACATTACTGCTGTTGTTGGTGGGCGTTATATTGAAACAGAATTAGAATCTAGCATTGTCGATTCCGTAGATGTTAATGGTAATAAAATACTGAATACTGGTAGCAATGATTATTCAGACTTTTTACCTAGCTTGAATGTTACTTATACTTTATCAGAAGAAACCTTAATGCGTTTTGCGGCAGCTAAAGTGATGCGCCGAGCTGATTTTGATGAGTTAAGTCCTGCACTCTCTATCGATAACTCTTTGGTTACGGGTACACAAGGTTCTTACCAATTAGATCCATACCGTGTTACTCAATATGATCTTTCTGTTGAACACTACTTCGGGGATGGTGGCATAGTTTCTGCGGCTATTTTCTACAAAGACGTAAAGTCATTCACACAAACTGACAGTAGCTGTTTAGCAGATTCAAGCACCATTAATGGTCAAAACACGACTCAATGGGACAATATTTGTTTACTTAGCACCGCAGGTCAAAGCCAGGGTGACATTATTAATGCTACCCAAGATCAAGGTTTAGATTATGTTGATGCTGAAAAAGCTGCAGGTCGCACCGGTATTCTAATTGATACTGATGTTAATGGCGGTAGCGGTGAAGTCAGAGGTTTAGAATTAGGTTACCAGCAACAGTTTAGCTTTTTACCAGGCATGTGGTCAGGTTTAGGTGTTAACGCAAACTATACTTTTGCTGATAGTGAACAACCTGATGGCAATACATTATTGAATATTTCGAAGCATACCGCTAACACTCAATTGTATTGGGAAAGTGAAGATGTTCAGGTACGTTTAGCTTATAACTGGCGTGACCGTTATTTATATGAGCAAGGCACTAAACGTGTTCAAACAGTGGGCGCGTTAGGTTACAACGTGTTCAACCAGAACGACCCTTTAGCTGATAATTACGACCCTACTGTGGGTAATAGTTACCGTGAAGCCAGAGGCCAATTTGATTTCTCCGTAAGTTGGGATATTAACGAAAATTTCACTGTGGTAGCCAATGCGGTTAACTTAACCGGTGAGCCTATAGTCTACACTACCGAGCTTGATTCTATCTGGGCTTACAGTGAAGCAGATCGTCGATACACTCTTGGTGTTCGAGCTAAGTTCTAATGCATTAACTCGTTTAGGAAAGCCTATCGACTTGATAGGCTTTTTTTCTAACAAGCAGCCAATTTCAACAATTGTTAATCTTTTTCAATAAGGGCAATACCCTTTAATTGAATATAAACAAAAATTGGTTTTTCAGTAAATACATCTACCCGCAAAGCTAATTACAATTTGGTAAGTCAAAAAGAATCAAATTGGTTGACAATTTGGTATGCATTAACTACCATTTTGTAAGACAGGTTATTAAGCGGATTAATTGCATTTTTATAATCGATTATTTATTAAAAACATCTCTCACCGATTTATTAAGTAAGAGATGTTTATTACTCAGATAAGCACAACCAATATATTTAGGAGTTAAATATGACAAAACCAGTCATCGGTTTCATCGGCCTTGGTCTTATGGGCGGCAATATGGTTGAGAACTTACAAAAAAGAGGTTACCAGCTAAATGTAATGGATCTTAACAAAGACGCTGTTGCCACTTGTGTTGCTCGCGGCGCTAAAGCCGTTAGCTCAGCAAAAGAACTTGCAGCAAACAGTGACATAGTTATGCTTTGTCTCACGACTTCCGCTGTTGTAGAAAAGCTTGTTTATGCTGAAGACGGTATCTTAGCCGGCATCAAAGAGGGTTCGGTACTCATTGATTTCGGTACATCAATCCCAGCCTCTACTCGTAAGATTGGTGCAGACCTCGCTAAGAAAGGCGCAGGCATGATAGATGCCCCGCTTGGCCGTACACCTGCTCATGCAAAAGACGGTTTACTTAACATTATGGCTGCTGGCGATATTGAGACTTTCAACAAAGTTAAACCAGTATTGGATGAGCAAGGCGAGAATGTATTCCATTTAGGTGCTCTTGGTGCTGGTCACACAACTAAACTTATCAATAACTTCATGGGTATGACCACGGTTTGTGCTATGTCTCAAGCTTTTGCTGTAGCAGATCTTGCAGGTGTTGACCGTCAGCAACTTTTCGACATCATGTCAGCTGGTCCGTCAAACTCGCCTTTCATGAAGTTCTGTAAAAACTACGCCGTTGACGGTGTTAGCGACTTAGGCTTCTCTATTGCCAATGCCAACAAAGATCTTGGCTATTTCCTTAAGATGGTTGATGACTTAGGTACAGAATCTAAGATTGCAGAAGGCTCTTCCGCGAACCTTCAAGCTGCATTTGACGCAGGCTTAGGTAACGGTAATGTTCCTGAAATCTTTGATTATTTTGTTAAACTAGAGAAATAATCAATTCAATCTTTCATCTGTAGTGATTACAAATGAAAAGTTGAGATTATAGTTGATGTAAAAGGGGTAGTTCTCTGTTCCTTTTGCATAGACTATAGCTGACGCAAACCTATTAATACCCACACATCGTTAATAGGTTTTCGTTCAGCATTGCTACTTTTACAACTAACACTATTAACCTTAATGTTTAGATTTGCCCCGCTACTGACAATATCTACATCCACTAAAATGTCAGAAACAAGCGATAAACCCTCAACGCATAAATTGCGTTCTCACAACTCATTTTTAGCAACACAGTTCACTAGTACCATTTTAAAATACAGACTCCGCTCTGATGGCTATACCTTCCTAACAAAATCATCATATTCAGTACCTTTGAAATTTCACTATTTCCATAGCCCACTTATGCCAGAACGGTTTTAATAGTTATCTGATATAGCGCTTATTAACCATGATGAGTAAATGAAACGCATTTGTATTTTAGTTAACCTCAGCTAGGGATAGCCGATTGGGTATTAGATGAGATAAAATAACCGTCTTATTGCAAGTCAATGCGAGCCAGTGAGTAATACAAGGGATTGTTTACAAACCGTTTATTAACTTAAGCTGATATAAAATAGTAATCAGCAACAGATACACGTAAACTCGCGTCCTAAAATTTATATTTAACGAATAAAAATAGCGAAAATATCATGAATAGAAAAATCGAATTATTGGCACCTGGTGGAGATGTCGATGCGATCAAAGCAGCGATAATTGCCGGTGCAAATGCCGTTTATTGTGGCTTAGATACCTTCAACGCCCGCAATCGAGCCGCTAACCTATCCTTCGATGACTTAATTGGTGTTATTGCGCTCGCTCATCAATACCAGTGTGAAGTGTTTCTTACCATGAATATCGTTATTCTAGAAAACGAAGTGCCTACATTGGTCAAGTTACTCAATCAACTGGTGAATACCGGCATTGACGGCATAATCGTACAAGACCTAGGTTTATTTAACTTAGTGAGCAAGCATTTCCCAAGTTTAGCGATACATGCTTCTACTCAGCTGACGACCCATAACGAAGGTCAAATTGCCTTTTTAGCTAAAATTGGTGCAACTCGAGTCAACTTGTCGCGCGAACTAAACCTTGGCGAAATTAAAAGCTTGACCACCCTAGCCCACGATCATGATGTGCTTACCGAAGTGTTTGTTCATGGCGCATTATGCATTGCCTTCTCTGGCCAATGTTATTCAAGTTCTGTTAGTGTCGGCAATTCAGGTAACCGTGGCCGCTGCAGCCAAGCATGTCGTGATGAATATGAAATCACCGCAGCTGGTAACAAGTTTCCCCTTAATTTAAAAGACAACTCAGCCTACTTTGACTTACCTGAACTGGTTGATGCAGGTGTTGATTCACTTAAAATTGAAGGGCGTATTAAAGGCGCTCAATACGTTCACACAGTGGTAGACACTTGGCGCAAACAGATTGACCAATTTATCGACACAGGTAGATTACTGGCCGATGACTCGAGCTTGCACAAAGTGTTTAATCGTGATTTTACCAACTCTTTTTTAAAGGGTAATCTCACCAAAGACATGTTTATCGATAACCCACGCGATAACAGCTTTAAACATGCTAACGATAAAAGTAACGCAATATCTGTGGTGCAAATACAAGAAGCACAACAAACATTGTCATCAGAAAAAGATGCCATTGTTCAGTTGGTAGCAGAAAAGATTAATCATCTTAGTATTGCAAAGCCAGAATTAACCCTCGCATTTGCAGGCCAAGTAAATCAACCTTTGACGATAACGGTAACCACACCAGATCAACATTTTGTGATTGAATCAACAATCACATTAACGCAAGCAACCGAGTCTCGTGTTGACGAAGCGGCTATTGAGAAACGCTTTAAAAGCTTAAAAAGCACTGGCTACCTGTTACAAGCATTCAACTTTGACAACTTAGGTACAGATTTAAGCTTACCGTTCAGTCAATTAACTCAGCTTAAAAATCAATTGCTATTACAGCTAACACAAAGAGAATACATAGGCGCAGTCACCTTACCTAAGTTACCTAAGCATCCTAAAGTGACCGACACACCAACATTGTCTTTGCTTATTAGTGACGAAAAAGATGTCAACTTGTGCGATGTTACCGACGCTGATATTTACTTCAAGTTGCCAGAAAGTTTTAAGAAAAATGATGACAAGTACATTGATGTTTTCTTGCGTAATCCAACGCTTATTCCGTGGTTTCCGGCCGTGCTCATTGGTAAAGATTACATCGAAGCGGTAAGAGTGTTAGAAGTGGTTAAGCCTAAACGTATCGTGACCAATAATACTGGCGTTGCGTTTAAAGCCTATGAAATGGGCATTGAATGGATTGCTGGACCGTTTTTAAACACTACTAACTCGTATGCCTTGCTTACATTACAAGAACAATTAAATTGTGCTGGCGCATTTATTTCGAACGAAATTAACCGTAATCAAATTAAAAATATCGCCAGACCAGAAAACTTCAAACTGCTTTATAGCATCTATCATCCCATTTTGATGATGACTAGCCGACAATGCTTTTTCCAGCAAACAGTCGGTTGTAGTAAACCCAGTATTGAAGATGGTTGCATGCTTAAATGTGAGAAAGCCACGACTATCACGAATGTGAAAGGCATTTCATTTGCGGTAGACAAGCAAAAAGGTGGTTACCCAAGTATTTATAACCACGAGCAGTTCTTAAACATCGAAGCCGTTGAAGATTTATCGCACTTATTTGATGAGTTCTTTATCGACCTCACCAACATTGGGTCTGGATCAAAAGCTGAAATAGATAAAACTCAGCTAGTTACCCATTTCGAAAACGTACTTAAAGGCGTTAGCGAATCTAAAGTAGAGTTAAACCAACTGGTGACAATCTCAACTAACGCCCAGTATCAGCAAGGCTTATAGGTTGCTAAGTAAACGTTAATTGCTTTGAGTTTAATGTCTCAATCGATTAACGTTTAATAATGATATGCTTTTCATTATTGAACTAGCACACTACGATTTATTCAAGCCGATGTGATATGTACATTAAGAGTTAATAACGAATGAAAAATAACATAGAGATAGTCGATCTGCTGCGAGAACGAATTCCATCATTTGAATGCAAGTCAGGTTGTCACGATTGTTGTGGCCCAGTAACGACATCTTCTGAAGAAATGGCACGCCTCCCCTTTAAAACTAACGCTCAACATGAAGCCGCATTAAAAGAGTGGAACTGTGTATACTTGGGCCCAAATGGTTGCGAGGTTTATGAAGAGCGCCCATTGATATGTCGTGTTTTCGGCACAACACCACGTATGCCTTGCCCTGAGCACCGTCGACCGGAAGTGATGATTGACACAAAAACGGAAGCGCAGATCCATCACTACATCGCCAACACCCGCCAAGTATTAGTGTAGCAGTCTGAACTATCATCAAGTGTTTAGGCTTAATCAACGAAATAATACCGCGGCAGTAATCAATTTACTTAAAAGTTCACACAGCGGGCAATATCTTACCCTCATCAATATTCCTTATATGAGAAGCCGCTAAGCAACTCCTTTTAAAGTCAATCTCTCGGTTTATTAACTCCCAAGCATCGCTATAAATTTGTCATACTAATCTAAGAGAGTTGGGGATCCCACGAGATGAAACTCAACGAGATTTTTCTTCTGTTGTACTTAACGATTTCTGCATGGATTAATACATTTTATCTGCATACTATTTATACAGTTTTATTTGTTGAATGATAAACTTAGGTATAAACTGAATTAAACCATGTGCAAAATCAACTTGTGCATTATAAAAAGTTTTATAATATCAATTGGTTACCACCGTGTAAATTGAGGTCGTCGGTTAAAACCATACACAAGCTCAATACCAACGATAGGCCTATCATAAAACTGAATTACAGGAGAACATTGTCATGCAAATCCAAATAAATACCGACAAAAATATATCCGGACAAGATTCACTGGCTAAACATGTAGAAGATAGTTTGAAATCCGATCTCAACCGTTTCAGTGATCAAATCACCCGTATTGAAGTACATTTAAGTGACGAAAACAGCTCAGCCAAGTCTGGTAATAAAGACAAGCGCTGTTTACTTGAAGTTAGGCTTGCTGGGGAACGTCCAATTACAACCAGTGAGCATGCTGAAACCATTGGCGATGCTATTACTTTCGCTACAGAACAAATGATAAATTTGCTAGACACTGAGTTGGGTAAACGAGCCAAGAGGTAACAGAAATCCTTTGAACATCAATGCTAAACCTAAATGGGTTGGATATCCCTAGCGTCCAACCCCGCTCCTTCTGCAACGCCTAATAAGACTTATGACTAGATGAAAACGCTGGATACCCAAAGCGATCTATTCATTATCAATAAAAAAATCCTAACCAAAATTGTCTAAGAGCATTTTTCAAATGTTAACAACCATTGGTCACTCTGAATATATACTCGATTTTTTCAACTAGTATTTACTTAACTCAATTATCATATTTACAATATGTGAATCTGTCATGGCACTTTTATCAACACTGTGCCAATTAATTTCAGTCTGGTAAAGTCCGTGTAATATCTGTTTTATATGATTATCGGAGGTCATTATTGTTCTATCGACTTGAGCTGAGAATAGAATTTATTAGTGGCGATATAATATAATTAACTGATTAAATTAATTAATACTAATTATGATTTAAAAACATTTACAGAATACTTATACAATTTTTAAGGATACAATATTGTTAATTATAAATATCAAAGTAATCAATAAAATGGTGCGGGATTAATACCTAAACTGCTAGGAGTAATACCTCGTTCAATATCCACCGATGTTTTTAATAAATCTACCATGACAATTTCGGTATAGCGTTTATATTTTTGCGAGTAAAAGCACTTTACAATAGGGTGAAATACATCACGGTCTTTTGCTTCCCAAACAATGCCTACTCTTTGATCAGAAAGTAACACTAACGAACCAACTGGGTATACACCGATACAGCGGATAAACTCATAAACTAAGGATTGATCTAAGTGAAATGGGGTTAAGCTTATCAAAACCTTAAATGCAGCAGCAGGACTCATCGCCTCTTTATAACAACGTTCGGCAGTCAGAGCATCAAATATATCAACGATGCAGCTCATGCGCCCATGAAGTGGAATTTCATCGCCCTTTAAGCCGTTTGGATAACCGTTACCATCAATTTTTTCGTGATGCATCAAGCATACGTCTTTGCTCATCTGCGATAAACCTTTAGTGTCATCCATTATTTGTATTGCAAAAAATTGATGCAATTTCATATGTTCGAACTCTTCAGGCGTTAGCTTTTTGGGTTTATTGAGAATGGTATCATCGACTTTTATTTTACCGATATCATGCAAAATACCCCCCACAGCCATCTGTCTAAGTACATCAATATCAAGTTTTAGATGTTGACCAAAGGTAATCAATAAAAAAGCAACATTAATGGAATGTTCTAGCAAGTAAGCATCTGTCCCGTCCTGAGATAAGTTGACACATTGGAGACTTATCTATGAAACCTTCAGTATCAATCAATATAAAACGTACTCAACGAGATTACACATTAGGCTTTAAATTAGCGGTTGTTAGTCAAGTAGAAAAAGGCGAGCTAACGTATAAGCAAGCTCAAAACCACTATGGCATTCAAGGGAGAAGTACCGTCCTAACATGGTTACGAAAACATGGTAGATTAGATTGGTCCCAGCCGATTGAGCATTCACCTATGTCCAAATCTACAGAAACACCCGCCCAGAAAATCAAACGATTAGAGAAACAAGTCTCCAATCTCGAAATGAAAAATATGATTTATGGCGATATGGTCGAGTTACTTAAAAATGAGTACGGTATTGATTTAGAAAAAAAGTACTTAGCCGAACGCTCTGGCTTGCCAAAGAAAAAGGCACTGTAAAGCTAGCGACAGCGAGTCGGCAGTTTAACCTATCAAGACAAGCTGTTTATCAATGGAAGCAGCGCTTAGCAGCAAGAGCTGACATGTTAAAACCGGTGATGACTATGGTTATGTATTGGCGTCAGTTCATGCCCAGAGTGGGTACGCGTAAGCTTTATCAACTCATCAAGCCACAGTTACTTGAACAAGGCATAAAGCTAGGTAGGGACGGCCTATTTCAGTATTTAAAACAACACAATATGTTAGTAAAGCCTAGGAAGAATTACACCAAGACAACCCATAGCCACCATTGGTTGAGAAAACACCCAAACTTACTCAAAGACAGAGTGGTGAAGAGCGTTGAAGAGGTATTTGTCAGTGACATAACCTACGTAAAATCAGACGAAGGAACTCACTATTTATCATTAGTCACAGATGCATATTCAAGAAAAATAATGGGTTATGAATTAAGTGATGAAATGAAAGCCAGTGATGTTGTTAAAGCATTGGAGATGACGATAAAGAATCGTCAGACAACCAGTGATGTCATTCATCATTCAGATAGAGGGATACAGTACTGCTCAGCAGAATATCAACATAAATTGGCTGCGAATGCGATAAGGCCATCGATGACAGATGGGTATGATTGTTATCAGAATGCGTTAGCTGAGCGAGTGAATGGTATTTTGAAGCAAGAGTTTTTACTTTACCGCTGTCGTACGATGAAGGAGCTGGCAATACTCATCAAAGAATCTATTAGGATTTATAACGAGTTAAGACCGCACCTTAGTTTAGGAATGAAAACCCCAAACGAAGTGCATGAAAAAGCCAGTCGGGAGTTCCAACTGGCTTAATAAAAACCGTCAACCTATTTTAGGACTAGACAATCTTTAGTACGTAACGCTAAAATGCATTTAAAAGCATCTTCATTGTCCATTACCGTCTCAATCATCTTATCGGCAAGGCCATCAAATTGAGTAATGTCAAACGCTTTACCTTCATAGGTTTCGGCTAATACCTTTTGAATAAGCCCCTTTGCTTCAGCAAGCAAATTTTTAGCTTGAAGCTGTCTTGCATCTCGGGTGACAGTCGCTTTACGAGCTAGTGGTTTAATCGAATCGTTTGGTTTATCAGATTTGAATAAACCACAATTGTCAGATGAGCGCTCAATGTCTACCCAAACTGTGGTGACATTACTATTTTTAAGCTTAATGATGGCATCATGGTGTTTAATTTTACCCGGATTAAGAATGTCTACTTTGCTTTGTTGACGATCTATTGCTGTAACAAACATGCCAAGAACAAGTTTATCGATAGGGATCTTCATCACATGGTTTGATTCAACAACATCATTCATTTACATGCTCCCCTCACAACAAAAACCTTATTAGATAACAATAATGTAACATTTTGTTAATACATTATGCTAGTTAAATATTATCCACCCCAAGTGCCCATTTGGTCAAAATATGATAATCAAGAATATTAACAATCGCTAAATTAATCAGTCTCTTATTATTCATCTGATGGTCAAGTATCTCAATTGAACAGATTCAAAGGGATTACTCAATAATGTCTTAATTTTATTTCAAAAACCTCATCTGTTTACTAAAAGTTCAATAAATACAACATAAGTCCGTAATCTAAATTTTTGGTTTTATGAAATGTCACTAAAGCCCCATAAATTAGAAATCACACTAGTTAATGGTTAACCAATATTTCACTAATTTATCATCACTTTTTGCTGTTCAATCTAGTCAGCCATATCAATACACGGTATTGTTGTCCCAAATGACGTACACGATGGACTTTGATTGTTTACTTATAATATCAATGGCAAAGCGAGCCGCTTTTTCACTTATGCAGATCTCATTAATTGTGGTGTAACAGCACTGGAGCATAATATTGAAAACCTGCCATTACAGCCTGACACTTGGCGCGCCCTCAGTTTACTGGCCACCCAAATACTCGACCCTATTGTCGATCAATTTGGCCCCTTGTCGCTAACCTATGGCTTTTGTTCGCCAGAACTTGTCAGAAAAATTGCTAAAAACCGTAATCCACATATAGCACCAAAGCTTGACCAGCACTGCTCTCACGAACTCAATCAAAATCAAAAAATCATCTGCGACCGTTTAGGTGCCGCATGCGACTTTACCGTCATTAGCAACACAGAAGATAAAAGTGTTGATATGCAACAAGTCGCGCAATGGATGTGCGAAAACCTGAAATTTGATCGCCTGTACTATTACGGGAAAAATCGACCGATACACATCAGCATCGGCCCGCAAATGAATCAATTTATTCAAACCATGAAAACTAATGCCAACACAGGCCATCGGGTACCGTCTAAAAAAGGCCGAAATGAAACGGCAATCGCGGTGATCCAACAAGTGGGTTATTAACAGCAAAAAGAGGCTACATGGATAAACGTCAAACACAAACGAATACAGCACCAACATGGTTAAACAGCAATAACACCATGCAACAGTTAAAGATATCCGCTTGCCATTTAATATATTAATAGGTAACTACATTCACTTTCTCTATCGACCGATAACTTTACTGCAAACAACTAACGTTAAGGTAGCTATCAAGAGCCTTAACAATCTCAAAGTAGGAATAAAATTTCATTAACATAGAACCCGAATTGATCAATATTTTGAAATGATTAACACTGGATTACGCAAAAGCTGCACAACAATACCAAATACTCAAAGATTATTTAGGCCATCACCATCAAAATACCCTCTCGTTTTATCTACTAATACAAATTGATACACAATATGGTATAGATGCTGGCGATATTCCTGGACCACGCATTTGGGCTGTAGGACATGCCATTGGTATTAAGGCGGACATTGCCATGATAACTTCCCCGCACCAGAAACCCATGCTAAATATCAAGGTGTTGCCGACGGCCCCTAAATACGCACTAAAGTGCGCGAAAACAATAAATACAACGCCAATGCGATTAAAGTCTATGCCACTGGCGGAGTGTTCTCTAAAGGCACCCAAGTTGGCGCGCAGCAGATGAAGCGCATATGCGCGGCCTTGTTATCGCTGCCCTAGCGGCATTAAAGATGCAATTCGCGCCGGTATTGATAGCATTGAACATTGTAGTTTTATGGACGATGAAGCGATTAAGATGGCTATAAAAGCTGGTACCTATTTATCTTGCGATATTTACAACACTGAATATACCCTCGCCTTTGGCGCCGCTAACGGGGTACCTGAAGCCAATATCAATAAAGAAAAACAAATGTCGCAAGCACAGCGTGATAGCTTTAGAAAAGCCGTTAAAGCAGGTGCTAAGATGGTATTTGGATCTGATGCGGCTATTTATCCTCATGGCGATAACGGTAAACAGTTTTCCCGCATGGTGACCTTTGGCATGATGCCGATGCAAGCATTACAAGCGGCTACTATTAATAGTGCAACCTTGATAAAACAAGATAACTTAGGCCAAATTAAAGCTGGTTTCCTAGCTGATATTATCGCTGTTTATGGCAATCCGTTGGATAACATAAGTTTGATGGAAAACGTCACCTTTGTGATGAAAGTCGGCGTGGTATACAAGCAGTAAATGAGTAAACACAACTTCAAAATTGAGTAACACCATAAGACCGAGAATTTTTCCTGTCTTATGGCGTTTTTTGATAAAAACCATATTCAATTTTAGAGATTAAGCGATTAATTTAGCAATCGATCGCAGAACTTCCCAAATAAGGCACAAATGTCTTACCTTCTAACCAAAGTAAAACATTACTTTGTGACCCTTGCTGGTAAGCCCAACTCGCAATAGCCTCTGAACGACGACAGTCCGCTCTAAAATATCGACTTAATTCGCTTGTAATTAGTGCAGAATGTTTAACTATATTTTGTTCATACCATGCATCTTTATGGCTTTGGGCTGCAAGGTGTGCGCTCTTTTGACGATTACAGCTGTCATGGGCTAGGACAAAATTATGTGCAAGATCATTTGGGTATCTCGCCCAAGGGATGAAATGATCCACTTGCCCTGTTCTTAGAATTTTCCTTTTACAGTAAAAACATAAACCATGCTGAATATCATGCATTACATGTCGAGCTTGTATTAATGACTGGCGATTACTGCCAAACAGAAAGTCACTCAAGTTACCCTTGTCACCTATGACTTCCTGATTTTGTGGATAAGCGCGTATTTTATCAATCCAGCTGTTTCTTACCAAACCAACCACAAGATCATGAAAACGTCGAAAACAAAAGCTGATCCCCGGCTGTAATTGAATATAATTTTTCGAATTATCATGTGAATAGTAATAGCAGTCCAACTGACCGGCCAATAGCTGTAAACGCCATAATGGCCCTTCTTTAAGCACTTTTAAGGCTTTATTGAGTAATTTTTGCCAATCTTTATGTTGCTTCAATTGACTTATGCTGGTTACGCCTTGTTGTTGTAATAAGTAGATCTGATTGATTATTGCAGCTTGAGTACCGGTATTTTGTAACAGGATAAACGCTTTACCATCAACTTCACCAAAGGGTGAGGCATGTTGCCAGTAGAGTTCGATAAATTTTTCAGTGATTTCAGTGTAATAAACCTTGTCTTGACTGTCTGGGTCTAAATCAAGCCTCAGTGGACGTTCTATGCAGATGTCGGCAATCGCATTTAACAAAGCAAACTTGTAAGTTGCAACAAAATCACCTTCGACCAACAGGCGTTGTAAATAATTAATAAAGGCAACTTGTTGAATAGGTTCAAGCATTATAAATTCCTTCCTTGCCCATTATCTTCACTGAAAGTCTTCCTTAATGCCATGGTCTGCCAGCATACACCGCTTCGACCTAAGGTATCCTCATCTCTATCGGTAATCTTCACCATCTGCAAATCGTATAACGGTGCAAGCCGAACAATCTCATCCACATAGACGGGATACATTAATCGCTCGTCATTACATTCCCCATGGCGAAGTGTGATGACTATTAATCCATTGTCCTCCATTAATGCCGACAAGGCTGCCAGCGCTTGGTTTCTTTGTATGGGTTCAAGGTGCATCCACACAGCACTCAATAACACCAGATGATATTTATGCTGCAAAGCTTTTACATTGATAAGTTCTGGAAGCATATCGTCAATCCAAATGACATTGAGCCCCAAGGTAGTCTGTTTACCAATGTGCGCCAAACGCTCTGCGGGCTCAACTGCCACCACGAATGCTTTTTGATTATCAACACCTGTCAACTGGGCTAAATAGCGCGCATCTCGACCCGAGCCTGCACCTACATCAAGAATGTGGATTTTATCAATGGTATTAAGTCCTGCGAGAAGTTCAAGCCAACGCCCATGGACGTCGTCAAATGAAAGAGACAGGTATAACTCTGCAAGGGAATCAGCCTTGTCATCATAAAATAAAATACTCACTTAGCCTTCCTTATGCAGTGCTGGTTACACTTCTGAGTGTAAAGCAGGATGTAGATCTAAAATAACAGCTTACTATAACAGTAAGCGTTTGATACTTAATAGCAGTTCCCGTTATTCTGCATCCATATTTACCTCAATTAAACTCATTCTGTGGAACCTCGCAGTATCTAACGCTGCTCTTTATCAAACGCTAACCCTAAAGGTTCAAAATATTTCATCATGGTTTGATATATTTCATGGCAATGCTGTGCATCTGGATATGCGCCATGTTTAGCAAGTGGTGAGTTGATAGTGCTATTTACTAAGTATGGGTTAGAGATTTCTGCATAGTCTTGTGAATACATTTCAATGCAGGATTCAAAGGCTCGCGCCATCATTTCAGTAGGTTTGGCAAAGTAATGGCAGCCTTGCTGTTTATCTAATACGATGGAGCGGCGAACATAATCGTGAGGTTCTTGGCCATTAGTATTGAGCAAGGTGACTTGGAATAACTTTGAGAGTTGTTGATTAAGCGGGTGAGCAACTATGGATTTATCGGCCAGCCAGTTGTCGCTGGCACAAGCAAATAAATTAGCACGACTGCTTTTAACTCGACTTGTATTGGCATTTTGTTCTGCTAACGCCAGGGAGGATAAATATGGGTCTAATAAACTGTCGTCGATAAACATTTTGTCGGCAATGTAATGATCGAATGCATGCCAAAATTCGTGAGCCAACGCCCCTGCTCCGGCATTTTTGGCCAATGCCAGTTCTCGGTATGCTGGTGAGTAATGAGCTTGTACTCCTTTTTGGCCGCCATGGCCAAAGGCAAAGCGTAAGCTGCCGCGTAAACCTATTAACTCAGGCGGCACGGCTAAAATATTGGCAAGATCGGCTAGTGAATCAAAAATCAAATTAGCCGCAAGTGCTGACTCTTCACGATTGACCCATTTGCCAACGCGAATATGTTGTAGGCCAAAGGTATGCTTGATGTCGAGAAAGCTTACCGAGTCGCCATTACGATAGTCTGGCCCTATACGTTCAAAATGACGTTGATGATTTAATAACGAGTGATGTGAAGCCAAACAAACCTCTTAACGACTAATGATACGATTAACGCCTAACATTTTACTGAGAGACCAACACCAAGATTACCAATGGACTGCTTACAGCCACTGCACTTGTAAACATTGAACTTACAACCATTGCACTTGCAAACATTGAACTTAAAAAATTGAATTTATTAATCCATGGAGAGAGATCCGCTGACGTTATCAATAACAATCATCATAAGTCCGGAATAATTGTGGTAAACAGAAGCCCTAATAATAGTAGTGATTAGGCGAGCGTAATAAACTTAAACCTGTATTTGCATGATTATTCCTAAATATGCAAAAAATAAAGTATTACCCTAAGTAAATTTTTAACTTACATTCACTTTCGCGAGTATTTATTCACACTAACGATGGGTAAATCAAGTAAAAAGCTATCAACATACTGCTCGTTTACTTTATAAGCTTTTACGTCCACCAGCGAATTGTGGATCGTATACACCACAATAGCTCGCTAAAGTATAAACGAAACTATCCAGTTAATTGCTACTAATTGAATTCCCATTTTAGTCTGTTCGCAGTACGATAATTAAGTGCCCTTGTTTAATGGAGGATTTATGATTTATACCACTACAGAAACGATTCCAGGTAGAGACATTATTGATATAGTCGGTATTGTTACGGGAAATGTTGTTCAATCAAAACACGTTGGACGCGATATCATGGCTGGACTGAAAAGCATTGTGGGTGGCGAGATCCGTGGTTATACAGAAATGTTAAATGAAGCCAGAGATGTTGCCATTGAACGCTTAGTTGACAGTGCGGCAGAAAAAGGAGCCGATGCGATTGTGGGGATCCGTTTTACAACGAGTGCAATTATGGATGGTTGTTCCGAAATAATGGCTTTTGGTACTGCGGTAAAATTAGCATCACAATGATAATTTAGGTCAACATTCGATACTCAACAATACGTATTAATGGATTTTAATCGCTCACTGCACTCCAGTATCAGGCTAGTTACGTTATCAAGGGTCAATATGATAACGAGCAATGGTTAACCCGTTAATGGGTCATGGTGTATAGTTATTAGACAAATGTTTTTGCAAATTAAGCTTGGTCAAAGTGCCATCATTAATCAAACATAACCAATAGGTAACCATTATGATTAGAAATATTTCGCTAGCCCTTGTTGTCTTGATAGCATCTACTCAAGCTTATGCGGTCGAAAGCCTTATCACTCTTGAAAGTCATTACTCAGCCAAAGAAACTGCTGACAGATTTGAGTCGATTATAAAAGACAAAGGATTTACGGTTTTTACGCGGATTGATCATCAAAAAAATGCTGCCAGTGTGGGATTAACATTAAGGCCAACTGAAGTCATCATTTTTGGAAATCCTAAGATTGGTACGCAATTAATGCAGTGCAGCCAACTCGTCGCGATTGATTTACCTCAAAAGGTTTTGATTAGCGAGGATGCTGATAACAACGTTTGGCTGTCGTATAACAATCCGGAATACATTAAACAACGTCATAATATTAAAGGCTGCGATAAGGTGATCAATAAAATCTCAGGTGTACTCAGTAAGTTAAGCAATGCGGCAACGTCCAAGTAAACAGTGCTTAATAAAGCACTTTACGCTTAAACCATCGGTTATAAATGATTCAAGGTTAAAAACCAAATAATTAACAAGACCAAAGATGCTGATTATGGTTTGCCTTATGATGACCAAACGAGTTAGCGTTTATGCGCTAACTCGTTTTTTATTTCCCTGTAATAAATAATGGCTTACCTTACCATTATCGATTCTGATATATCTCAGACTTCTACTGTTCTACTGATATGGGCAATCGAATATAAAACCGCGAACCAGTGCCTGTTTCAGACCGATAACCAATACTGCCATTCATTGCTTCAATCAGCTCTTTACATAGCGCCAAACCTAAACCAGTACCGCCTTTAGCTTTAGAGCTACTGGCATCGGCTTGGGAAAATCGTTCGAAAATCTTGCCTTTAAAATCTTCTGGGATCCCAGAGCCTTGATCTTGCACAGCTATCTCAATCTCATCATAAATTTGGGTGGCAGACAGGGTTACGTTACCCGCTTTAGGTGAAAACTTAACCGCGTTAGAGAGAAAATTGGTCAAGATTTGTAATAGACGATGCTCATCAATATAAAGCAAGGCTTCACCCATTTGCTTTTCCAGTTGCAGTGTTAGCGTAATATTATGCAGGTCTGCGTAGGGTTGATGATCATTAATCGCTCTTTGTAAAAGAGGTTCAATAGGTAAGCGTTTCATTTCAAACAACATCTTTCCTGCAGCGAGTTTTTCTATATCTAATAAGTCATTGATTAAACGGCTAAGCTGTTTACAGTTGCTGCTCGCAATATCAATTAGTTTGTCTGCTTTGGCCGGTAACGTGACTAACTTGCCAGACTGCAATAAATTTAATGCACCATAAATTGAGGTTAAGGGTGTACGAAGTTCATGACTTACTGTCGAGATAAATTCATCTTTGACTTGTTGTAATTTCATTCGGTCTGTAATGTCTTGCACTGAGCCTATCAGTATTAAATCTGGGTTTTTATCTTCGGCAACTAACTGCCCTAGTTCGTGCACCCAGCGAACTTCGCCGTTCGGTCGAATAATGCGATGCACCACATTATGGATACCAGTTAAACGAGCCTCTTGTTCGCTTTTAGCCACTTTGTCGATATCGTCAGGATGCACAGCACTTTTAAACAAGGTGATACTTGGAACGATATCTTGTTCATCTAATCCAAATATTTGATAAATAATGGGTGACCACCATAAGGTTCCCAGTTTCAATGATGCTTGCCAATAACCAATTTGAGCTTGCTCACTGGCTAAATCTAAACTTTGCTGAGCAACATTGAGCTGGTGATTGAGTTCTTCGAGTTTGAGATAATGTTCTTTGGTTTGGGTAATGTCTTGAATATACCCATGCCATAAGGTACTGCCATCAGGCATCATCTCTGGTGTCGCACTGCCCGACATCCACGTCACTGTATTGTCATCTCGGTAAACACGATATTCTTGTTTCCAAAGCGTCTGATGTTTGGCAGATTCTTCGATACTCAGCGCTACAGCAGCTAAATCTTCTGGGTATATTCTGGTAAAAGCATTAGAAGCGTCGGTTAATACATCTTCTGGTTTTACACCATAAATATCTTCTATTGCATCGCTAGCGTAAGGAAATGCGCTTCGTCCGTCTGGCCATGATTGATATTGATAAACCACACCAGGCAATTGCTGTGTGAGTTTGTAGAGTTGATCTTGCAGCTTTTTTTCTTTGCTCACATCCATAATAAAGCCGTCAAGGTATTGCACTGCACCAGTACTGTCATATTCAGCAGCACCGCGCTCTTCTACCCACACTACGGATCCATTTTTGTGCAAAATACGGAAATTTAATACCCAACTAGTGTGGTTTTGCACTGCTTTTTCGATAATTTCAAATAACTCTGCCCTGTCGTCAGGATGAACGATACTCACATAATAGCGCTGGTCATTATTAATGAAATCGCTGGCAGGATAGCCCGAAAGATCATAAATATGTTCACTCATATACAGCATGGTCCAATATTCATCATGCTGACATCGGTAAGTCATTCCCGGTATATTGGCAACCAAAGTTTTAAACTGATCTCGACTTTGCAATAATGCTTGCTCGTTATTATTTTCTTTGGTGATATCGGCCTGTGTGCCATACATCATCAGTGGTTTGCCATCGGCTGAATATGAAACAACTTTGCCTCTATCATGCACCCACACATAATGGCCATCTTTGTGCTTCATTCTGCATTTAACGTCATAAAATGGGGTTGATCCATTGAGGTGATCATCTAAGGCGGTATCTGAATAGGCCAAGTCATCTGGATGTATCATTGATATCCAGGCTTCTATAGTAATGGGTTCAAGCTCTGCAAGCGTATAACCAATAACTTCTGCCCAACGTTCGTTACAATTTGATTCACCAGTTTGAATATTCCATTGCCAAGTGCCGATCCTCGTACCTTCAAGCACTGATCTGTACATTTCCTCGCTTGCTACTAATAGCTCGTGTGCCTGTTCTTGTAATTTGTCTTGAATTTCTTGCTCAACACTCTTGGCAAACTCAAAAACGATTTGTCGTTCTTTGTCTGTAAACTGGCGAGGTTGGCTATCAATAAAGCACAGTGTGCCGATGTTTTCACCGTTATTAACTAACGGCACTCCGGCATAAAATCGAATAAAAGGCGCGTTTACAACTAACGGGTTATCTGCAAATCGACTGTCGAGAAGAGTATCAGAAACTTCAAAAATGTCTGTTCCCAAAATGGTATGCCCACAAATTGAGATATCTCTACTTGTCTCGCATACCTCTACACCTTGTTTAGACTTAAACCATTGGCGGTTAGAGTCGATTAATGAAATAAGCACTATGTCGGTGCCGATACAAAGTTGAGCCAAATGGGTTAAACGATCAAAGCGCTGCTCTGGATCCGTATCTAACAGTCCCGTATTTTGTAACGAGATGAGTCTTTCTTGCTCGGAATGAGGTAATACAGGCGTTAGCATCGGTTACTCCGGTTTGTTAATGTCTGCGGACGCTAGGTAAGCTTGATAAATAGACTCAAGTCTATCGCCAAGACTCATAGCATCAAACGGTTTTTCAATAATGGCTATTGCGCCTGCATCTAAATATTCTTTTTTTTCAGATTGTTGAATACGAGCGGTCATAAAAACCACCGGAATGTGTTGGCAATGTGGCTTTTTACGGATCTCAATGAGTGTTTGAAGACCATCCATACCGGGCATCATGGCGTCTAATAATATTAAGTCAGGCGTAAAATGGTCTATTTGGTTAATGGCTTCATTTCCGCCCTCACAAGCAACTAACGTAAATCCTGAGATATCAACAAGCGCCATTTCAACAATCACTCGAATCGACTCATCATCTTCTACATGTAAAATTTTATCTAACGGCATTCCGACTCCGGTTAATTTGGTTTAATACCCATATTTGGCTACATTTGTAACTAATATTGTATTATTATTTTTGATGTAGCAAACTAAGTTGTTGAATAATCACATTGACTGGCCATAAATCTCGTCAATATATCGTTATAGTTCATCCAATATCGTCCTATTTAGTCACTGCTATTATTCTTTTTTGTAGTAGATAAACAACGCCATCATCTACCGAGAACCCTTAATATGAAAGCGAATAAAATGGCTATTAATCAGCAGCAAGTTGACGGAACTCACAACAAGGTCGCTAATAATATTAGCTCAGAATTAGAAAATATGACCTTAGAATGTTTACTGGAACCTTTTGGTGGTAATGAAAAATTTTATCGCCGTTTAATAAAGGTTTTTGAAAAAAATCTTGAGCCACAACTGCAAAATATAGAGTTGATGATTTCGCAAAAAAACATCAAGGAGCTATTACGCTTGGTTCATACCCTTAAAGGGAGCTCTGGAACGACTGGCTTATCATCACTTTACCAATACCTATGTGACCTGGAGAGTAAGTTAGCGGGACTGGAAGCGGCTAATGAGGTTGATATATTAAATTCAGAATTGGGTCAGCAATTACGTTTAGTCGCACAAGCTGAAATGTCGAGTATCCACGCACTATTAACAACAGATGAAGTTAACCAATCAACAGAGACACCATCCGCTGTTGATTATTCAGTCCCTGAACTCACCTTGATGCTAACGGAGCTGAAGCAACATCTACAAGACCACAATCTCAAGGCGCTTCATATTACTCTGTCACTTCAAAATAAGTTACTAGGACATACACACCTTGAACATGACTTAACAGTGCTTTGCAATGCAGTCGAAATATTAGATTTTGAAACAGCACAGGTAGCATTATCTTCGTTATCAAAAAAGTGGTAACTAATATCAATTCTATTAAATATCTGGTCATGCACCGGAAATTTATGCCTTCTAGACAAGTAATAGATTGTAGGCAAATCATAATTAAATGGGGTTAATCTGGGATATCGTATTGCATCTGTATTTATTATCTACGAGAGACTGATTCGTTATTTTGGCACACTAACTAAGAAGACAGCTTTAATTAAGCCCAATTCCAGGTAACAATTGATGAATGCTAAAAATCACAGTTAACCCTAGTCGGCCATATTTGTAGCTAATAGTGATAACCCGTTACCCCTCCTCACTTAAACAAAAAGCCCGCTGTGCATGCGAGCTTTTGTTGTTATATATCATATAAATTTAACTGTATTTTATTATTCCGTTACAAGTGGCGCTGCAATATCGCTGCCTCCAAGGGCTTGATAAAGCGTGGCTTGAGCACTGAA